>NZ_JAUSCC010000109.1 GCF_030651745.1 Methylophaga sp.
CCAGAAAAGAAGATTCAGCTTCGACTTCCAGCTCGTGCTTTTCAAAAAAACCATCATCTTGGGATGAGGCCTGACGCCATATATGCAGAATAAAATTCATTGGTAATTCCGTATCCCAGGGCTGACAAAATCAAAATGCAAAGGCTCTTTGACCAGCTTCGGCTGAATGACATCGCCTGTATATTGCCATGCCGAAACAAAACCAAACTCACCATCGCGCCGCTGTACTTCCCCGTTGGCGGTTAAATGTTCTACTCGTGCATGACAACCACAGGACTCTTCTCGGGCCAGGGCATCAATGCACATTAATTCACCCAGCTCCATAAAGTCAGCGACCCTGCCGGCTCTTTCCAGAGTTTGATTAAGCTGTTTATCGTTGCCACTGATTTTGATTTCACGCCAGAACTGTTCACGCAGTTGCTGAATTTCTTCGATGGCCTGCTTCAATGCAAATTCATTTCGCGCCATGCCGCAATGATCCCAGAGAATTTTCCCAAGACGGCGATGAAAATAATCTGGGGTCTGTTGGGGTTCCGGCGCATTCAGCAGTCTGTCCAGACGCGCCTGGGAATAGTTCATCGCCTGCTCTACTTCAGGATAGTCTTTATCTTTCAGTGGCGTTTGTCTGGCGAGATAATCAGACACCGTGGTTGGCAGAATAAAATACCCATCTGCCAGACCTTGCATTAATGCACTGGCCCCCAGTCGATTGGCACCATGATCGGAAAAGTTGGCTTCGCCACCAGCAAACAGACCATCCACTGATGTCATCAGATTGTAGTCCACCCATAAACCACCCATGGTGTAATGCACGGCAGGGTAAATTCGCATTGGCTGTTGGGTCGGATCTTCGGAAGTAATTCGTTGATACATATCAAACAGATTGCCATATTTTTCATTAATGACATCCGCGCCCTGCTGTTTGATGGCATCGGCAAAATCCAGATATACGCCCAGTTTCTGACCATTAATCTCATGGCCCACACCACGTCCGTCGTCACAAATATGTTTAACTGCCCGCGAGGCAATATCCCGCGGCACCAGATTGCCAAACGCCGGATACATGCGTTCCAGAAAATAATCTCGATCCTGTTCCAGGATATCTCGCGGATCGCGACCACAATCCGCCGGATTTTTCGGTGCCCAGATACGACCATCATTACGCAATGATTCACTCATCAAGGTCAGTTTGGATTGCAACTCACCATGTTGTGGGATGCAGGTTGGATGAATCTGGGTAAAACAGGGATTGGCAAATAATGCTCCGTGCTTATGGGCTCGCCAGATAGCTGACGTGTTACAACCTTTGGCGTTGGTCGACAGATAAAAGGCATTACTGTAGCCGCCGGTGCAAAGCACTACACAATCCGCCAGATGTGAACTTAATTCCCCGGTCAGTAAATCCCTGACCACAATGCCTTTGGCCTGACCGTCAATTTTGATCAAATCCTGCATTTCACATCGTGAAAAATGCTCAATATGTCCTTCGGCAATCTGCCGGCTCATCGCCTGATAGGCACCGAGTAGTAACTGCTGACCGGTTTGACCGCGGGCATAAAAAGTTCGGGAAACCTGCGCACCACCGAATGAGCGGTTAGCCAGATAACCACTGTATTCACGAGCAAATGGCACACCTTGCGCCACAGCTTGATCAATAATGGCAGTGCTCAATTCAGCCAGACGAAACACATTGGATTCACGGGCCCGAAAATCGCCACCTTTTATCATGTCGTAAAACAGACGCCAGACACTATCACCATCATTGTGGTAATTTTTGGCAGCATTAATACCACCTTGGGCTGCAATACTATGCGCTCTTCGCGGGCTATCCTGAAAACAGAAGGTTTTCACCTGATAGCCCATCTCTGCAAGTGAAGCAGCAGCAGATGCCCCGGCTAAACCCGTTCCCACCACAATCACCCGATACCGTTTACGATTGGCCGGACTGACCACCCGTAAATTATATTTATGCTGGGTCCAGCGTTGTTCCAGTGGGCCTTTAGGTGAAAAGCCATCCAGTTGTTGTTCTTCGGTCATTATGCTTTCCAGTAGGCCACTATAGGGACAATGGCAAATCCCAACACTAATAACACCACAACAGCGGTGCTTAACCAGTAAAACTGTTTGGAGGTTTTTCCCAGTGTTTGCAAGACATTGGTTAATGAATGCTGCAAGTGCAAGCCTAACAGCAGTACGCCGCCCAAATAGATCACTAATTGCCAAACCGAGCTGAATAAATTAAGTGTCTGACCGTAGATATCAGCACCGCCGAACGCCCACATTTGAGCCATATGCCAGACAATAAACAGCAGGATCAGCGTGATAACAATTGAAACCAGCCAGGCGGGAATAAAATGATGTTGTCGATGTTGATAGGCTTGAACCCTTGCTTTGCTGTTATGCAATCGGATTTGCACCGCAACAATTACATGAAATACCAATGATGCCGCGACTAATATCCACAAGGGCCAGCGAATCAGTGGTTGATTATAAAAATCATAAAACGCCTGATACTGTCCGGGACTGAAGAAGCTCAGATTACTGAGCATGTGAAAAACAAGATAAGCGGTCAGCACCAGACCCGCCATCGCCATCAGGCGTTTTTTAACCTGCAACAATGCCATCAGCTTTCCCGGCTCATAACAATTTGATCAGTGTCCGACAGCGGTTCAAGTTTTTCACGCTGTATGGTACGCACACAGCTATTCCAGCGCAGAGTGGCTTCATCGTTATGGTCCGGTCGCATTTGTTCTGCCTGCTGATAACATTCCAGCGCCTTAATAAAATAATCATAAGCAAACGCACGCGACATGGGCTGCGTCAGCATAAAGCGGGCCCGACGTTCCAGCACGATGCCAGTGTAATAAATCTGTTTATATTCGCTGCTGAGTTTGGCGATAGCCACTTCAATGTCCTGAAACGGCGACTGACTGCCGCTGATGCTGATCTGATCTGTCAATGCCAGAATATAAACCACCAGCGCTGCCTGGTTTTCCGGCTCGATATTGAGAATATCCAGACAGATACTTTCAGCAATTTCGGGCTCTAGCAACGA
Organism: Methylophaga sp.; assembly: GCF_030651745.1. The sequence continues at coordinate 3,056 of NZ_JAUSCC010000109.1, forward strand.
ACGATATTGTCGCGCCCGATCCAGTGCCAGCTCAATTGACTCGGCATGTATATCATGTAAATTCAGTTCCATCAGGCTCTCTTACAGCTAGGAATTGCCGTCACGGCAGATATAGCCTCAATCTAAAGCAATTAGCATGGCATTTCAACGCAACAATGCCACAACATTGAAAATAGAGTCTGCAAAGTAAATCTGGTATCTTTGACGGTTTTCTAACGGCTTAATTCCGGTTTATTTATGCAACGAAAAATTCTGGTCACCAGCGCACTTCCCTATGCCAATGGTTCTATCCATCTGGGACATCTTGTTGAATATATTCAGACAGATATCTGGGTGCGTTTTCAAAAAATGCGTGGACATGAATGTCATTATGTTTGTGCTGATGATGCCCACGGCACACCTATCATGTTGCGCGCACAAAATGAGGGCATCACGCCGGAACAATTGATTGCCGACGTCAGCAAGGAACATCAGGCTGATTTTGCCGAGTTTGCGATTGGTTTTGATAACTATCACAGCACCCACAGCGAAGAAAATCGCCAACTGGCCAGCCAGATTTATCTGGCAAACCGTGATGCCGGTCATATTGAAAGCCGTACTATCAGTCAGGCCTATGATCCAGAAAAAGAAATGTTCCTGCCGGATCGTTTTATTCGTGGTGAATGCCCTAAATGCGGTGCTGCCGATCAATATGGCGATAACTGTGAAGTCTGCGGTGCGACCTATGATCCGACTGAATTGAAAAATCCGGTTTCTGCCGTTTCCGGCGCAACACCGATCACCAAAGAATCAGAACATTACTTTTTCAAATTAGGTAATTTTGAACCGCTATTGCGCGAGTGGACCCAAGGTGATCATTTACAGGCAGAAGTCGGTCGCAAGCTTGGCGAATGGTTTGACAGTGGTTTGCAGGATTGGGATATCTCGCGTGACGCGCCCTACTTTGGTTTTGAAATTCCCGATGCACCGAACAAGTTTTTCTATGTGTGGTTGGATGCACCGATTGGCTATTTAGCCAGTTTCAAAAATTACTGTGACCGAACCGATGTGGATTTTAATGAATTCATGCGTGCCGACAGCCCGACTGAAATGGTGCATTTTATCGGCAAGGACATTATCTATTTCCACGCCCTGTTTTGGCCGGCCATGCTGAAAGGTGCTGGTTTCAGATTACCAAATCGGGTTTATGCCCATGGCTTTCTCACGGTTGATGGCAAAAAGATGTCTAAATCGCGCGGTACCTTTATTAAAGCGCGTACCTATCTGAATCATCTTAATCCGGAATATCTACGTTATTACTTTGCTGCCAAACTGAATAACACCATTGAAGACATCGATCTGAGTCTGGAAGATTTCCAGAGTCGAATTAACTCTGATTTGGTTGGCAAAGTAGTAAACATTGCCAGTCGCTGTGCCGGTTTTATCAATAAACGCTTTGATGGCAAGTTAAGCGATTCATTGATAGATGAAGCATTGTTTAAAGCATTCGCTGATCAGTCTGAATCGATTGCTAAACGCTATGATAACCGTGAATTTGCTCAGGCTATGCGCGAAATCATGGCACTTGCTGATAAAGCCAACCAGTATATTGACGAACAAAAGCCCTGGGTGCTGGCTAAAGAAGAAGGCAAAGATGCTGAAGTTCAGGCCGTTTGCAGCATGGGCATCAATTTGTTTCGGGTGCTGATTGCCTATCTCAAACCGGTATTACCACGTACGGCCGAACAGGCTGAAGCCTTTTTAAATATTGACGCATTGCAGTGGACTGATATTGCGTCACCTTTACTGGGCCATACTATTGCTGGATTCAAACCGTTAATGACCCGAGTCGAGCAAAACAAGATTGATGCGATCATTGAAGAGTCCAAAGAAAATATGACCGTGACTGCTGCACCAGGCAAAACGGCTGAAAATATTGATCCGATTGCCGATGAAATTCAGTTTGATGACTTTGCCAAAATTGACTTACGCATTGCCAAAATCGTCAATGCAGAGCATGTCGAAGGTGCTGAAAAGCTGCTGAAACTGACGCTGGATATTGGGTTGGCTGAAAAACAGGTATTTGCCGGCATTAAATCGGCTTATGCACCAGAAGATCTGGTGGGTAAATTAACCGTCATGGTCGCCAATCTGGCCCCGCGTAAAATGCGTTTTGGTTTATCCGAAGGTATGGTGCTGGCCGCAGGACCTGGTGGGAAGGATCTGTTTATTCTAAATCCTGACGATGGTGCTACCCCTGGCATGCGGGTTAAATAACATCTTAAGATGAAAGAAGGCTCCAAAAACTAATTTTTTTGGAGCCTTTTCATTTTGTTACTGGACATTCACCTCAATACGTTTCGGTTGAAGCTGCGGCATTTTAGGAATGGTTAATTCGAGCACGCCATCACGTGAAGTCGCATTGATCCGTTCAACATCTGCCGTTTCAGGCAACGTAAATCGCCGCATAAAACTGCCGCTGAATCGCTCAATACGTTTGTAATTATCTTTCTCTTCCACTTTGTTGCTATCGCGAACACCTTTAATTGTCAGCAGGCCGTTTTCTGCTGTAACTTCAATATCTGCCGCTTTTACACCAGGTAAATCGGCATGAATAATAAAGTTGTCTGCGTTTTCCTGAATATCCACAGCCGGCGTCCAATCTTCTTGACTGAAGTTAGTTTCCGTGGCCGGAACTTGAAATAAGGACGACATTTCACGCTGCAGGTTATCAAGCAAACTGTATGGTCTGTAACGTTGAATAGCCATAAAACACCTCCAAAACTTTTCATCAGGAAGACGAATAATGTCTTCTGATCAGCAAAATTGGGATGCCTGAAAATAATTCAAGTGGTCTGTTGAATATTTAATAAACACATAACTATCAATGGCCGGGCATTTTTCTAGTGTTTTATGATGCCCAGGACTACAGCAATATTTGCCAAATCCGCAGTGGTATTTACATTAAGTTTATTTTTAATCTGAGTATTGTAATTAGCCACTGTTTTGTAGCCTAAGTGCAATTCGGCTGCGACTTCGTGTGCTGTCATTCCTCTCGCCGTCAGGCAAAACACATCAAACTCTCTCGGTGATAACAGCTCTACAACCTGACCGTAATGTAGGGTATCTGACGGATGTCTGAAGTCATCGATATTCGGCAGGATGTCCTGTTCGATATACCGTTTTCCCTGAGATACAGCTAACACAGCTTCAGCTAATACTTCTGCAGCACTGTTCTTGGTGACATAGCCTCTTGCGCCAGCCTGAATAGCCCGTTCCACATAAATCGATTCGTCATGGATGCTGTAAACCAGAACCGTGGCTTGTGGATCCTGCTTTTTTAAACGGCGAATCGTTTCCAAGCCGCCAATGCCGGGCATGGATAAATCCATCACCACCACATCTGGACGCTGCCGGTCATATTCATGACAGGCCAGTTCTCCTCGATCGACATCGACAATATTGCCGATAAACGGTTGAGAGTCCAAAAGCATTCTGAATCCAGCCCGAACGACCTGATGATCATCTACCAGCAACACACTAATCTTTTTTTCATTCATTTTCTGATTTCTCAATGATTGGCATCCACGCACTTACGCAAACCCCTTTTCCCGCCTCAGATTCAAATCTGAAACGACCTCCCATATTTTCTACTCGTTCCCGCATTGCCAGCACACCAAAACCATTACCTGCTGACTCCCCGCCTTGCCCGTTATCGCGAATGCGCATAACCACACGAGGAGAAGTTTGTTCACCTTCCTGTCTAATCACCAATGTTACCTCAGATGCATTGGCATGGCGCACCACATTCGTCAGACATTCCTGTGCTATTCGATAAACATGAATAGCCAATTCATGGGCAACATTATCCAGCCGTTCGTCATAATCCAGCTTGATCACCAATTCCGGGTAACGTCTGCGCCACTCACTGACCAGATCAGATAAAGTCGCCCCCAGCCCTAAATCAGCCAGGCTTAATGGATGCAAGGTTCGCATCATAGAACGAACAACGCCCGCTAAATGGTTACAGATTTCAGCAATTGATTCGGAAATTTTAGTGACATTAGCACCCGGTTGACGAATAGCCGTGGACATCGCTTTTACAGCGGTAAGCGATTGTCCCATTTCATCGTGCAATTCACGGGACAAATTGCGTCTTTCAGACTCCTGGATCTGCATGGTGTGGCGGGCCAGAGCCTGATTATTATCTTTCGCCACTTTTAATGCATCAGACAAGTGATTGATTTCGGTTGCTATTGCCTCGAATTCACTGATTTTGAAAGGTGGTAATTTGCGTCCATATTGCCCTGACTCCACCCTGCGTAAGCCCACAACGATACTGCGAACCGCCTGCAACATCGAATTAAAAACAATATTAATTGCCAGAAAAATAACGCAAATCATCGTGATAACTGACCAGAAATAGGCGACTGACTCTCCCCAGGCCTCTTCAATTTCATCCAACGGATCAGCACGAATAATAATCTGCTTGGTACGACCATCCGCAAGATGGATATTGTAATTTGCTGATGGATAAGTTGTTGTCACCGCTCGAACAAACCAGTCAGGAGGAGCATCCTCAATTTCACTCTCGGCAACAAACCACTCCACCTCTTCACCATCTTCATTAACGATACTGATATGCAAATGCCGTGTTTGCTGAATAGCACTGATTTGCCTCAACCACTCATATTCGCTCATGGTTGTTCGTGATAAATGACTGAAGCCTAAATCAATCATCTGTAATGCCAGGTTGAAAGAAGAGCTTACTTCGCGCTCAACAGATTGGCGCGCCTGCCAAATCGTTAATATGCTGCCAAATATGCTGATGATGATTACCGAAAGTAATATTCGGCTGTTAATCAGGCCTCTTAAGCTCATGAAGTAGTCTCGAAATTACTTGGCATGTGGATGAAAACTACCCGTTTGGCTAGTCAAAATACGCTACCGTATACAGGAAGTTCAAACTTGATCTGATATTCAAAATACATAATAGATTTATATGCTCGCCGGATCTTTCTGACTCACTCAACCACCCTCTTTAAAGTAAATCGGCTGCATCATGATAAGTTCTGATAATAATCCAAAGCGATGGGTACAAATCTTACGCTTTTAATCAGGCGTTGAAATAAGCTTCATTGTTGAGATGTTTAATTCAACCTACGGACCGTTGTGAGGTGTTGATTTCATTCACTTCTTGCATATCAATAACAAATCGATATTGCTTACCGCAGTGCAAAATCACTTCTTTCTGGCCTCGTTTAAGAATCTTAACCTCTATCCGGATATCACTGAAACCGTCGTGTAATAATACATCGTCAATCAGCTCCATCAATTTGAATTTCATAAGTTTGGCAGAAGTTAATGGTAAATTGTTTGTCATCTCATCCAGTTCAGTTTGACTGTGGTTCATGGATAGTAGGCAAAGAGGAAAATATCCCATATAGGAGAAATTCCTTATTTTTTAAAAGCCATTGTAAGCTTGCAGAAAAACCAACTTAACCAATTGTTTTTAAATTAATTTAACGATTAAAGCTTAATTGTTTTTATTGTAGATAAATATAACTTGATAGGCTCATCCATTAAGCACAGTAGTAGATATCACGCAAGGGAAATAAAAAGGAATTCCTCCTATATGCGGCATAGCAACAGATGTCTATGATTGGCTTCAACAGCTTGCTAATGAAATTTTCTCGGGGCTCAACCCTGAACTAGTTGCTTACTGTAGCCTTAAAGTTTGTTACCTCTTCAGATTGGTCATGCGATCTGATTAACCGTGGATAGACCTATCCACGGTTTTTTTTTGCTTTGATTTGGTGTTATCCAGCAGTTTGAAATGAGGCTAGAACATGCCTAGTTGCAGTTGGGCTGCTTCGCTCATTTGATCGCGGGTCCAAGGTGGATCCCAGACCAATTCAACATGCACTTTATTAACCCCATCAATGCTACTGATTTTGTTTTCCACATCACCGGGGAATGTTTGTGCCACAGGGCATCCCGGTGCAGTTAAGGTCATTTTGATAACCACATTTCCGGAAGCACTGATATCGATGTCATAAATCAATCCCAGTTCATAGATATTGACTGGGATTTCCGGATCGAAGATGGTTTTAAGCATCTCAATTACATCTTCTTTCAAATCTGCTTCGGTAAAAGGTTGTACCTGATTATCATTCATAAAATTACTCAGTGCTAATCGAAATATCGTGATCGCTGTCTATCGCTGCATGCACGGTATGCCAAGATAAAGTCGCGCATTTTACCCGTGCCGGAAACTCTTTGACACCACTTAAAACTTCCAGTTTGCCTAACAAGTTACGGTCAGTCTCCTCACCGGTCATCGATTTATGAACTTGTTCATAAATCGCCTGAGCTTCATCGATCGTTTTGCCTTTTAATGCTTCGGTCATCAGTGATGCAGAAGCCATTGATATCGCACAGCCACTGCCTTTGAAACTGACATCTTCGATTACATCGCCTTCGAGCTTGACGTAAACCACCAGCTTGTCGCCACATAACGGATTATTGCCATGCGCCAGATGATTGGCATGATCAATCTCGCGAAAGTTTCTGGGGCGTTTGTTGTGATCCATGATCACTTGCTGGTATAGCTCTCTTAAATCACTCATCAGGCAAAAAGCTCCTGTGTTTTTTGTATCGCGTTAATCAATGCGTCAATCTCTTCTTCCGAGTTATAAAACGCAAATGATGCACGAGCAGTTGCCGGAATATCGTAAAACTCCATTACCGGTTGGGCACAGTGATGTCCAGTACGGATAGCCACGCCTTGTTGATCAAAAATGGTGCCGACATCATGCGGGTGCACGCCTTCAATCATAAAGGAGATGACTGCAGCTTTTTCAGGGGCAGTACCAATGATGTTAACACCGGACAGCGCTTCAATTTTGCGTGTGGCGATCTCAAGTAAATGATGTTCCTGAGTCGCAATATTATCGATGCCGACCTGCCACATATAATCTATGGCTGCACCGAGGCCGATAACACCTGCAATATGCGGTGTACCCGCTTCAAACTTGGCCGGCAGTTCGTTGTAGATGGTTTTTTCAAAACTTACCGATAGTATCATATCCCCCCCCCCCTGGTAGGGTGGCATGGCATTCAATAGCTCTTCACGTCCATAAAGTGCACCAATGCCGGTAGGAGCAAACATCTTGTGACCGGAAAATACATAAAAATCGCAATCCAGATCTTTAACATCAACAACCATATGCGGTACGGCCTGCGCCCCATCAATTAATACCGGGATATTTTTCGCATGGGCTTTTGCTGTCATGGCTTTGACTGGATTGATGGTACCCAGAGCATTGGAAACCTGACCGATTGCGAGAATCCTGGTGCGTGGTGTGAGCATCGCATCAAAGTCTGTTAAATCCAGCTCCCCACTTTGGGTCATCGGGATCACTTTCAGCTTGGCACCAGTCTGTTCACATAATATTTGCCACGGCACGATATTGGCGTGATGTTCCAGATGGCTGATCAATATTTCATCGCCAGCTTGCAACTTTGGTCTAACAAAACTTTGCGCTACCAGGTTAATCGCTTCAGTAGCACCACGGGTAAAGATGATTTCTTTATCCGAATTGGCATTCAGAAATTGACGGACTTTACCTCTGGCCGCTTCATACATATCCGTAGAACGCTGGCTCAGCTTGTGCACACCGCGGTGAATATTGGCATTGTCGTGCAGATAATAATGACTGACCGCATCAATCACCTGACGCGGCTTCTGGCTGGTCGCTGCATTATCCAGATACACCAATGGATAACCATTAATCTCTTGATGCAAGATTGGAAAATCCGCACGAATAGCATTAATGTTCAAATTACTCATGTGTACCACCTTTCGGTAAGCGTTTTTCAATCACCGCAGTAATTGATTTTTTCAGCTCCTGATTCGATATACGTTCAATCACATCAACTGCAAAAGCAAACGTCAGCAGACTGCGCGCGCTGATTTCATCCAGGCCACGGGCACGCAGGAAAAATAATTGATCTTCGTTGATTTGACCGACTGCACTGCCATGTCCGCATTTGACATCATCAGCGTAGATTTCCATCTCCGGTTTGGTGTCAATTTCGCAGCCACGTGATAACAGCAAATTGCGATTGCTTTGGTTGGCATCGGTTTTCTGTGCATCTTTGTGCACAATCACTTTACCGTTAAATACTGCATGGCTTTGCTGATCTAGAACGCCTTTATACATTTCGTCACTGGTGGTATTAGGCACGGCATGATCAATCCGCGTGTGATTATCAACATGTTGCTCACCAGTCACCAGATACAAACCATTCAGCGTCACATGGGATTGCTCTCCCAGCAACTGGCTATGAATATCATTTCTGGCGAGTTTGCCACCAAGAGAAATATTGTTGTTATGCCATTTGCTGTTGGCAGCCTGTTTAGCGGCAAGCGTTGCAATATGATAATGATTCAGCGCTTCACGCTGTAATTTGTAGTGAAATAATTCAGCGTTCTCAGCCAGATTTACTTCGGTAACGACTTCGGTTAAACCATTTGCCTTATCGTTACCTGCATAGGTTTCAATAAACGTTGCCTGGCTGCTTTCATTAAGCACGATCAAATTACGCAAATGCATTGCGTAGTGCTCAGTACGGCCAGTATTTACCACGATAAGTTCGATAGGTTTAACTATCTGAGTATTCGCCGCAACTTCAATAAAGATGCCTTCATTCATCAGCATCGTGTTTAAAGCATTAAAACCCGGCTTTTCAATACTGATTTGTTGATTCAGAAACTCACTGGCCCGCTCAATTGACTGCGATAACGGACTCACGGTTAAACCTTCAGGCAGCTTATCAAGTGATGAGGCAGTCAAATCCACACGACCATCGATAATCACCAGGCGATAGGCATCTTCAACCAACTTCAACTCATGAATGTCAGCAATGCCTGGCTGGCTCACCTGATGCTTAAATTGTTCCTGTCCTAAAGACCAAAGACTGGTGTATTTCCAATCTTCTTCTTTTCTGCCGGGCAAACCATTACGCTCAAACTGAGCTTTGGCTTGCTGACGCAAAGTGTGCCAGCGACTATTGTCGGCCGCCATGACATCACGGCTAGTTGCTACTGCAGCAAAATCGGTATGGATGTCAGTTAATACTTTCATGCAGGCTGCCCTTCTGGCTCTGGAGCATCATGTACCCAGCTGTAACCGGATTTTTCCAGTTCCTTAGCCAATTCCTTATCACCAGACTTCACTATGCGTCCTTCGGACAACACATGAACATAATCCGGCACAATGTAATCCAGTAAGCGTTGGTAATGAGTGATCATAATGATAGAACGATCTGAATTACGTAACGCATTCACACCTTCCGAAACTGTACGCAAGGCATCGATATCCAGGCCTGAATCGGTTTCATCCAGAATCGCCAGCTCAGGTTCCAGCAAAGCCATCTGCAGGATTTCATTACGTTTTTTCTCACCGCCAGAGAAACCTTCATTCACACTGCGGTGCAAGAATTGCTCATCCATTTTGACCAGCTGCATTTTGCTACGAACCAAAGTCAGGAAATCAATCGCATCCAATTCTTCAAGACCTTGATGCTTACGCACGGCATTTAATGCTGCTTTAAGCAGATAGATATTGCTGACACCGGGGATTTCCACCGGGTATTGGAACGCCAGAAACACACCGCGTCTGGCCCGTTCTTCAGGTTCCAGCTCAAGCAGGTTTTCACCTTTATAGATGACTTCACCCTTGGTGATTTCGTAGCCTTCACGGCCGGTTAATACATTAGATAATGTGCTTTTACCGGCACCGTTTGGCCCCATAATGGCATGCACTTCGCCCGCATTGACCGTTAAATTGATACCACGCAAAATTTCTTTGCCATCAATTTTTGCGTGTAGATTTTTGATTTCCAACATTTTCATAATTGTTCTC
>NZ_JAUSCC010000118.1 GCF_030651745.1 Methylophaga sp.
CGATCACTTTATCGACCTACTCGAACAAGCGACAGGTAAATAACACACAATGGCTAAACGTACTGATATTCAAAGCATTCTGATTCTGGGTGCTGGTCCGATTGTTATCGGTCAGGCCTGCGAATTTGATTATTCTGGCGCACAGGCTTGTAAAGCTCTGCGGGAAGAAGGTTATCGCGTCATTCTGGTGAACTCCAATCCAGCGACCATCATGACCGACCCCAATATGGCCGATGCAACCTATATCGAACCCGTTACCTGGGAAGCGGTCAGCAAGGTAATTGAAGCCGAACGTCCTGATGCGATTTTACCGACTATGGGCGGACAAACTGCCCTGAACTGTGCACTGGCACTGGAAAAGCACGGTGTATTGAAGAAATACGGCGTTGAGATGATTGGCGCTGACAGTGAAGCCATTAACAAAGCTGAAGACCGTGACTTGTTCCGTGCCGCAATGCGCAAAATCGGTCTGGATATGCCACAGTCGGATATCGCTCACTCGCTTGAAGAAGCCTTGGAAGTCCAGCAGAAATTTGGCTTTCCAGTCATCATCCGCCCATCATTTACCATGGGCGGCAGTGGTGGTGGTATCGCTTATAACCGTGAAGACTTTGTTGATATCTGCCAGCGCGGTTTATACCTCAGCCCGACATCCGAGTTGCTGATTGAAGAGTCGATCATCGGTTGGAAAGAATACGAAATGGAAGTGGTGCGTGACAAAAAAGACAACGCCATCATTATCTGTTCGATTGAAAACTTTGATGCAATGGGCGTGCATACCGGTGACTCAATCACTGTTGCACCGGCCCAAACACTGACCGACAAAGAATATCAAATCATGCGAAACGCCTCGTTGGCGGTATTACGTGAGATTGGTGTAGAAACAGGTGGTTCAAACGTACAGTTTGCGGTCAATCCTGAGACTGGTCGTTTAATCATTATCGAAATGAATCCGCGGGTGTCACGTTCGTCTGCATTAGCTTCCAAAGCAACTGGCTTTCCGATTGCGAAAGTCGCAGCGAAATTGGCGGTTGGTTATACGCTTGATGAATTACAGAACGAAATTACCGGTAATGCCACGCCGACCTCGTTTGAGCCGACTATCGATTATGTCGTCACTAAAATCCCACGCTTTACCTTTGAAAAATTCCCGTTGGCCGATAATCGTCTGAGTACTCAGATGAAGTCTGTTGGTGAAGTCATGGCCATTGGTCGTAACTTCCAGGAATCGTTGCAAAAAGCGTTGCGCGGACTGGAAATTGACCGTGATGGATTCAACGAAATTCTGGATCTGAAAGCAGAAAATACTGCTGAAGTATTACGTCGTGAATTGAATCTGCCAGGCTCAGACCGTCTTTGGTATGTCGGTGATGCCTTTAGATTTGGCATGAGCTTTGAGGAAATTCAGCAACTGACGCATATCGATCCATGGTTCCTGATTCAGATTCAGGAATTGGTTGAAATTGAAAACCAGCTTAAAGAGCGTTCATTGAACGATATCGATGAAGCGGAAATGCGTGCGTTGAAACGTAAAGGTTTTGCTGATTCGCGTCTGGCCAAACTGTTACATAAAACCGAAAAACAATTCCGCAGCCATCGTCATACGCTGGGAGTGCGTCCGGTTTATAAACGTGTCGATACCTGCGCGGCAGAGTTTTCAACCTCTACGGCTTATATGTACTCAACCTATGATGAAGAGTGCGAAGCCAATCCGACCGATCGTGAAAAGATCATGATTTTGGGTGGTGGCCCAAACCGCATTGGTCAAGGCATCGAGTTTGATTATTGCTGTGTACATGCTGCATTGGCACTGCGCGAGGATGGTTATGAAACCATTATGGTCAACTGTAATCCGGAAACTGTATCCACTGATTACGACACATCAGATCGTTTGTATTTTGAATCGCTGACACTGGAAGATGTACTGGAAATTGTTGCGCTGGAAAAACCTAAAGGTGTGATCGTGCAATTTGGTGGTCAGACACCACTTAAACTGGCCCGCGCCTTGGAAGCAGCCGGTGTGCCAATTATTGGTACCTCACCAGATGCGATTGACCATGCCGAAGATCGTGAACGCTTCCAGCAAATGGTTGAAAAACTCGGCTTGTTACAACCACCTAATCGTTTGGCGCATTCGGTTGATACAGCAGTATCACTGGCTGCCGAAATCGGTTATCCATTGGTCGTTCGTCCGTCTTATGTTTTAGGTGGCCGTGCAATGGAAATCGTTTATAACGAAGAAGAATTACAACGTTATATGCTGACTGCCGTGTCGGTTTCCAATGATTCTCCGGTATTGCTGGATCGTTTTCTGGATGATGCGATTGAAGTCGATGTGGATGCAATTTGTGACGGTAAGGAAGTCCTTATCGGCGGCATCATGGAACATATTGAACAAGCCGGTGTACATTCTGGTGACTCAGCCTGTGCGTTACCGCCTTACAGCCTAAGCCAGGAAATCATGGACCAGTTACGGGTTCAGGTAAAACAAATGGCGCTTGAGCTTGGTGTGGTTGGCTTAATGAATACCCAATTTGCCATTCAGGGTGATCGCATTTTCATTCTGGAAGTCAATCCACGTGCTTCACGTACCGTGCCGTATGTTTCTAAATCTATCGGTGTGCCTTTGGCAAAAGTTGCCGCCCGTTGTATGGCCGGCATGAGCCTGGCAGAGCAGGGCGTCACCAAAGAAGTGATACCATCTTATTATTCGGTTAAAGAAGCGGTATTCCCATTCATCAAATTCCAGGGTGTGGATCCGATTCTGGGACCAGAAATGAAATCCACCGGTGAAGTTATGGGTGTTGGCCGTACTTTTGGTGAAGCATTTGCCAAATCACAGCTGGCGGCTTCTGTCAGTCTGCCGGTGGGAGGTAAAGCCTTTATTTCGGTGCGTGATGCCGACAAGCAATTGGTTATCAGTATTGCCAAAGATTTGTTAGGCTTGGGTTTCTCCCTGTTGGCCACCCGTGGTACGCAACAAACACTTATTGATGCTGATGTGCCATGTGAACGGGTGAAAAAGGTAGCAGAAGGTCAGCCGCATATTGTGGATATGATTAAAAACGATGAAATTGCTTTGATTGTAAATACGACAGAAGGTCGTCAAGCGGTGGCAGATTCGAGAGAGATCCGCCGTGCAGCCTTGCAACATCAGGTGAATTACACCACAACCCTAGCTGCCGCCCGCGCTACGATTCTGGCCTTGAACTGTGAAGACAGTGTATCGGTGAATCGTTTGCAGTCATTACATGGAGAATTGATTTAATGGCCGTTCCTATTACCGCACGTGGTGCTCAGGCACTGAAAGATGAATTACACGAACTGAAAACCGTCAGGCGTCCAGCTATCGTGAATGCGATTTCTGAAGCACGCGCTCATGGTGATTTAAAAGAAAATGCTGAATATCATGCAGCACGTGAGCAGCAAAGCTTCACAGAAGGGCGTATTCAGGAACTGGAATCAACACTGGCAGATTGTCAGGTAATTGATCCAACAGCACTGCCAAAAGACGGCCGTGTTGTGTTTGGTGTGACGGTCGATTTGTTGAATATCGATACTGACGATAAAGTACGTTATCAGATTGTTGGCGATTATGAGTCGGATATTAAATTGAACCGTATTTCTATTTCATCACCGATTGCCCGTGCGTTGATTGGTAAAGAAGTCGATGACATCGCGACGGTGCAGGCTCCGGGTGGTGCGATTGAATATGAAATTACCGGCATTCATTATCTGGGCTAAATGTTGACTCTTTCTGAAACCATTGGCGAACGCCTGTTACTGACATTGTGGGTAGGAGCGTTATGGTCTATTGGTTATCTGGCAGTTCCTCTGGCTTTTGTCAGCCTTGAAACACTGGTAGCTGCTGAATATGCCGCTAAACTGTTTTTTGCTGTCAATGTAATTGGCTTAATCAGTGGCACATTAATTTTATTAGGTAAACTGAGTATCCAGCGGGGCCGGGCGATACATTCCTGGCGTTTCTGGGTATTGATTGCCATGCTAGTGATTACTTTGATATTCAGCATGTATGTTCAGCCCGAAATGGCCAGTATCAAAACTATCGATAATTGGCGTATGAATACAGAACTTGCCCAGAGTTTTGAACGTCTGCATATGCTGAGTCAGAACTTGTATCTTATGTTGAGTATTGCCGGTTTGTTGCTGGTATTGAGTTCTGATAAACAACATACTGCACGGCAGGCCTGATATGGCACGAAGTAAATCCAGTAACAATTGGCTTAGAGAACATTTTGATGATCCTTATGTCAAAAAGGCTCAACAGAAAGGTTATCGTTCGCGGGCCACGTTCAAGCTGGAAGAAATCGATCAGAAAGATAAATTAATTCGTAAAGGAATGTCGGTTGTCGATCTGGGGGCGGCACCAGGCGGCTGGTCAGATTATGCTTTGCATCGTGTCGGGGACAACGGTAAAGTCATTGCATTGGATATTTTGCCAATGACACCACTGACCGGAGTTTATTTCATAGAAGGTGATTTTCGCGAAGATCATGTTCTGGAACAATTGAACGAAGTATTGGCCGGACAATCGATAGACCTTGTATTATCGGATATGGCCCCCAATATGACAGGTGTAGATGCAATTGATCAGCCTGGCAGTATGCATCTGGTTGAGTTGGCCTTGGATTTTGCAATTAATAACTTAAGTAAACAGGGTGATTTTCTGGTCAAAGTTTTTCAAGGTGAAGGCTTTGATGATTTTTTGAAGTCCATGCGGAGTCATTTTAACAAAGTGATAACCCGCAAACCGGATGCTTCACGTGCACGTAGCCGTGAAGTTTATTTACTAGGTCGCGGACTGAAATGACAGCAAAACAAACTAACGTTACTAGGGGTAACAACATTGAGTGACATGATGAAAAACATTGTTTTATGGGTCGTCATCGCGATGGTATTGATGTCGGTATTTAACAATTTTGGTCCGCAACAAAGCAGCCAAAGCGAAATGGATTACTCGACCTTTATCAGTAACGTGAAAAACGGTGCTGTTTCCAGCGTTGATATTCAAGGGCGAACTATTACCGGTAAATTAACAGACGGTAGTCAATTTACTACTTTCAGCCCGGATTATGACCCAGGCTTGATTGGTGATTTGCTGGATAACGGCGTTGCCATCAAAGCAGAGCCAGTGGAAAAAACCGGCTTGCTGATGCAAATCTTTATTTCATGGTTCCCAATGTTATTGCTTATTGGTGTGTGGATTTTCTTCATGCGTCAGATGCAAGGCGGTGGTGGCAAAAACCCCATGTCGTTTGGCAAAAGCAAAGCCCGCATGCTTAATGAAGATCAGGTTAAGGTAACCTTCAAAGATGTTGCCGGTGTTGAAGAAGCTAAAGAAGAAGTACATGAATTAGTCGACTTCCTTCGTGATCCGGGCAAATTCCAGAAGTTGGGCGGACGTATTCCACGCGGTATTTTGATGGTGGGTTCACCAGGTACCGGTAAAACCTTGCTGGCTAAAGCCATTGCCGGTGAAGCCAAAGTACCGTTCTTTACTATTTCAGGTTCAGATTTCGTCGAAATGTTTGTTGGTGTTGGTGCCTCACGCGTTCGTGACATGTTTGAACAAGCCAAAAAACACTCACCCTGCATTATCTTTATCGATGAGATCGATGCGGTCGGTCGTCACCGTGGTGCCGGTTTAGGTGGTGGTAATGATGAACGTGAACAAACCTTAAACCAGTTACTGGTTGAGATGGATGGTTTTGAAGGTAATGAAGGCGTCATCATCATCGCTGCAACCAACCGTCCTGATGTTCTTGATCCAGCATTATTACGTCCGGGTCGTTTTGACAGACAGGTTGTTGTGCCATTGCCGGATATTCGTGGCCGTGAACAGATCCTCAAAGTCCATTTGGGTAAAGTACCCGCTGATGAAGATGTGAATCCAAGTGTTATCGCACGCGGAACCCCAGGCTTCTCTGGTGCTGATTTAGCCAATCTGGTGAATGAGGCCGCTTTATTTGCCGCACGCACCAATAAACGACTGGTTTCCATGAATGATTTGGAACTGGCAAAAGATAAAATCATGATGGGCGCTGAACGTCGATCTATGGTTATGAGTGATAAAGAGAAAGAACTCACCGCTTACCATGAGGCTGGACACGCTATTGTCGGTCGTAGTGTGCCGGGTCATGATCCTGTTTATAAAGTCAGTATCATTCCACGGGGGCGTGCTTTAGGTGTCACCATGTTCCTGCCAACGGAAGATCGATACAGCTACACCAAACAGCAATTGGAAAGTCAGATCTCCAGTTTGTACGGTGGTCGTTTGGCAGAAGAGATGATCTTTGGTGCTGAAGCAGTTACTACTGGTGCGTCGAATGATATTCAGCGCGCTACTGAACTTGCTCACAACATGGTTACTAAATGGGGTCTATCCGACAACATGGGACCATTATCTTATGGTGAAGATGAAGGCGAAGTATTCCTTGGCCGAAGCGTGACGCAACATAAAGCCGTGTCAGATTTAACTGCCAAGCAGATTGATGAAGATGTCCGTGCATTGATTACCCGTAACTATGATCGGGCGAAAAATATCCTGACGGAAAATCTCGACAAACTGCATACCATGGCGAAACTGTTGATCACTTACGAAACTATCGATAGTGAACAGATTGATGCCATTATGGAAGGCCGTGAACCAGGTGCTCCAAAAGGTTGGGATGATAAATCATCTACACCGCCTCCAGCAGCTAAACCTGATGAAAAAGGTCCCGAACCTACTGGTAAACCAGCAGATCAATTAAATTGAGATAGTTAAATCATGATGATGGACTTTGCGGGCAAATCTCTGGATTTGTCCGTCCCACACGTCATGGGCATCGTCAATGTAACGCCCGACTCCTTTTCGGATGGCGGGCGTTTTTTTTCAGCCGATAAAGCCCTTGAACAAGCCCGAAAACTGGTTGCTGATGGTGCGACTATTATTGATATCGGTGGCGAATCGACACGCCCAGGTTCTGAACCGGTTGGTGTTGATGAAGAAATCCGTCGAGTGGTGCCGGCAATACAAGCTATTCGTGCTGAACTTGATGTTGTTATTTCTATTGACACCATGAAAGCCGATGTTATGCGGGCCGCCGTAGCAGCTGGCGCCAGTATGATAAATGATGTGAATGCTTTGCGTGGTGAAGGAGCATTACAGGCTGCTGTTGAACTAAATGTACCTGTTTGCCTGATGCATATGCAGGGCACACCGCAAACTATGCAACAACAGCCTCAATACGCTGATGTTGTCAGCGAAGTAAATAATTTCTTGAACGAGCGTGTTGCCGCCTGTGAAGCGGCGGGTATTTCACGTTCAAAAATTATTCTGGATCCGGGATTTGGTTTTGGCAAAACGGCCCGGCATAATTTACGATTAATGAAACATTTAGCGGTTTTTACTGATTCGGATTTGCCAGTGTTGGTCGGCGTGTCACGTAAATCCATTATCGGTGCCACTTTGAATGTGTCGGTTGAAGAACGATTAGCCGGAAGTTTGGCGTTAGCGTCAATAGCGTTTTGGCAAGGCGCAAAAATTATCCGCAGCCATGATGTACGAGAAACCGTACAGGTGATTCGACTGTGTGAACATGTAATGCAGGTTAGTGATTTTGATTGAACAAAAAAGACGTTATTTTGGTACGGATGGCATTCGAGGCCGGGTAGGTGATGGGGCTATAACCCCGGATTTTGTATTAAAACTCGGCTGGGCAGTCGGTCGTGTTCTGGCCAAAGAACGCAATAGTAAAGTGCTGATCGGTAAAGACACCCGTATTTCTGGTTATATGTTTGAATCAGCTTTACAGGCTGGCCTTTCAGCCGCTGGTGTTGATGTTTATTTGATGGGCCCGATGCCTACCCCGGCAGTTGCCTATTTAACCCGTACATTTCACGCTCAGGCTGGCATTGTGATCAGTGCTTCGCACAATCCTTACCACGATAACGGTATTAAATTCTTCTCTGACCAAGGCACCAAATTACCGGACTCAGTCGAGCTGGCAATTGAGGCAATGCTGGATCAACCCATCAAGACGGTAGATTCTGCTCATTTAGGCAAGGCACATCGTATATCCGATGCGGCAGGTCGCTATATCGAGTTTTGTAAAAGTACCATCTCTACCGGTGTGAACTTATCCAATTTGAAAATGGTGGTTGATTGCGCTCATGGTGCGACCTATCACATTGCACCGAATGTGTTCCGTGAATTGGGCGCTGAAGTTATTTTGATGGGCGCAGAGCCGGATGGTCTGAATATCAATCAAAACTGCGGTTCTACAGAGCCACGTTTATTACAAGCCAGCGTGCTGGAACACAAAGCCGATTTAGGCATTGCACTTGATGGTGATGGCGATCGTTTGATTATGGTTGACCATCAAGGTGAGCTGGTCGATGGCGATGATATCTTGTATATCATTGCCCGGGGCAGACAGCGTGCTGGGCTTTGCAAAGGACATGTTGTTGGTACCTTAATGTCCAACCTCGGTTTGCAGCATGCTCTTGAAAAACATGACATCACCTTACATCGAGCCAATGTCGGCGACAGGTATGTGATGGAAAAATTACAGCAGGTAGATGGTTTGATTGGCGGTGAAGCGTCCGGGCATATTATCTGTCTGGATAAAACCAGTACCGGTGATGGCATTGTGGCGGCATTGCAGGTATTGGCTGAAATTCAGCAAACCGGCAGCAGTTTGCATGAGCTGCGTTCGGCAGTGATTAAATATCCGCAGCGACTTATCAATGTGCGTCTCAATAAGCTGGTCAATTTAGAGGATTATCCGGAAATCCAAGCGGCGGTAGAAGACATTGAGAAACAGTTGGGAAATGAAGGTCGGGTGTTGCTGAGAGCTTCAGGCACTGAGCCGGTTATTCGAGTGATGGTAGAAGGCCATGATGCAACTCGTACCAACCACTTAGCCAAAACACTGGCAGAACAGATTGAGACAATTTTGCAGAATTAATTCGGTCATGCTTTTCGGTAACAATATAAGCCGCGATGACATTGCTTTATCTACTGTCAGTCGGTAACCTTTATGATTCATTCTTATATAAGAGTAGGTGTCTGTGCGCAAACCGCTGGTCGCTGGTAACTGGAAAATGAACGGCTCTAGCGCAAGCAACAAACTGTTGCTTGATGCGATACTGGCGCAAAGAGACTCCTTTGCTTCGGTTGATGTTGCCTTATTTCCACCCGCACTTTATGTACAACAGGTTCAATCGGCTTTAACTGACACCGGATTGTTCTGGGGTACCCAAAATGTTTCACAATTTGATTCTGGGGCGTATACCGGTGAAATCTCGGCCACCATGTTGCGTGATTTTGGCTGTCAGTATGTCTTGATAGGTCATTCTGAACGCCGTTGTCTTTATGCCGAATTGAACCTTGATCAAGTTTTTCTAGATCATATTATCGCGGAGAAATCTGAGATCACCGTTCGTCATGGCATCACTCCTATTATCTGTATTGGTGAAAGTCCGGAAGAACATTCAATGGGACGCACCGAAGAGATGGTGGCGCGGTTGATGGATATTCTGATTGCGCAGCAAGGTGTTGAAATGCTGTCAAAAGCGGTATTGGCCTATGAACCGGTTTGGGCCATAGGCACAGGCAAGACAGCCAGCCCGGAATGGGCACAGGATGTACATTCCTTTATGCGTCAACGGGTCGCAAAACACGATGCGAAAATTGCTGCATCACTCAGAATACTTTACGGCGGCAGCGTAAAAGGAAATAATGCTGCCCCATTATTAGCCAAGCCTGTCCTGGTTCGACGTCGCGCAGGAACTGGAAGCCGAGCGTATCGATCGCCACGCTTTCCGAGGCAACGAGATACTCCATGCCCAGCGAGGTTTCGTTGCGTCCGATCACCAGTGGACGGATGCCGTACGGATCGCGGAAAGCCAGCAGGCCGTAGCCGGCGATCATCGCCACCACGGCATAGGCACCCTTGACGCGCCGATGCACGCCGGCCACCGCCTTGAAGATGGTCTCGGCATCGACCTGGTATTTCGTCGAGGCCACCTGCAGCTCGTGCGCTAGCACGTTCAACAACACCTCGGAATCCGAGTTGGTGTTCATGTGCCGCAGGTCTTGCAGGAACATGTCGCGCTTCAGCATTTCGGCATTGGTCAGGTTGCCGTTGTGCGCCAGCATCAGGCCAAACGGCGAATTGACGTAGAACGGTTGCGCCTCGGCGGAGTTGTAGGCCGAGCCCGCCGTCGGGTAGCGGCAGTGGCCGATACCCCAGTTGCCGGCCAGACTGCGCATGTTGCGGGTGCGGAACACGTCGCGCACCAGCCCTGGCCCCTTGTGCATGTGAAAACGTCCGCCCTCCGCCGTGGCGATGCC
>NZ_JAUSCC010000119.1 GCF_030651745.1 Methylophaga sp.
GTCGACGCTCGGCACTATGACTGCGGACTATTTTTTCAAGCTGTTGTTTTTGTTCGGTGGTCAGTGTTATTTCTATCGCTTTTCTAGGCATAATGCCTAGTATAGCTGATATAATATATTATTTCTGCAATTAAACACTAGCACTCCAGTTATAGTGAGCACACGACCCTGACCAGTAGTTGTTCCCAATGGTACCTACGTTTATATAGGCACAGCCTATACCGCAGCTGGTAACATTTCCATCCCCGCCTGCAAAACTCATAACAGGCCTATATAACACGGATCTTGTGACGCTGCATTTCTCTGTCTTCAGCGTTTTCTTGCAGGTCTTCAGATCCTCCATGTGGATTGGGCACGATGTCTCGGAAAAACTGGTTTTCTTTTCGCAACCATTAAACAGGTCATTGATTAATGGCGATTTCAGGCTGAATATGTCGTCCGATGTTTTCCATATAGGATCGTTGACTATATTCGGCATCGATGTATTGGCACCCATCAGGGTTTGATAGGCAAACGCATGTGTCGATGTTCCTGTCGTGAGTGAGCCGAGATCGTTATTTACATGGGTGCCAAATGTGGCGGCGTCACCATAGGATGCTGAAATGCCATCCATTGATCCTGGCTGTATTTCCTGGAACAGCTCGTTTTGCTGCACTTTTTGGCCGGTAACCGCGCCGTTCGTGAGTGTCATCTCTCCAGTCGCGCTGTTCATGTTGGGAATACTATAGCCCGTCATTAAATCGGTACCGAAGGCTTGGCCTTCGGCAGCTTGATCCAAAAAGGCGTCCGCAAATGCAGGGAATGGCTTAAAAAATAACAACCCGGTCCATAAATAAAAACCGGCTATTGGGTTATGAACAAGACAAACAATCAGCGCCGAAGCAATGGGTTTGGTAATAAATCGCATTATTGGACTCAAATTTCTTTAATGATCGTTATCACCAGTAAGACAGCATTCTGTGTAACGCCAGATCAAGTAGACATAGTCTTCGCCCGTGCCTGGGATGGTGCGATGCTCACCCCATTTGAAAGTTGACTCGCCTATCCAGTGGCAACAGTTATCCAGAATTTTACTGTGTATAACACCACTGGCATCTGTGCTTTCAAAATGTTCCGAGTCGGCTTCTGCCAACGGAAACAGAGTGCTAAGCTTGTACTGCTGTTTCGGGATCATGGGGTATATCTGACCCGAGCAGAGGGCGTCATCGCCGTAAGTTTTGTGCGCCAAGGCCTTGCGATGAAGTGATGCCAGAACTCGCGCTGTTAAAAGACTGGTATCACGGGGTGCCGATGCGTCTGAAGCAATATTTCCGGTAAAGGGATACAGATTGCCCCAGCAACCGGCACACCAAAACAGTGATGTCATAGGCATTGATGCTGTCGTGGTGGCGCAATCAACCATGCAGGCGGCAACAGCCAGAGGATTGGCAAATACAACCGCTTCCGGATTCATGAAGAACGCAAGCTCATCGACATTCCAGGTCGGATCCAATTCGGACATGTACATCATGTCCAGATTGCGAAGTCCTCCGGCATTGCAGTTGTTTTGAACGAATAGCTGCAAGATGGCGTAGAGAGGAAACGCCCAATAGTGATAGTTGTAATAGGTCTTGTCAGAGCCATCACCCTCAACTTCTTTATGCCCGCCCCAAAGCCTGACACCACTGTTGAATGAGGTACCGCCCAGTATCGGTGAGCAATAAGGTTTTCTAACAACCTCAATCAATCTCGCCGGCAGCCAGGCGCCTCCCGTGATACCGAGCATAGGAAGCCCTTCGTCACCACTACAGGTACAAAATGACTTTTCAGTCGCTCCATCGGGTATATCGTTATCCTCGTCGAAAATTGTCATGCCGAGCAAACGGACGGGGAACAAACAGGACCAACAGACGTCAGTCAGCATTTTCTTTCCCCAAAAGTCGGCATCAGGGCACAATAGTTTGGTGGCATCGATAGCTTGCGTCGTTTCAGTTGTGGTGACGTCTTGCCCTAATGGTGCCGTTTGAAAAACCAGGCATGCGAGACAAACATGAAGGGTAAAAATAATTCGCATCAGTTCAGCACCCTGGCGTCAATTTCCCTGACCAGGATAGTATCGCCTAGTCCTTCAACAACCGAAGGCAGCGCCTGAATCTGGAATCGTTCAATGATGGTTTTGTTGAGCTTGTAAATGGGGGCGTTCATCAACTCTGTCGTCTGGTTATAATGCTCCCACCCCTTCTCGGTATCCATCTTGGAAAATAAGTAAACTACCGGCTTTTGCTTTGCCAGCATTTCGTCGCCGATTTTTTTGGCGATTTCAACCTGTTTTTTGTTGGTGGCGTCAAACAGGATGTAGACGTGACGCATCGGCATAATGGCCTGCGGATTTATCGTCTGCCCCTTTTTAAAGATTAGTCTGCCGTCGGGGTGAAAAATGTCCTGCGTTGAAACGATGGAAGTATCAATGCGCCGCTCATTGTTTTTCTCGGCCACAGGCAATCCTACCGAGTCCTTTTGCTGCGCCCAGAAATTATCGATCGCATGTTTCTTTTCTTTTTCCCAATCAAATTCGGCCATGCGGCGTTGCATCTCTTCGATCATGTCGGGTTCAGCGATGCCGAATACTGGACCTTTTTGACCGAGGTCACCAGCGTCCTGTTTGGACATCCAGTTGTATCCGGGTAATCCGCGAGCAGTGCGCGTTTCACCATCCGCATTGGTTTCAATCATCGTGGGAACCGCTTGAACATTGAAGTGAGTGAATAGTGTGGGGTCGATTACAGCGCCTGGTACCGGCTTAACCTCTTTAACCACCTCGTAAAGTCTACGGGTGATCGTGCCTGTGTCTCCGCCTTTTTCTACGCCACGAAACACCAGCAATGATTTTGTCGCTGCGGCCTCTTCTGCAGCCGCTTTAAGTTCCTGGTTGGGCATGCCCATTGACACAAATATCCAGCGTCCTTGTATCGGCTTTCCTGGACTTTGCGATTTTTCAATATTCACAACTCCCTCTTTATTGATTTGGCGTCCGTTGTTTCCTTCGCGCAATAGCTGCTCAAAAACCGGACTGAGTGCCGCCGGTTTGGTTTTTAACCAGTCCGGTAACTGACGATTCATGTTGGGTTGCTGTTCTTTCATGATCTCTTTGATGAAAAAATCGTCCTCGCCCGCATTTGCGATTGAGGACGACAGGTGCAGCATCAATACTGCAAGGAAACAACTAGAAAATCGGGTACGCGCGGCCAATGACATCTTTTTTATCCACTAATCCGAGCAGGTTGTAACGTGAATCAAGGCTGTATTCATGGTCGCCGGCGACGAAGTATTTATTGAGTTGAAGGGTGTTCTTGCCTTCCCACAGCTCATCGTTTGGGAACAGTTTTTTCAGGCTTAATCCGATATTTTTCCCCACCAGCGTTCGATCGCCCACAACAAAGTCACGGCCCTTTTTGGTCACAATATCGCCAGGGCTCGCGAGTAGTCGTTTTGTAAACGTATATCCCTCTGGATAGGGATCGCCGTTGTGCCACTTAAACGCAATCAGTCCGCCTGTTTCCACTGTGTCATTGAGACAAATCAGAAACAGCGTGTAAGGAAGACTTGGCGTTTGGTTCATAGCCAGCCGGTAGTTGGCGTGTACAACCCCGTAAAGCGAAACCAACAGCGCCCAGGTAATGGCGTGGGACTTGATGTGCTTGACCAGAATGGGGCCAAAGGCTTTGCTTCTTTTAATAATACGATCAAGCATTAAAGATTGTTGGTCATTCAATGCTGACATAAGCTTCCTCGGGTGCGTTAATAACAGATTGGGCATCCATTACAACGACACCCTGTTGAACCAATTTATCGGTAGTGGCTTTTACTCGTGCCGTTAATGCCTTGGCGTCGTCTTCCGTCTGAGTTGCATTTTTTTCGACGGCTTTCATGACCAGCGCCTTAACATCAACCACGGCGATTTGTGCGGGGATAGGCGAAAAAGCGGCGGCATAATAACCGCCCAAAGCACCACAGAGGGCACAGGAGAACAAAAGCAACAACAGTTTGAAAGGTATTAATGAATTCATGCATTGATACCGTGCATTCTGATTAATTCTGTAAGGCCGCCTTTAACACCTTGTCCTATGGCTCTGAATTTCCATTCCCCTTCATAACGGTAAATTTCGCCAAAGATCATCGCGGTCTGAGTTGAGGCATTTTCGCTCAAGTCATAACGGGTGATTTCTTGCTGCGACTCTTTATTAACCAGTCGTATAAAAGCATTAAAGACTTGACCGAAATTTTGTTTGTTTTTGTCGGCTTCGTAAATAGACACACAAACAATCAGTTTGTGGATTTCAGCCGGGACTTTATCGAGAAACACAAGAATGGATTCGTCGTCACCATCACCCGCTCCGGTTCTGTTGTCACCGGTATGATGGACGGCACCACAAGCAGAATCCTTCTGATGGTAATAAATGAAATCGCGGTCTGATCGCACTTTTCCGTCCGCTTGGACCATCAAGATGGATGCGTCGAGATCGAAGGTTTCCCCGTCGGTTTCTCTAACATCCCAACCTAATCCGACGATGATGTTTTTCAGGAATGGATCGGTTTTGCTCAGGCTGATGTTGCCGCCTTTCATCAAGGGTATTGCCATGGTTTTATCCTTTTAGTGATTGAATTTTTTTGATGGCAACGCCGTGACAGCGTGGGAGCCAAAAAAGCTACGCATTATTGCCACCCTTTTTTACAACGACTTTTCTCATAAATTTCCCTCACGGTTGACGTGACTAAAATCTTACGAGAAAAAAATCTTTTACATCGGGGTGAAAGACGCGGTTTTTCGGCCTCTTTTGATTTCGAAATGCAGGCTGAGGTTTAACGCTTTAATTTTTTCAAAAACCTCAAAAAAATATGGTTTTTTACCCTTTTGAGCCCTTACATTATTTTTATCCCTATGATTGTTTTTTGAATGAGCTGCAAGCCAGACAAATAAAGAGTTGCGCAGGTTTGTTCGTGTTTTTGCAATCTTTCGAGCTATGTCTTTCATTTGCTCTCATTCAAAATTTAATCAGACAACTACCGGGATAAACGAACATGAATCTTGTTAACGACGACCTAAAAAATATTAACTTCCAGTTTTTGATGGTGGTTCGTGAATGCGCGCGGCATCATCCTATGGATGCCATTTGGAAATTCAATCTGAATGCTGTGGAAATCGAGAGAATATCAGGTATGTCGCTTGAGGGACTAAAGGAACTGGCGGAGTGCGGTAGAGCCGTATTTACGATATTACCGGTCACTGCGACACCATCAACCACTCCACCCAACATTCTTGCCGCTTTATTGCCGGTGACGACACATACCTAAAGGGAGCTTGGCAAAATGACGGAATCACATCTGCGACTAACACCAAAAGAGAGCGACATTTTGGGGCTAAAAAGGAAACTAGATCTGGCTAAAGGCATTATAGAAAAAGGAGGCCGTCCCTCGATAGTCAGAGCGGTATGCCAAATCTCCAAGGCATCAGCGCTCCAGTTTCATAAAGAAATTCACGGCCATGGACCTAAGGCCGGCTTATTGCCCTACGATCCCGACTGGATCACAAAGTCACCCGAAAACTGCCTGCACGCATCGATTTACTTCAACATTTTTCAAAAAATCTCCAGAAACACCACAGCGTGCAAGGGCGAAATTTATCTCGCAGCCTATACACTTTACGAACAGACGTTAATGGACAAACCAAAGATTCTGAACATCAATAGAGCTTGGCATATAGGCCAGCAGATCAGCATGTCATACCTCTGCGGAATGACGTGCAGTCGATGTCATTCAACGTATGTCGCTATCAGAGAATTTCCAGACCCCTACAAGTTCTGTCCGCTATGTGACGCGACTTCCGACTCTACAGGCCGACAAAAATGGAAGCAATTACACACACGGCCACGGATACATAGGACGAAAAGAAAGAAAAAATCACCCATCGAAACACCCTTGAACAAGGGTGACTTATGATTTGTTTAAAAGGACTTTTCAAGCGTGACATCTTGACTAATCAAGGCACCCGGCTTTCCAAAATCATTACAGAAAAATTGATTAATTCAGAAGATGAATGTTTGGTTGACTTTGACGGCGTTGCAAATGTCTCGCCACTTTTTTTTCAGGATTTTATTTTCCCCCTCGTCATCGAGTTTGGCAGTCATGCCCTAGATAATCGGCTGAGATTAATCAATCTCAAAGATGAACACCTCTCTTCTTATCAAGCAGCCTGTGATCAAACAAGTGCTTATATGGACAAACTTGCCGCGCGTCAGACAAGGTCATTCGGAGATATATCGGACTTAACCTGTGAGCTGCTGATCAAGGCAAGGGAGTTATCAAGACGCGATCGTTCGACGGCGCAACTTATTTTTGGTATCAACAACAGCATGGCAGAGCTCTTTGCAAATATGGACATTGAGCTGATTCGTCGGATTGCCAATGCCGGTATTGTCTGTTTTGAACCACGATTTTCTCCAGAATTTACAGAAAAATTGGCTGAACTTGATGCGTCTGAGATTGATATCTTTTTGAATATCGTTGGCGATTTAGAGGATATCTATGAACCTGGATACGCTTAATCGATACGCCTTAGCAGTGGAACTACTGTCTCTTAAACCACGGATATCCATCGTAGCCAAGGAAACTGGTTTGTCACCCGCAATTCTTCGCAAGGCGTTTGTGGAAATGCATCAACGCTCCCCATCGAGCGGTCCGATAAGAACGTCACCTCAATTTATGAGTAAAAGTTTTTCAAAATTTAAAGAGGCCACGCTTTGCGCTGTTTTTTTTCGACTTGAGAATCGTCGACACTGTGCAAGACGTGAGATTAATGGTTATCGACGTTACTGTTCGTATATCAAATCCGTATCAAACGCTTATCCACTGCTTGATTTCTCAGATGCTTGGACAATTTCAAAGTGGCTAGATGTCGGCGTTCTTAAATTAGTGCGTTGTAGCCATTGTCGCAGTGCGAAGTTAATTAATAATGAACTGGAGCATAATGTGTGCTGTGTTTGTAAAAGTTGAACTCAAGAAATACTCCTATGAAAGTATCAACCTACTTCGCTTTACTGGCCGAGTTTGGTACAGCACAGATCCCTTTAGAGTTGGTTGCCCCAAAGTTCCTAGACATTGATGTGCAAACTGCTAAAAACAAAGCAGCTAAACAACAACTTCCATTCCCTTGTGTTCGAATTGGGGGACAAAAGTCTCGTTGGTTTGTTGATGCTGGGACCTTAGCCGAATTTATCGACCAAAAATTAGACGAAGCCAAACAAACTTGGGGAAAAATGAACGATTGACATCCTGCTTTGATATTCTTCCCTTAGGGATACCGCAGGCATAAAAATCCCGTCATAATGGTAATTTTGCGAAATACCTCAGGCCGACAAAGATGAAAGAAACCATTGCCCCGTCCGTCATGTTTACAGAAGAGCTTGCGGAATTGATTACCCGCTTGGTAA
>NZ_JAUSCC010000113.1 GCF_030651745.1 Methylophaga sp.
CCACCCTTCACTACTTTAGCGACGCGGCGAATACCTACTAACTTTTCAATCAAGCCATCTGATGCGGCTTGGCGTTGTTCATTCTGTGCCATGAGTCTTACCTTATATAACTAGAACTGCAAGCCGTTTTCACGAGCTGCATCAGCCAGGGCCTTAACGCGACCGTGATAACTAAAACCGGAACGATCAAAGGCAACTTGTGTGATACCTTCTTTTACTGCACGTTGTGCAACAGTCTTTCCAACCAATTCGGCTGCAGCTACATTTCCAGTAGCTTCAAGTGCTTTTTTCACTTCCGGATCTAAAGTTGATGCTGATGCAACTACTTTAGAGCTATCGTGAGTAAGGACCTGTGCATAGATATGACGCGGCGTTCTGTGAATTGTGAGTCGGTAGACTTCCAATTCTCTGATTTTGGCACGCGCTCTTGCAGCTCTGCGTAATCTTGACGATTTTTTATCCATGATTCAGCCTAATTATTTTTTCTTAGCTTCTTTACGAGCAACATATTCATCTGAATAACGAACACCTTTACCTTTGTAAGGTTCTGGTGAGCGATAAGCACGAATATCTGCCGCCACTTGTCCGACCGCTTGTTTGTCAGCGCCCGTAACAACAATTTCAGTTTGACTTGGGGTTTCAACTGTAATTCCAGCAGGCACACTGTATTGAACAGGATGCGAAAAACCCAAAGTCAGGTCGAGTTTGTCACCCTGTGCCTTAGCACGGTAACCAACACCTACCAATGTTAATTTCTTTTCAAAACCTTTTGAGACACCATCGACCATGTTACTGATCAGAGCTCTTGCTGTACCAGTTAAAGCAACAGCTTGTTTTGAATTGTTTTTTGCGACGGTCTTGAGTGCAGAACCTTCCTGCGACACTTCTACATCGGCATGAAAAGTACGTGACAATGTTCCTTTCGAACCTTTAACCGTAACTTCACTACCGTTGAGAGCAACCTCAACACCAGCAGGAATTTCAACTGGCGCATTTGCAATACGTGACATGTTCTATCTCCTGGAAATAAGGCTTAGCTAACGGCACACAGGACTTCACCGCCCTGACCAAGTGCACGCGCTTTACGATCAGCCATCACACCTCTAGAGGTAGACACGATAGCAACACCGAGACCACCGATAACTTGCGGAATTTTATCCGCTGAACGGTAAACTCGAAGACCTGGACGGCTGATGCGGTTGATTTGTTCGATAACCGGTTTGCCTTCAAAATATTTCAGGCTAATGCTCAACAGGGGTTTGCCTGCATTTTCATTAACACTGAAATCAGCAACATAACCTTCATCTTTAAGAACCTGAGCGATGCTCAGCTTTACTTTAGAAGAAGGCATTGTTACGTCAACTTTATTTGCTTGTTGGGCATTGCGAATACGCGTCAACATATCAGCAATTGGGTCAGTCATACTCATTTAATTTAGCTCCACTAAACAGATTGGCAACTACCAACTCGCCATGACTAGGCCAGGGATATCGCCATTCATTGCATGTTCGCGCAGTTTGTTTCTTGAAAGACCAAACTTACGGTAATAACCGTGTGGACGACCAGTAATTTCACAACGATTTCTCATACGTACTGCACTTGAGTTACGTGGTAAAGCATGAAATTTCTTTGCAGCAACTTCACGTTCTTCCATACTCAATGATGAATTGATCATTTGTTTTTTCAATTCAGCACGTTTGGCAGCGTATTTTTCTACCATTTTTGCTCTTTTAATCTCGCGATTAATCATGCAACGTTTAGCCATAACTTATTCCACCCGGACTTGGTTTATTTTCTAAAAGGAAACTTGAACGCAGTCAATAAAGCACGTGACTCTTCTGCAGTTTTTGCAGTGGTGGTAATGGTAATGTCCATACCGCGTGTTTTATCGATCTTGTCAAACTCAATTTCAGGGAAAATGATTTGCTCTTTAATCCCCATACTGTAGTTTCCTTGACCATCAAATGATTTCGGGTTTAATCCACGAAAGTCACGAATTCTCGGAATAGAAATGCTGATCAAACGATCGAGAAAGTCATACATGCGATCACTACGCAATGTAACTTTACATCCAATCGGCCAACCTTCACGCACTTTGAAGCCGGCAACTGATTTACGTGCTTTAGTAACAACAGCCTTCTGACCGGAAATAGCTTCCATATCAGCAACAGCGTTTTCCAGCACTTTCTTATCAGTCAACGCTTCACCAACACCCATATTCAGAGTGATTTTGGTTATGCGGGGCACTTCCATAACGGATTTATAGCCAAACTGTTCTTGCAATTGTTTGACTACTTCTTCACGATAAATTTGTTTTAATCTGCTCACTTTAATATCCCAACTCTAAGCTCAAGCGCCAACGGTTTCGCCGTTCGACTTGAAGACGCGAACTTTGCGGCCATCTTCGAGAAATTTGAAACCTACTTTATCGCCTTTTCCAGAAGCTGGATTCAGCAAAGCAAGATTCGACCCATGAATTGGCATTTCTTTTTCAACAATACCACCTGTGCGACCTAACGCCGGGTTTGGCTTAGTGTGCTTTTTGACAAGATTGATGCCTTGAACAACAAACTTACCACCTTCGACCCGACGCAGGATTTCGCCTTGTTTACCACGGTCTTTACCTACCGTAACAACAACTTGATCGCCTTTTACTAATCTTTCCATCCTTCAGCGCTCCTACTTAAAGTACTTCCGGTGCCAATGAAATGATCTTCATGAATTTTTCACCACGAAGCTCACGCGTGACCGGGCCGAAAATACGTGTACCAATTGGCTGATGTGCAGCATTCAATAAAACGGCAGCGTTAGTATCGAAGCGGATAACCGAACCATCAGGACGGCGAACACCTTTACGAGTTCTAACGATGACTGCATTGTGCACATCACCTTTCTTTACTTTTCCACGCGGCGCAGCCTCTTTAATGGTGACTTTAATAACGTCACCAATTCCGGCATAACGACGGTGTGAACCACCTAAAACTTTGATGCATTCTACTCGTTTAGCACCGCTATTATCGGCCACATCGAGACTGCTTTGCATTTGAATCATGGTCTAAACTCCAAACTGAATAGTTGCTTATTTCGCACGATCAATAATGTCGACCAGCTTCCAGCACTTCGTCTTAGACAGTGGGCGCGATGAGGCAACACTTACTACGTCACCGACATTACATTCATTCTTTTCATCATGAACATGTAACTTCGTTGAACGCTTTACATATTTTTTGTAGATCGGATGGGCAACACTACGTTCTACTAGAACAGTAATGGTTTTATCCATCTTGTCACTGACAACACGGCCAATTAACGAACGTGCATTTTTTTCTTGTTCACTCATTTCAGTGCCCTATTTATTCTCAGTCAGTACAGTCTTGATGCGTGCAATATCACGGCGCACACGCTTCAGCTCAGAATTACGTGTCAATTGGCCGGTAGCGTTTTGCATACGCAAATTAAACTGTTCCTTGTGAAGTTCACCCAGCTCTTTAGCCAGATCCTCAGCAGATTTTTGTCTAATTTCGCTCGCTTTCATTACAGTATCGCCCGAGTTACAAATGTCGTTTTAACAGGAAGTTTAGCTGCTGCAAGACGGAACGCTTCACGAGCGATCTCTTCAGTAAC
>NZ_JAUSCC010000137.1 GCF_030651745.1 Methylophaga sp.
GCTATCCGATAACATCAGGTTATACCGTAACGTCAACTATAGAATAGGCAATCACATGAAAAAAATTGAAGCCATAATCAAACCATTCAAATTGGATGATGTGCGTGAAGCACTATCGGATATCGGTGTGACCGGCATGACCGTTTCTGAGGTCAAAGGCTTTGGTCGGCAAAAAGGCCATACAGAACTGTACCGCGGTGCAGAATATGTGGTGGATTTCTTGCCGAAAGTGAAAATGGAAATTGTGCTGGCGGATGATCAGGTGGATGCCTGTATCGAAGCCATAACTAAAGCCGCGCATACCGGTCGCATTGGGGATGGTAAAATTTTTGTATCGCCTCTGGAACGTGCTATTCGTATTCGTACCGGCGAAGATGGTGAAGAAGCTATCTAAAAAGGCTCAAAAAAAACGACGCTGTTAATCTACCAGCGTCGTTTTACGAACATCTGCTACACCCGAATGACCAGGGTAGTTTCTTTCCAAAACGCGTAATGCGTCTTCAGACAAATCATCTAATTCCAGAATCTTATAAGCTTTAGCCATGATCACTAATGCATCTGGCATCGCTGGTGTGCGCGGGTAATTTTCAATCACATATTTGGCTCGATTGGCTGCTGCAAGGTAAGAAGCGCGACGCATGTAATAGTTGGCAACGTGCAATTCATGTTGAGCTAATCGGTTACGCAGATAAACGATACGTTGGGCTGCATCATCACTGTAACGGCTGGTCGGGAAACGATTAACCAAGGTGGTGAAATCACGAAGCGCATTAAGTGCCGTACCAGGATCACGTTGTGTTTCATCACGCGGAATATATTTTTCCAAAATCCCCATATCACGATTGAAGTTGATAAGCCCACGCAGATACATTGCATAATCAATATGCTCGTTTAATGGATAGACCCGCATAAAACGATCCAACGTTGCGATAGCCGTTTCGGGTTCGTCCATTTTGTAATACGCGTAAGCGGAGTCCAGAAGGGCTTGTTGCGCATATTGTCCAAACGGGAAACGTGCTTCCAGCTGTTCGTAGTATTCAATAGCTGTTCGGTAATCATTAATATTTAAAGCGGCTTTGGCTTCGGCATAAACCCGCTCTACGGTCCAGCTTTCTTCGGCAACTACAGGTTCTCTGCCGGAAAAGAAAGAACAAGCAGTTAGTGTCAGTAACAGGAACAACGTCAGGATGTATTTCATCATTGGCTTCTATCTGTATCAAAACAAAAAATTCACAGCCTGAGATTGTAGACTGTTTAACTTGGCAAAGCATCACTAGGGTCTGTTTATCTTGTATCGCCAACACGGTTGGAGATTATTTTTCCATCCAACATACCCTGGCAGTAACAGTTTGCACGGAACATTGTACAATAGCGGCTGTTTATTCACCCTTAACTTTATAGGTTTGTAATGATTAGTCGTTTATTTATCGGTTTGGCGAGTAGTTTATTGGTACTGCCAGTCGGTGCAACCACCTTTGAATTGCCTGATGAGGAAACACGTGTCATAGGACACAACCTCGTTGTATACAGTCGCCACGAAGACACGTTATTAGATATCGGTCGTAAATTTGATTTGGGCTATACCGAGATGACTGCGGCCAACCCTAATCTCGATCCCTGGTTGCCAGGTGATAACAAACCGGTATTAATTCCAAACAAATTCATTTTGCCCGATGCGCCGCAAAAAGGCATTGTGATTAATATCCCGGAAATGCGGTTATTTTATTTTCCGCCAAAACAGGCCAATCAGTTACAACAAGTTATGACTTATCCAATTGGTATTGGTCGTGAAGGTCGTGATACACCGTTAGGTAAATTATCAATTATTCAAAAACGCGAAAATCCTTCCTGGACACCACCTGAATCTGTTCGTAGAGAACACGCAGCAGCCGGCGATATTTTGCCAGCAGTCGTACCGCCTGGTCCGGATAATCCATTGGGAACGCGTGCAATGCGTTTATCCAACCCAAGTTATCTGATTCATGGTACCGCCAAACCTTATGGTGTGGGTTTACGCGTCAGCAGTGGTTGTATTCGTATGTATCCAGAAGATATTGAATATCTATATAGTCTGGTGCCAATGAATACTCAGGTTAATGTCCTTCATCATCCTTATAAAGCAGCCGTTGCAAATGGCAAATTGTATTTAGAAGCACATGAACCGATTCCTGAAATGTACAAAGAAGTCAGTGGCAATATGACGCCAATGATTCAAGCTATCCTAAACGCTCAGGATAGTATGCTGTCAGAGCAGGATTGGCCGTTTGCAGAAGAAATCGTGATGACGACACACGGTGTCGTAAAACAGATCAATCAGCAGGAAGAAAAGATTGTTGATAATGTCTGGTTTGTACATGGTGGCTTACAACTGAACACTGGCGCAAAAATGCGCAAAGCGTTACAAGATTTAAACATGCAGGATAAATTCTGGCCGTTAAGAAATAAAGCGATAAATGAAGTAGTGGTTGGACCATTTGAAAATTTGCAAGCTGCGCGTGAAGCGGCGGATAAAATTTCTGCTGCGGCGGGAATTCCGGTGTGGCCTGCGCATTTATCTGAAGAAATGTTTTAACAAATTGGCAAACTGCAGAACCAAAAAAGCCGGGATATGTATCCCGGCTTTTTTGTTTTAAAACTATGAAAAAATAATTATTTAAATTATTTGCTCATTGCTTTTTCAAACATACGATCGATTTTTGCACAGCAAGCATCAACTTGTGCTTGTGCATCTTCAGCTGCTTTTTGTGCATTTGTTGCAGCCAATTCAGCGTCAGAAGCAGTACGTTGTGCAGTATCAGCAGTACTTTGCGCGTTGCGAGCTGCAACTAAAGCAGAATCAGCTGTTGATTGTGCAGATTCTACTGAACCTTTTAATGCTTCCATTTCAGCAGTATTTGCACAT
>NZ_JAUSCC010000138.1 GCF_030651745.1 Methylophaga sp.
AGTAAATTCGGGAACCCGCCTCATGAGAATTGCGCAAGAAGCCCTGACATTTGATGACGTTTTATTAGTCCCCGCCTATTCAAATGTTCTGCCGCGCGATGTCAGTCTGTCAACACAACTGACACGTGACATCACCATCAATATTCCACTGTTATCCGCCGCTATGGATACCGTCACTGAAAGTCGTCTGGCAATTGCCATGGCACAGGAAGGCGGTCTGGGTATTCTGCACAAAAACATGACTATCGAGCAGCAGGCTGACGAAGTCCGCAAAGTGAAAAAATTTGAAAGCGGTGTGGTACGTGATCCGATAACCGTCGGACCTAACACTTCAATTGGTGATGTAGTGGCTTTGACCCGCGCTCACAATATTTCCGGTGTTCCTGTTGTTGATGGCGATGATTTGGTCGGTATTGTCACCAGCCGTGATTTACGTTTTGAAAAACATTTCGATAATCCGGTGTCTTCAATCATGACCGGTAAAGACAAACTGGTGACTGTAGGTGAAGATGCCAGTCGTGAAGAAGTGTTGCATTTGCTTCATACCAATCGCATCGAAAAAGTGCTGGTAGTCGATGATAAATTTCATCTGCAAGGCATGATCACTGTTAAAGATATTCAGAAACAAACAGATAATCCACTGGCTTCCAAAGACGCTCAGGAACGTTTACGTGTAGGTGCCGCGGTTGGCATTGGGGCTGAAAGTGAAGCCCGCGTTGATGCACTGGTCGCTGCCGGTGTCGATGTGATTGTTGTGGATACCGCACACGGTCATTCACAAGGTGTATTGGATCAGGTTCGCTGGGTAAAACAGCACTATCCTGAAGTTCAAGTGATTGGCGGCAATATCGCTACCGCGGCAGCAGCCAAGGCATTGGTTGAAGCTGGTGCTGATGCGGTGAAAGTCGGTATTGGTCCTGGTTCAATCTGTACCACGCGTATCGTGGCCGGTGTCGGTGTTCCACAAATCAGTGCAATCAGTAATGTAGCCGCAGCCCTTGCTGGAACCGGTGTGCCATTAATTGCAGATGGTGGCGTACGTTACTCAGGTGATATTGCTAAAGCGATTGTCGCCGGAGCACATACCATCATGATTGGCGGCATGTTTGCAGGTACAGAAGAAGCGCCAGGTGAAGTCGAATTATTTCAGGGCCGTGCTTACAAATCGTATCGTGGCATGGGTTCAATGGGCGCAATGCAACAGAAACAAGGCTCTAGTGACCGTTACTTCCAGGAATCCAGCGAAGCCGACAAACTGGTTCCAGAAGGTATTGAAGGCCGTGTGCCGTTCAAAGGCAGTCTGAGTCCGGTAATTCATCAGCTGATGGGCGGTGTGCGCGCTTCCATGGGCTATACCGGTAGCCGTACTATTGAAGAAATGCGTACCAAACCTGAGTTTGTCCGTGTTACTTCTGCCGGCATGAATGAAAGTCATGTGCATGATGTGACCATCACCAAAGAAGCCCCGAACTACCGCGTTAATTAATGTTGCATACCGGCTTCTAAACAGAAGCCGGTATTTTTTATCTGACTGTAAGAGAGATTCATGAGCAGCCATATTCACGACCATCGCATTTTGATCCTAGATTTCGGTTCACAATACACCCAGCTTATTGCCCGTCGTATTCGTGAGGTCGGCGTCTATTGCGAGTTACGTAACCCCGATATCAGTGAAGCGGAAATTCGTGAGTTTGCACCAAAAGGCATTATTCTCTCCGGTGGTCCCGATTCGACTATTGGCGAAGCTGCACCTGCCGCACCGCATTGTGTATTTGAAATGGATGTGCCGGTGTTGGGAATTTGCTATGGCATGCAAACCATGGCAACACAACTGGGTGGGCAGGTTGAATCGTCAGCACACCGTGAATTTGGTTATGCAAAAATCCGTGCCCGTGGGCACTCTGCCTTTTTGAAAGATATTGAAGATCACACCACCCCAGAAGGCTTTGGCATGCTGGATGTGTGGATGAGTCATGGTGATCGGGTCAGCCAGTTACCTGAAGGATTCAAAGTCATTGCCAGCACTGACAGTGCGCCAATTGCCGGTATGGCGGATGAAGAACGTCAGTTTTATGGGGTGCAGTTCCATCCTGAGGTTACCCATACCACACAAGGTCAGCGGATGATTTCGCGGTTTATTACCGAAATCTGTGGCTGTGAAACCTTATGGACCTCTGCCAATATCATTGAAGACAGCATTGAAACCATCCGTCAGCAAGTCGGCACCGATGAAGTGTTGTTAGGCTTGTCTGGTGGCGTTGATTCCTCTGTAGTGGCTGCTTTGTTACATCGTGCTATTGGTGATCAGCTGATCTGTGTGTTTGTAAATAACGGTCTGCTGCGTGAAAACGAAGGCGATCAGGTCATGGCTATGTTTGCCAAACATATGGGCATTCGCGTGATTCGTGTCGATGCCGAAGATCGTTTCCTGTCAGCACTGGCAGGTGAAAATGATCCAGAAACCAAACGCAAAATCATCGGCCGTGAATTTGTTGAAGTATTTGACGAAGAAGCGTCCAAACTCACCAACGTACAATGGCTGGCGCAAGGCACCATTTATCCGGATGTCATTGAATCTGCCGCCTCTAAAACCGGTAAAGCCCATGTGATCAAAACCCATCACAACGTCGGTGGTTTACCGGAACATATGAAGCTCAAATTAATTGAGCCGTTACGCGAATTGTTTAAAGATGAAGTACGTAAATTGGGTGTCGAACTCGGTTTACCAAGTGATATGGTCTATCGCCATCCCTTCCCTGGTCCGGGTCTGGGTGTGCGCATCCTCGGCGAAGTCAAAAAAGAATATGCCGATCTGCTGCGTAAAGCCGATAACATTTTTATCGAAGAACTACGTGCTCACGATTTATACGACAAAACCAGTCAGGCGTTTGCGGTCTTTTTGCCGGTCAAATCGGTTGGTGTCATGGGCGATGGCCGTCGTTATGACTATGTCGTTGCATTACGTGCTGTTGAAACCATCGACTTTATGACCGCTCGCTGGGCACACTTACCTTATGATTTCCTGGATCTGGTATCACGTCGAATCATTAATGAAGTCGCCGGCATCTCACGAGTTGTCTACGATATTTCCGGAAAACCACCTGCAACGATTGAATGGGAATAACACGTTATCATCTGTTGATTGAAGGTCGTGTGCAAGGTGTCGGCTACCGTATGTCGGCACAGATTGCTGCTGAAAAACTCGGCTTAGTCGGCTGGGTGCGTAATCTCAGTAATGGTCAGGTAGAGATGGTGGCGGAAGGTCAAGCTGAGCAACTTCAGCAATTAGTTGATTGGGCATGGCAAGGTCCTCGCTTTGCAGAAGTAACCGATATTTCCATCACTGAATCAGCGGCTACTACCGAATTTACGCATTTTGATATCCGCTAGATCAACTAACCGATAAAGGAATCAGTTATGGCACAGCGTTTTAATAGCAAAGGCTTTTTATTACGTTTGTTGTTTGCTGTTTTATTGGTTTTCATCAGCTATAACCCGAGTGGTTATAGTTATTTCCATTGGGCCAATGATGCTATTTTTGGCAATGGCACCAACATTACACCGCCCTTTGCTATGGCGACTGTAATTATTCTGATTGGCTGGACCGTTTACCTGCGTGCAACATTTCGCTCACTGGGCGGTTTTGGTCTGATCCTCGCCTTTGCCTTTTTTGCCATTATTATCTGGTGGTTATTTGATTTAGGTATTCTGGAACTACGTCATCACGCTGCATTTACCTATATTGCCTTATTTCTGGTCGCTGCTGTGCTCGCTGTGGGCATGTCATGGTCACATATACGTCGTCGACTTTCCGGTCAGGCCGATGTGGATGATGTCGATAACTAGACATTGTGGCGCTTCCACAATCTTCAACTAATCTTAAAAAACAAACCAAATCATCTCTAAATTTCAGCTTGAATTAAGTCTCGCACGCTATCGTTCTCTTTAGGGCTTGTTTATCTTTCATATTCGCCTTGTTGGGTAAAATGAGCCTCCAGCAGTGGTGGAGATGAAAGATAAACAAGCCCTAGTGTCATATCAATACGTCATATTAATAACTTAATTAGAGCTGAAGGATTAACGCATGTCATTTTTCTCGAACAAAACCAAATCGAGACTGTGGATTACCGCTCTGCTAATCACGACAGCGTTAAGCGGATGCCTCTGGTTCAGTACGGTCAGCTCCGCTAGAACAACTCTGGATAGCCGCTGGAATCTGCAACAGGATTATCAGTTCAGCAAGGTTCTTACTATTGATGGAATTGACGATAATTTATCCGGACTGACCTATCACCCTGAATCAGGACATTTGTATGGCATCGTCAATAATCCCGAACAAATTGTTGTGATCAGTAAAACTGGAGAATTACTGCGAACCATCGATTTAATTGGCTTCTCGGATACTGAAAGCATTGATTACGTGAAGGACAATATTTTTATTGTCGGTGAAGAACGACTGCAAACCATCAGCTATATTGAAATCCTTGATTCAACGACACACATCAATTATCAGGATGTTGAAACTATCGCAATATCATCTCCTGAAAAAGAAAACACCGGTCTGGAAGGCATCGCCATTTCACAACAGCATGGGTTATTTGTGGTGCGAGAAAAGCCTGCCCGGATCCTGCATTTCTCGTTGAACAATGATAACGATACAAGCCAATTTGATGCGATGAAGAATCTTCGTCTTGATGTGGGTGATTTTTCAGGATTGACGCTACTCAAGGATGGCACAGAGCAGAAATTACTGGTGCTCAGTGATGAATCGCATAGTCTGCATGTTATTGATTTAATGGGCCAGCAACGTTCCCAGCTCAGGTTGGGACGAGGTCCATTTAATCTTTGGCCAGTAATGCAACAACCAGAAGGCGTGACATCTGATACCGATGGTAATATTTATGTGGTCGGTGAGCCCAATGAATTATTAATCTTAACGCGAAACCACAACCCTAACAGCTAGGTGCTTGGGGCAAAACTGCTTTTACGGCGTACTTTTCGCGACAATAATTTTTGTAATTGGTATTTATCTGCGTCGGTTAGCTGTTGATGACCGCGATATTGCAGGTAAAAGCGTAATCGTTGGCTACGAGTCAGTTTATATTTTGCAACGCGATCCAGCATAGCCAAATCTTTGATGCAGCGGTAACGCAATAAGGCCCCCCGCCAGAAAGCCCCTAACGGACAATCAATCACATATAACCGATCCTGATCATCCACCAGCAGATTGCGCCATTTGAAATCATTGTGCACAAAACCATTTTTATGCATTTTTTGCAGCATTTGCGCGGCTTGCAAACTGATTTTATTAACCCATTTTGCATCACTCAGACGTGGGTCATCAGCTCTGGCGAGGCTGGCTAAATCTTCACTCACCGGGATTTCTTCAGTGATCATGGCGCCTCTCTGAAAGAGGCCCCATTGTGTTTCCATTCCATAAGCAACCACGGGGGCCGTTGCAATGCCCTGTTGTGCAAACCACAACAGATTTTCCCATTCACTCTGGATCCGAGGCTTACCCAGAAAACGTCGCAAGCCTTTTCCCCCTGAGACATAGCGCTTGACGTAATAACGACGGCCTTGATGGCTGATGCGGATCACACCGGAGATGCGTTCATGGGTAATCACTTCGCCTTCAAGGGCAAAGATTTTATCCAGGCTGCCAAATAAAGCGTCAAGGTGCTGAAACTGCGGGGTAAGCCGCCATTGGGTTGATGTTGTCATGCGCGACATTCTAAACGACCAGAGACATTGGCTCCACAAAAAAGCCAGTCAGTCATTTACCCACCCATGAAAACGACAGCGATACTGAAATAAATCAAAATACCGACAATATCTGCCATTGAGGTAATCAACGGCGCACTGGCAGTTGCCGGATCAATATTCACTTTGCTTAATAAAAATGGCAGGCTCATGCCCATTAAACTGCCGACAATCACCACGGCAATCATTGATAAACCAACAACCCATGCCAGTGCGGTTCCTCCCTGCCAGTAACCGATAAACGAAATAGCCACCCCCATCGTCACACCTAACGCAATGGCAACGGAAATCTCTTTGATCATCAACCTGCCCCAATCTTTCATCCGTACATCGCCTGTGGCCAGTGAACGCACCATCAAGGTTGACGACTGGGCACCGGCATTACCACTGCTACCAATAATCAAAGGCAGGAAAAACACCAACGCCACCACGGCAGCAATCATATCTTCAAAAGTAGCGATGGCTAGGCCAGCGAAAATATTGACAAATACCAGTAACAGCAACCAGCCAATACGTTTGCGATACAACAATACCGTCGAGGCTTCACTAATATTCAGATTAATCACGCCCACCGAACCCATTTTATGGAAATCTTCGGTAGTTTCGGCCTGCGCCACGTCAAGAATGTCATCGACTGTGACCATACCCAGCATCACTCCATCCCCATCAACCACCGGTAAGGCATCCAGATCATAGTGCTGCATCAGATTGACAGCTTTTTCCTGATCTTCTGTAGCATGGATATAGATAAAACGCCGATCCATCAGCTTGCTGATAGCGGTATCCGGCATCGCCAAAGCCAATTTCCGGATATGCAGCGTATCGGTTAGTTTATTTTCATCATCAATCACATACAGGTAATTGAGCAAAGAGGTATCCTGATGCAGGCTACGTAGATAGTCCAATGCCTGACCGGCAGTCCAACTTTCATGAATACTGATAAAGTCCGGCTGCATCAACCGACCAACACTTTCGGCCGGATAGCCCAGCAACAACTGTACTTCTGACAATTTTTCGCGTGGCAAACGCTGGGTTAATGCCTGTACAACTTCAGCGGGCAACTCATCCAGAAACGCAGCACGATCATCGGCATCCAGATGACGAACCATGTCCAACGCATCTTCATCACTCAGTGTTTTAAGCAATTCTTCTTTGGCATTCTGCGATAAATAGCCAAATACATCAGTAGCAGTTTGTCTTGGCAGGATCCTGAAAAACAATGTTTGTTCGAGCTTGGGTAAATCACCTAACAACGCCGCAATATCCTGAACTTCAATGTTGGCGACACACTGCCGTAACAGTTCAAAATGCATTTGCTGCAGTAACTGCTTCAATTCACTCAAACGGGCTTGATGTGTTGCTGGGTGGTGATGGGGATCATATTGCCAGGGGTTGAATGCGCTCATGCCGATCCCTTAATTTTTTATTGTGATTTGAAAGTTGTTTAGCTCTTTACCGCTATTATTTGGCGCTTATTATTACTGAGTGGTGACAATGACAACAGCGTTTTTATCACTTTCTGCACAAATAAAAAAAGGCAGAGGGGCGCTCTGCCTTTTTCGTTTTCGCGGAGGAGATTAATCAGGCTTCATAAGTTGAGGCTGAGACATTTCCACCCCTGCCTGTCCAATTGGTATGGAAAAATTCACCGCGCGGTTTATCCAAGCGCTCATAGGTATGCGCGCCAAAATAAT
Source organism: Methylophaga sp. (assembly GCF_030651745.1). Next base: position 7,458 of record NZ_JAUSCC010000138.1, read on the forward strand.
CCCGTTGCGCTTGCAACAAGTTGGCAGGCAGTCTTTCACTACGATAACCATCATAAAACGCAAGAGCACTACTGAAAGTGGGTGTCGGCACACCTAGGCTGATGGCACAAACTACCGCTTTACGCCAACCCGGCAAGGCTTCGGTGATGGCATCAATAAAGAAGTTATCCAGCAACAGATTTTCCAGCTGTGGATTACGTTCAAAGGCATCACGAATATTACCTAGGAAACGACTGCGAATAATACAGCCGCCACGCCACATCAAGGCAATGCCCCCATAATTAAGTTCCCATCCATAGGTTTTGGCAGCTTCACGCATCAACATATAGCCTTGGGCATAAGAAATAATTTTCGAGGCATATAAAGCGTCACGAATGGCATTGACCATTTCAGCTTTATCGCCGGAAAATTCACCTGCCAGAGCTGGTAACACATTGGAGGCTGTGACCCGTTCATCCTTAAGAGCCGATAAGCAGCGGGCGAAGACCGCTTCTCCAATCAGGGTTAATGGAATCCCCAAATCCAGTGCATTCATGCCGGTCCATTTACCGGTGCCCTTTTGACCAGCGGTATCCAGAATATGATCAATCAACAGGCTGCCATCCGCTTCTTTAACCGTCAGAATGTCACGGGTTATTTCAATCAGATATGAGTCCAATACGCCCTCATTCCACTCAGCAAACACCTGCTGAATTTCATCTCCAGACATGCCCAGACCTTCACGCATCATCTGATAAGCTTCACAGATCAATTGCATATCACCGTATTCAATACCGTTATGCACCATTTTCACATAATGACCTGCGCCATCATTACCCACCCAATCACAACAGGCTTCACCATCAACTTGGGCAGCAATAGACTGAAAAATGGGTTTAATGGCTGGCCAAGCTGCGTGATTACCGCCAGGCATCAGAGAAGGTCCAAAACGCGCACCCTCTTCACCTCCGGAAACGCCGCTGCCAACAAACAGAATGCCTTTTTTGTGTAACTCATGGGTACGCCGGTCACTATCATTAAACAACGAGTTACCGCCATCAATAATGATGTCGCCTTTATCCAGATAGGGCACCAATTGTTCAATAAAAGCATCCACCACCGGACCGGCTTTCACCATTAACATTACACGTCGTGGAATTTGCAGGCTTTCGACAAATTTTTTCAAATCATGGCAACCAATAATATTGGTGTCTTTGGCTGGTCCTTCCAAGAATTCATCGACTTTGGAGGTGGTACGGTTATACACCGCTACCTTAAAGCCTTTATCATTCATATTCAGCACCAGGTTCTGTCCCATAACGGCCAGCCCCACCACGCCAATATCTGCTTTTGTGTTTGTGTTTTGAATCAATTCGCTCATTTCTGTTCTACCACCTTTATGTATTCGCCTCGGGCTTCGCGAGTCGAACCCACCACAATTCGGCAGGTTCCGGAAGCATCACATTCCAACGCACCACAAACCTCAATAAATTCACCTTTTTCCACCTGTCCTACGTAGGTGTGGGTAAAGGAAATCACTTCAGGAGTCATTGCGTTATCAACTTGGTATCGTGCTGGAAAATCAAATGCACGACTGTCATCGGTTACTTGGCATTGAATGGTTCTAATGCCTTGTTTAAGAAAATGTCGATGTTCAATATCGAGTTCATCATTAAGACAGACCATGCCAATATCGAATTTACTGCCATCAATCATCGCTTTATTGTATTTTCGATATTCGTGCCAGCTAAAACTACCAAAATCCAGTTCACTATCACGGCGTTGATAGTTTTCCTGCATTTGAGCATCATCCAGTTTCTGCAACTGATTATCAGCAATAGCACTCTGAATTGCTTTTCTGCATTGATGAAAAGCATCACGTCCATATAAAACCAAATCAATATCCGATGTGGATTTTTGCTGATTTATCAGCATGGAGCCGGTCAGTCCAATTGCATCAATATCTACTTGATAGTGTTGCAAAATCGTTATTAATTTATGAAATTTTTGTTGCAGTACATCTTCTGCCGGTTGCTGCAATAAAAGCTGCAATCGCTCTTCGGGCCGATGATGCCTAACTATTCTATCTACCGGCACCGCATGAAATGCAGCATCAAATTGGTCCGAATAATAAAGATATTCAGGATGGTGTCGTTCAAGTAAACGATTGGCCTGTTCGGTATCGACTTTATGCCAGCCGTTTTGATCATTTACATAACGTAAAAAGCAGCCAACTTTTTGTTCATGTGGGTGGTAACTTACGACGGCAAATATCAATCCCTCTTCTGTTTCAATGAAGTCTTTGGGCAGAAATGGAAAGCCTGTCTGTCTCAAAAACTTACCTCCGAATCATCAATAGTTATATTGTCATAGCCTCATTCTAGGGCTTGTCTGATATTCCAAACATACCCCTCAGCGCAAGAACCAGCAACAAAAGCAGTAAAGCATCAATCAACCAGCGTCCTTGTTCACCAAAAACGCGTCCATTATGCAAATCGGTCAATAACGCTGTCAGTTTTACGCCATAGGCTTCAAACTGCTGTCTGAGTTCGTTCATCGTTGATTCTGGAATAGGAACCGACTCACTCCATGATACGCCGTCCAGCGATATCAATTGCCAATCGTCCAAAATGGAATTGCCTTGCCACATTCCTGTTCGAGTTTGCAAAACCGGAAGACCATGATGTAAGCCGATATTCTGAATTTCAGCAGGGATAAGTTCTGCGGCACCTAATACGCTAATGTACTGACCATGGTTATCAAACAAGATCAGATTATCATCAGTAGCCAATACAATAATATCGTCCAGTAAAATCCCTCCTAACAATGGACGATTTAAACGCAGTTTACGTTCAGCATTCACATAGAGATGTGAGTCGATTTCGATAAACAACTGATCGGACAGTAACCAGCCATGGTCTACTGGAATATCCGTGACTTTGTAATGCTTCAGCAACCAGGGATGGGAGAGCGTGTATTGCTCCAATTTTAAATCTCTGGCGTGATTAAGCAGCAATCCGCAGATCAGCCAAATCAGAATCAGTAGCAAAATCATCCCATGAATTGCGACCTTAATCCCTTTCACCATTCAGCATATTCCTCAACAGATCTTTCTTACTTGCTTACAAGCATAGCTGAAAAGTGCTGTGGGATATTAAATTAGGCTATATTCAATCGCAAAAAAGAGGGGCATACCATTCTTAAATCGCGTTAGGTTAGCTATTGATTCTTATAATAGTTACATCATAACCCGCATATCAGCCTGATGAATTTCACGCTGCCGCATATGGAACAAGGCTTTACTAATATCAATCGCATAGGCAGCAAAATGTTGTTCAGTCATACGAATGGTAATAGCCCCCATATTAAGGTGCACCATTTGGCAATCGGGACAAAACTGGATATCACAGGTACTGGAAGAAAATACGTGTTCAGGCTGGCAGGAATTTGAAGCCATGATGAAGATCCTTATTTAAATATAAATGTTTTAGAGGCTTTCCAACATATCGGGTAAGCCCCGCTGTTGGCCTCGATGAAGTTGATAACTGAGTAACCAGCGTTGCGATAAGGCTCGCCAATGCTGTTTCTTTAAGGGATGTTCGTTGTGGGTAAGTAATAATCGGTAATTTCTGGAAATCTGTAGCGCCAGACATGCTGAGGCATGCTGGCGATACATTGATTCCAACTGTTCATTGGCTGCCAAAATAACGGCCTCACACCAGGTTTCTGCTCGTTCTGCTCTGTTTGCATTCATGATTAACTCAATCTGTGAGCTGCGGCGGCGAGCAGCATGCTCCACACAGTGCGTTTGGACTTTTTGTCCAGACAGTTAAAGTCGGCAGCGTGTAGTTTTCCCTGACTGATTAAAGCTTCCAGTCGATCAGGGCTAAACGCCACATGTATGGCATT
>NZ_JAUSCC010000152.1 GCF_030651745.1 Methylophaga sp.
TATGACTCTGTTACGGCGATGCAGGAAACCAAAGTTTCCCTCTGTCGTATCCGTGCTGCCTGATTAAGGGGATTGCTAAATGGCTCGAATGAAGTTTTTGTGTGATGCCGAGCGTTGTATTGAATGCAATGCCTGTGTCACCGCCTGTAAAAATGAACATGAAGTTCCCTGGGGGATCAACCGTCGTCGCGTGGTAACGATTGATGATGGTATTCCTGGCGAAAAATCCATCTCAGTTGCCTGCATGCATTGTAGTGATGCACCTTGTCAGGCTGTCTGCCCAGTAGATTGTTTCTACACTACGGCGGATGGTGTGGTCTTACATGACAAAGACATCTGCATCGGTTGTGGTTATTGCTTTTATGCCTGTCCGTTTGGCGCACCGCAATATCCACAGGAAGGTGTTTTTGGTGCCCGTGGCAAAATGGATAAATGTACTTTCTGTGCTGGTGGTCCTGAAGAAGATAACTCGGCTGCTGAAGTCGAGAAATATGGCCGTAACCGTTTAGCCGAAGGTAAATTGCCGCTATGTGCTGAAATGTGTTCTACCAAAGCATTGATTGCTGGTGATGGTGATATCGTTGCTGACTTGTTCCGCAGTCGTGTTGTTCGCCGTGGTGGACGTCCTGATAACTGGGGTTGGGCAACTGCCTACAAGGATTAATCATGAGATTGATTGTTTTTTTGCTGGGCGCTTTTCTGCTGACTGCCTGTTACGAAGATACTGATGTAACCATGCATAAAGCCGGAGTTTATAAAGGCAAAGAAGATAGTCATGCTCTGTCTGCAGAGGAACGTGCTGAAGTGCTGAAGCTGCGTTTCAAAAGCGTTCAAACGGATCGCTAACGGAGTAAGCATGTCTGCATCTGCTGCTATGAACAATCGTAAAAAGACATCGCTCCGGGCGATGCTGATCATCGTATTGGCGATTTTAGTGTTGCCGTTAACCGGTTATCTCTATGTCAGTGTCACCGATCAGCAGGCAGCCATTGAGCAGACCAATCCGCGTGCTGATACCTGGCGTCAGGTACGTGAGGGCAACAAAGGCTACAGTGCGGTTCGAGGTCAGGAAACCAATGTATTGATTCAAGGTGCCGGTCAAAACTGGCGTCAATTGCGTAATGGTCCTATTGCCACTTACGGTGCATGGTTACTCAGTGGTGTGCTGGTAATTCTCGCAGCATTTTATTTATTGCGGGGTGAGGTCAAACTTAATCATCCACGAACTGGCAAAACCGTTGAACGTTGGACATTGAATGAACGACGTTTACATTGGACCACCGCAACTTTATTCATTCTGTTAGCGATTACGGGCCTAAGTTTGTTGTACGGTCGGTTTGCTTTAATTCCATTGCTCGGTTATCCGGGATTTTCCGCCTACGCGACTGCCGCCAAATGGATACACAATGTATTGGGTCCGGTGTTTATGGTGGCATTGTTTATCATTTTGATTAAATGGTTCAAACAGAATCTGTTTACTAAAGTCGATATCCAGTGGTTTAAAGACTTTGGTGGCATGGTCGGTGATAAGCATCCCTCCGCAGGCAAATTTAACGGTGGAGAAAAGCTCTGGTTCTGGACTTTGGCTACCGCCGGTGTTGCATTGTGCTTTTCGGGTTTAGTGCTGGATTTCCCTAACTTTGGCCAAGAGCGTTTTGTTATTATTGTTGCCCACCTGATTCATATCCTGACGGCAATGCTGTTAATGGCATTTTCCTTGGGCCACATCTATATCGGAACTATTGGTACAGAAGGCGCTTTGGAAGGCATGACTACCGGTCATGTTGATGTTGCCTGGGCCGAACAACACCATGATTTGTGGTTAAAAGAACTCGAACAGCAAGAACAAGCCCCCAAGCATTAATTTGCGCAAACTGGATACCTGTTAACAGCCGGGCAGTAAAAACTGTTCGGCTGTCGTCATTTTTGAGAATCTCTACAAAACAATTTTGTGATCCAAATTGGATCATAATTACTGTTGCCGCTACAGTTTTTTCATCTCCATTCAGTCAATGTGCCACTATTTAGTGCATTTTTGCCCTCCACCAAATCCCTCCCCACATACCAATATTCAAAAGCCTGATTTAGCTTTAGTTTTTGCTTATCTCAGCACTTCACATCAACCCTTAGCCATGATAGTTTTGACTGGATTTTTTAATATAAAAAGCCAAAGCAGGCTACGAAGTGAGAGAGAGGGCAGTACATGATCGAGCAACCAATCAGTGCTCAACAAACTGGAAAACCAATCAAGCTGTCGAGAATCACCAGCAAAGGTCGGCAGATTGATCCAAAAGCACTGGCGGAAGTACGGCAGTTACTTGGCGATGCATCCAGACAAAAAGATTTACTGATAGAACATCTGCATAAAATCCAGGATTTTTACAAACATATTTCAGCCAATCATCTGGTGGCTTTAGCCTATGAAATGAAATTATCACGGGCTGAAGTATACGAAGTAGCCACCTTTTACCATCATTTTGATGTGATCAAAGAAGGCGATGCTGTTCCTGCAGATCTCACAGTGCGAGTCTGTGACTCCATGAGTTGTGGAATGGCCGGGGCTGAAAGTCTGGTTGATTCTCTTGAATCTGCCATGGGAGAAAAAGTCCGGGTACAACGTGTACCTTGCATTGGCCGTTGTGACAAAGCACCGGTCGCCGTTGTCGGTATGCATCCGGTTGAATTTGCCGATGTTCAGAAAGTCGATGAGCTGGTTGAAAAAGGCGTAACCGAACCGGAAACAATTTCCCCAATCCTGTTTGAACAATATCAGGCAAACGGTGGTTACCAAATCTATCAGCAATGTATTGCCGGACAACATGATGTCAATAATGTCCTCGACATGATGGATGACTCGGGATTACGTGGTTTGGGTGGTGCGGGTTTCCCGGTTGGCCGTAAATGGCGAATCGTCCGTGATCAGCCTGCTCCGAGATTAATGGCTGTCAATATCGACGAAGGCGAACCAGGTACTTTTAAAGACAAATATTATCTCGATCGCGATCCACATTGTTTCCTGGAGGGCATGTTGATCGCCGCCTGGGCTGTCGGCATAGATGAAATCTATATTTATCTGCGTGATGAATATGCTGCCATTCGGGTGATGCTGGAACAAGAGCTTGCTAAGCTGCGTGCACATCCCCCAGTTGAAAACCTGCCAACAATTTATTTACGTCGTGGCGCCGGAGCTTACATCTGCGGTGAAGAGTCGGCGATGATTGAATCCATTGAAGGTAAACGCGGCATGCCACGTTTGCGTCCACCGTTTGTTGCTCAAGTAGGCTTATTCGGTCGGCCAACACTGGAACATAATATGGAATCGCTGTACTGGGTTCGCGATATTCTCGAAAAAGGTCCGCAATGTTTCACCGATCATGGGCGTCACGGTCGTAAAGGTCTGCGTTCATTTTCTGTCAGTGGTCGAGTTAATAAACCCGGCGTGCATCTTGCCCCAGCCGGTATCACCATGCGTGAACTGATTGATGAATATTGTGGCGGCATGCTCGAAGGTCATGAGTTTTATGGTTATTTCCCAGGCGGTGCATCAGGCGGTATTTTGCCGGCTTCTTTAGGTGATATTCCGCTGGATTTTGATACGTTGAATGAATACGGCTGTTTTATTGGCTCGGCTGCGGTGATTGTTTTCTCTGATAAAGACAGAGCACGCGATCTGGCTGTTAATGCCATGCATTTCTTTGAAGATGAGTCCTGTGGCCAATGTACACCTTGTCGTGTCGGTACAGCCAAAGCAGTCACCTTAATGAAACAGGCTAAATGGGACGAACCATTACTTGAAGAGTTGTCTCAAGTAATGGTAGATGCATCAATTTGTGGTCTGGGGCAAGCCGCTCCAAATCCACTGCGCTGCGTCGTCAAGTATTTCCCTGAGGAGTTGAAATAATGGCCACTCAATTACAAGACCGCGTAGAAATGGTCGAATTTACGCTTAACGGCCAGAAAATCAGTGCGCGTGCAGATGAAACTATCTTAAAAGCCGCTGAACGCGAAGGTATTGAAATCCCGCATTTGTGTTATTCCGAGCGTGAAGGCCAGGACGGTAACTGTCGTGCCTGCATGGTCGAGATTGATGGCGAGCGTGTTTTAGCCCCTTCATGCTGCCGTTATCCCGGCAATGATATGAAAGTGCAAACCAATAGTGAACGTGCTTTACATTCACAACGCATGGTCATCGAACTGCTCAAATCCGATGTTTCCGAAAAGCCGCATACGCTGCATTCCGAACTGGATTATTGGGCCAGCAAACTGGAAGTGAGTACACCGCGTTTCAAACCCCGTAAACAAGTCGCACCTGATTTATCGCATCCCGGTATCGCAGTGAACATGGATGCCTGTATCCAATGCACTCGCTGTTTACGCGCCTGTCGTGATGAACAGAATAACGATGTAATCGGCTTGGCCATGCGTGGCAGTCATACCGAAATTGTGTTTGATCTCGCTGATCCAATGGGCGAAAGCACCTGTGTTGCTTGCGGCGAATGTGTACAGGCTTGCCCGACTGGTGCGTTGATGCCTGCTAATGAAGTGGCCATGGTTGAACCGGATCGTCAGGTTGAATCAGTTTGTCCTTATTGCGGTGTCGGCTGTCAGCTGACTTACAACATCAAAGACGACAAGATTTTATATGTTGAAGGTCGTGATGGTCCTGCCAACCATGGTCGTTTGTGTGTTAAAGGCCGTTATGGCTTTGACTACGTACATCATCCACATCGTTTAACCAAACCGCTTATCCGCCGTGAAGATGCACCTAAAAACGGTGACTTTACGATGGAACCCAACGATATCGATAAAATCTTCCGTGAAGCGACCTGGGAAGAAGCGCTGGATATGGCTGCTAAAGGCTTCCTGAAAATACGCGATGAAAAAGGTCCAAATGCATTAGCCGGCTTTGGCAGTGCCAAAGGCAGTAATGAAGAAGCTTATTTATTCCAGAAACTGATCCGTACCGGTTTCAAAACCAATAACGTTGATCACTGTACTCGTCTTTGCCATGCCTCATCGGTGGTGGCATTGCTGGAATGTCTTGGCTCCGGTGCAGTATCCAATCCGGTGGCTGACGTAGACAAAGCCGATGTGATTGTATTGATCGGTGCTAACCCGACAGTGAATCATCCGGTCGGTGCGACGTGGATGAAAAATGCGCTGCGTACTGGTACTAAACTGATTCTGCTGGATCCTCGGACCACAGAGTTATCGCGTCAGGCGACACATCATCTGGCCTTCAAGCCAGGTAGTGACGTACCGATGCTTAATGCCATCATGCATGTCATTGTCGAAGAAAATCTGGTTGATCAAAGCTTTGTTGCCGAGCGTACGCTGGGCTTTGAAGCAATGAAAAAACATCTGAAAAACTATTCACCTGAATTGATGGAGCCGGTATGTGGCATTCCCGCACAAACATTGCGCGAAGTGGCACGGCTTTACGCCAAAGCCGATGCGGCAATGATTCTGTGGGGAATGGGCGTTTCGCAACATGTTCATGGAACTGACAATGCACGCTGCCTGATTTCACTGGCCTTAATGACCGGTCAAATTGGCCGTCCGGGTACAGGTCTGCATCCACTGCGTGGTCAGAATAATGTTCAGGGTGCCTCGGATATGGGACTTATCCCGATGCGTCTGCCGGATTATTACAAAGTCGAAGACGATTCGGCGCGGCATAAGCTGGAACAGTTATGGGATTCTGAAATTGATTCCAAACCGGGTCTTACCGTGGTGGAAATCATGGATGCGATTCATGAAGGCAAATTGAATGGCCTGTATATCATGGGCGAAAACCCTGCGATGTCGGATCCGGATGCTAATCATGCCCGTCAGGCATTGTCTGAGCTGGATATTCTGGTGGTACAAGATATCTTCCTGACCGAAACAGCCTATCTGGCCGATGTGATTCTGCCAGCATCAGGTTTCCCGGAAAAAACCGGTACGTTCACCAACACTGATCGTCTGGTGCAAATGGGACGCACAGCCATTCCTATGCCCGGTGATGCACGTCAGGATTTATGGATAATCCAGCAGTTAGCTCAGCGTATGGGGCTGGATTGGAATTACGACGGTCCTAAAGAAGTGTTTGCAGAAATTCGTAAAGCGGTGCCTTCGATGGGCGGTATTACCTGGGAACGTCTGGAGCGTGAACATGGTGTGGTTTATCCATGTGAACAGGAAGGTGATCCGGGTGAACCAATCATTTTCACCGATCGTTTCCCGACAACTGATGGCCGCGGTTTGTTTGTGCCTGCAGATATTGTCGAACCGGATGAACGTCCAGATGATGAATATCCGTACGTGTTAATCACTGGCCGTATGCTGGAACATTGGCATACCGGTTCAATGACGCGTCGTTCAAATGTACTTGATGCGCTGGAACCGGAAGCAGTGGCGACTATTCATCCGCTGACATTGGAAGAGATGAATGTCAGACCGGGTGAAATGGTGACCTTATCAACTCGTCGCGGCGAAGTATCAGTAGTGGCGCGGGTGGATGAAGCAGTGCCTACCGGCGCGATATTTATGGCTTTCTGTTATTACGAAGCGGCGGTAAACAAACTGTCCAATGCAGCATTAGACCCGGCGGCAAAAATCCCGGAGTTCAAATATTGCGCGGTGAAGGTAACACCTGGTGGTGTTCCGCTACAGTTTCATAGCTATGGTGGTGGACAGTCACAAAACAAACTAAGGCAGTGATGCAAGGGCAACCCACGCCTTGCATCACAAAAGGGCATGATTTCATGCCCTTTTTTATGTCATAACCGCGCATTCTTGCTAAGATAGCGGCGAATAATCTCTTGACGCAACAGGTCAAAAACATAAATGAAAATCCTCATAAGTAATGATGACGGCTACATGGCAAAGGGTATCCGCACATTGGCGCGCTCGCTTGCCGGTTTGGGGGAAATTACCGTGGTCGCGCCAGACCGTAATCGCAGTGGTGCCAGTAACTCGCTGACATTGGAAAATCCTTTGCGCTTGGATCGTATGGAAGACGGTGTTTACCGAGTGGAAGGTACACCAACCGACTGTGTGCATCTGGCGATCACAGGTTTACTGGAAGAAGAACCCGATATGGTGGTTTCTGGTATTAATGCCGGTGCCAATCTTGGTGATGACGTGCTTTACTCAGGCACCGTGGCCGCTGCAATGGAAGGGCGTTTTCTCGGCTTGCCGGCAATAGCTATTTCACTGGCAAGTTTTGAAGGCAAACATTACGAAACTGCAGGTTGGGTCGCACAACAATTGGTTGAAAGACTTAAATCTGTAGCATTACCCGCCGATACTATTTTGAATGTAAATGTGCCGGATCTGCCAATCGAAGAAATTATCGGTTTTGAAAGCACTCGTCTTGGTCATCGACATAAAGCCGAGCCGGTGATTAAAGAGTTTGATCCTCGCGGCAGACCGATGTACTGGATTGGTCCAGCAGGACAGGAACAAGATGCTGGGCCGGGTACTGATTTTGATGCGGTTCGCCGAGGCGCAGTTTCGGTCACGCCATTACAAATTGATTTGACTCGATATGATGCCATTGATGGCGTATCGCGGTGGCTGGAAAGCACTTTGCCATGATCGCAGATCCTCGCGGAATAGGAATGACATCGCAGAGGACGCGGGATCGTTTGATCCAGCGTTTGCAGGAGCGAGGTATCAAAAATATTCATTTATTGGCAGTGATGCGCCAGTGCCCGAGGCATTTATTTGTTGATGAAGCCTTAGCCAGCAGGGCATATGAAGACACGGCATTGCCGATTGGTCTGGGCCAGACTATTTCGCAGCCATACATTGTGGCGCGTATGACCGAAATTTTATTGCAGGACGGGCCGAGAAATAAGGTACTAGAAATCGGTACGGGTTCGGGCTATCAAACTGCTGTGCTTTCAGCATTAGTGCCCAGAGTGTTCAGTGTGGAACGTATCGCCCCTTTGTTGAAGCAGGCAAGGGAACGTTTCTACCAGTTAAAACTTAATAACATTCGCCTCAAACACAGTGATGGCAGTTGGGGCTGGCCGGAAAATGGTCCTTACGATGGCATTATCGTGACCTGTGCAGCGGAGCAGATTCCGCCCACGTTGCTGGAACAACTGGCACCGGGCGGCCGATTGGTCATACCTGTTGGTGGTAGCAAGGGGCAGATTTTAAAAGTAATTGATCGCGTTGACGGTAAATTTGAAGAAACGGAATGGGACGCCGTTAGTTTTGTCCCACTGTTAAGTGGGCAAGTTGGATGAAATTATTTTCTGGGCTTTACGCGAGAGTGATGCAATGGGCAAGGCATAAATATGCAACCTATTGGCTAGCGTTGGTCAGCTTTACCGAGTCCTCATTCTTTCTGATTCCACCGGATGTCATGTTGGCACCGATGTCATTAGCCAGACCAGATAAAGCATGGTTTTATGCCGGCATAACCACGGTAGCCTCAGTATTAGGTGGATTATTAGGTTACCTGATTGGCTTATTTGCTTTGCAAATGGTCGAGCCATGGATCATTCAGTTTGGTTACGTCGAGGCATATGAAACAGCCCAGCAATGGTTTGCTGAATATGGCTTTTGGGCTATATTTTTAGCGGGATTCACCCCGATACCCTACAAGATATTCACCATTGCTGCCGGTGCGGTTGGCATGTTGTTATTACCGTTTATTCTTGGTTCTTTAATTGGCCGTGGTATGCGGTTTTTTCTGGTGGCAGGCTTAATGAAGTGGGGTGGCAAGCCGTTTGAAGAAAAATTGCATTTATGGGTGGATCGCCTTGGCTGGTTAACGGTGGGACTGTTGGTTCTGGCCTATTTTATATTTATGTAATATGAAGTTTTTATCGACCTTATTAGTGTTTTTATTGACTGCATGTAGTGGTGGCAGTGCCTTGGCACCGGTTGGTCGTGAAGGTGATAGCCGCTCGCAACAACCCCGGACTCAGGCTCAATCTCAGCCAGCACCAGCACCAGCTCCTGATAGCTATACTGTTAAACGCGGTGATACCTTGTATTCGATCAGTTTCCGCTATGGAATGGATTATCGTGATGTGGCACGTATTAACGGTATTCGAGCGCCCTATACTATTTATGTAGGACAACAGATTAAATTCAGAGGCGCTCCTGTTACAACTACTGCAACGCGCCCGGCCACGAGTCAGCCGTCATCTTCTTCAGTAACACGACCTTCGACATCAACACAGGCAACAAGGCCTTCTACTGCAACACAAACACCGCAAACCCGGCCAACGACACCTCCTGCCACAACGGCTCCTGCTGTTACTGCGGCAAATGAAAGTATGGTTTGGCGTTGGCCAACAGATGGACGTGTTGTATCAACATTTTCTGAATCTGGTCCTGGGCGTAAAGGGATCAACATCGTAGGTAAACCCGGTCAGCCAGTTATAGCGGCGGCAGATGGCAAAGTGGTTTACAGTGGTGATGGATTACCGCGCTATGGTAACTTGCTGATCATCAAACACAATGATACGTATTTAAGTGCTTATGCACATAACGATACGCTGCTGGTCAAAGAGGGTGATTCGGTGAAAAGTGGTCAGAGGATTGCCACATTAGGTCGCTCGGGTACCCAGACCGATCAATTGCATTTTGAAATTCGTCGTAACGGCAAACCTGTCGATCCATTACGCTTTCTGCCTAAACAATAAGCTGCATAATCCGTTACAATAACGGGTTTGCTGCAGCAGCATTATCAATCAATTTCAATGAGGTACTAGCGTGGAACTCGGCGCGACGATGCAACGAATTAAAACTCTCCGCGATCGCAGTGACGATCTCAGGGGGTATCTTTGACTTCGATAACAAGGCAGAACGCCTGGTCGAAGTAACCCGTGAGCTGGAAGATCCAGCCGTCTGGAATAATCCCGAAAATGCCCAGAAACTGGGACAGGAACGCTCCAGCCTCGAGCGTATTGTCAAAACACTCTCTTCACACCGTGAAGTACTGGATGACGCAAAAGATCTGCTTGAACTCGCTGTTGAAGAAAACGACGAAGATACCTTTAATGCAGTCAATGCGGATCTGGACGAGCTGGAAAAAGGTCTGGAAAAACTCGAATTCCAACGCATGTTCTCCGGCAAGCTCGATGCCAACAGCGCCTATCTGGATATCCAATCAGGCTCCGGCGGAACCGAAGCACAGGATTGGGCCAATATTATTCTGCGTATGTATCTGCGTTGGGGCGAAGCTCAGGGTTACAACGTCACCTTGATGGAAGTCTCCGCCGGTGAGGTAGCCGGTATTAAATCAGCCACCGTGCGTTTCGAAGGTGAATACGCCTTTGGCATGCTGCGTACCGAAACCGGTGTACATCGTCTGGTGCGTAAATCACCGTTCGACTCCGGTGCCCGTCGGCATACCTCATTTGCTTCGGTGTTTGTTTATCCTGAAGTCGATGACACTATTGAAATCGATATCAATCCGTCTGATTTACGTATTGATACCTACCGCTCAAGCGGTGCCGGTGGTCAGCACGTTAACACCACCGATTCAGCGGTACGTATTACCCACGTACCGACCAACACCGTGGTGCAATGTCAGATGGAACGCTCACAACATAAAAACCGTGATCAGGCGATGAGCCAGTTACGCGCCAAACTGTATGAGCTGGAATTACAAAAGCAAAACGAAGTGAAACAAGCCGCCGAAGAATCCAAATCGGATATCGGCTGGGGCAGTCAAATACGCTCCTATGTACTCGATCAATCACGCATCAAAGATTTACGTACCGGTGTCGAAACCGGAAACACGCAGGCGGTTCTGGATGGCGATCTGGATCAATTCATTGAAGCCTCACTCAAATCAGGTTTATAAGCGAATCCAACA
>NZ_JAUSCC010000004.1 GCF_030651745.1 Methylophaga sp.
ATACCAGCTATACGAGCCATTCAATTACCCTAAATTTCTCAGGAGTGAACAGTGAATTGTATCATACAAAACTACAGTTCAACAACAATCACCGAACAGTCAAATTTAACCTTGACGTTGCTTATGGCGAGCTTCTGTGCAAATAACACGCAGAACCCCGTTTCTTTTTACAATTTTGCAATTACGGCATATCTTTTTTACTGACGCCTGAACTTTCATTATTTTTCTCCAGCAAACTATTTTGTAAAGTTAGCGTAAAAATCCGCCAACTCCATTATTATTCTTGTTTGATTTACGCATCAAACTTTCATACTGCTGCGACATCATGTGTGATTGAACTTGTGAAACAAAATCCATTGTCACAACAACGATGATAAGCAAAGAGGTACCACCGAAATAGAACGGTACACTCCAATAAAGTATAAGAAACTCTGGCAACAAACAGACGGCAGTTATATAAACAGCCCCAGCTAACGTTAATCGTCCCATTACGGTATCGATATAACGTGAAGTTTGTTCACCAGGACGAATCCCAGGGATAAAGGCTCCAGACTTTTGCAGGTTCTCTGCAGTTTCTTTTGGATTAAATACTAATGCCGTATAAAAGAAACAGAAGAAGATAATCGCAAAAGCATATGCCATTACATACATAGGCTGACCGGGTGACATAAGTGTTGAGATATCACTCAACCAGCTCATGCCTTCTGAAGAGCCAAACCAACCAGCAATGGTAGCCGGAAACAAGATAATACTTGAAGCAAAGATCGGTGGTATTACCCCAGCCATATTTAACTTCAACGGTAAGTGTGTAACCTGTCCAGCCATCATTTTCCGGCCTTGCTGACGCTTGGCATAATGAATGGGTATACGTCTTTGAGCACGTTCAACAAACACTACAAAAGCAGTAACAGCAAGGGCCATAACCAATAGAGCGATAACTAAAAACGGTGCTAACTGCCCAGTTCTAGCTAATTCAAGGGTTCCACCAATAGCAGATGGTAAACCGGCAACGATACCAGCAAAAATGATAATCGAAATACCATTACCAATACCACGCTCGGTAATCTGCTCGCCTAACCACATAAGGAACATGGTACCAGTTACTAATGTAATCACCGCAGTAAAACGGAATAACAAACCTGGGTCTATAACAACGCCAGTACCACCTGCCTGCTGACTTTCCAACGCAATGGAAATACCAATTGCTTGAAAGGTTGCTAAGGCTAAAGTGCCGTAACGAGTATATTGGGTAATCTTGCGTTTGCCCGCTGCGCCTTCCTTTTTAAGCTGTGCTAATTTAGGATGAACAACAGTCAAAAGCTGCATGATGATAGATGCCGATATATACGGCATGATACCTAATGCAAAGACAGACAACCGTTCCAAAGCACCACCTGAAAACATGTTAAACATGTCGAGGATAGTTCCGCGCTGCTGTTCAAACATAATCGCTAATGCTGCTGGATCAATACCTGGAACAGGTATAAATGTTCCTAAACGGTAAACTACCAAAGCACCTAAAACAAAAAGAAGACGACTTTTAAGTTCACCATATCGTCCTCCGCTCATCATTGCTGCGGCTTGTTGTCTGTTTTTTTCCACAAATATTACTCTTCGACCTTACCACCGGCAGCTTCTACAGCAGCCTTAGCACCTGCAGTAAGAGCCATACCTTTAATCGTTACCGATTTAGTAAGCTCACCAGAGTTAATTACTTTTACACGTAAAGTATTTTCAGGTACTGCGCCAACAGATTTCAATGTCAACAAATCAATTACGTCAGCTTCAATAGAAGCAATTGTATCTAAACGTACTTGAGCTGTAGTTCTGCTTACACGTGAACTGAAACCAACCTTTGGCAAACGACGTTGCAAAGGCATCTGACCGCCCTCAAAACCACGTTTGTGGAAACCACCAGAACGAGCTTTTTGACCTTTGTGACCACGGCCACAAGTTTTGCCTAAGCCAGAACCAATTCCACGACCTACGCGTTTAGCTGATTGTTTTTCACCTTCAGCTGGTGCAATTGTATTTAAGTTCATGTTTATGCTTCCTCAACCTTCAACAGGTAAGAAACATGATTTATCATGCCTCTGTTTTCAGGTGTGTCGATTACAACAGCACTACTTCCTGTTTTACGTAAACCTAAGCCTCTGACACAGGCTTTATGTTTTTCAAGTCTTCCAATGGTACTTTTGACCAATGTGACTTTTAATTTTGCTTGTGAACTCATTTGATTATTCCATGATCTCTTTAACCGACTTACCACGTTTGGCAGCGATAGATTCAGGGTTATTCATATCTGTAAGACCATTGATAGTAGCGCGAACTACATTCAAAGGATTGGTTGAACCAATCGACTTGGCCAGAACGTTATGAACACCGACAGCATCAAATACTGCGCGCATTGCACCACCGGCAATAACACCCGTACCTTCTGAAGCTGGCTGCATAAACACTTTCGCAGCACCATGACGAGCCGTCAAAGGGTGGTGCAGAGTATCACCATTCAGCACGACTTTCTTCATGTTTTTACGAGCTTCATCCATTGCCTTTTGAATAGCAACCGGTACTTCACGTGCTTTGCCTTGTCCAAAGCCAACACGTCCATTACCATCACCAACAATTGTCAATGCAGAAAAACCAAATACACGGCCACCCTTCACTACTTTAGCGACGCGGCGAATACCTACTAACTTTTCAATCAAGCCATCTGATGCGGCTTGGCGTTGTTCATTCTGTGCCATGAGTCTTACCTTATATAACTAGAACTGCAAGCCGTTTTCACGAGCTGCA
>NZ_JAUSCC010000021.1 GCF_030651745.1 Methylophaga sp.
AACAGATCCAACAGATCCAACAGATCCAACAGATCCAACAGATCCAACAGATCCAACAGATCCAACAGATCCAACAGATCCAACAGATCCAACAGATCCAACAGATCCAACAGATCCAACAGATCCAACAGATCCAGTTAATGCGCCCATATTACTCATAAGTGTTGGAAACGAGCAGGTTTTTGTTGGCTCAACAAATCTAATTATTAATGGTAGCTTTGAAAATATTGGCGGACCGGATGCAATATTCGAATCCAATCCAACGACTGGACGCGATAATGCTACTAAGCAATTTGATGGCATGGGAAATAATGCACCTGATAGTTTATCTGGAACTAAATTCTTACAAATGATTTCAATGGAAGGCTGGACCTTATCTGATGGTTCAGCACCCATGGAGCCTCATGCTAAAGCTCATGCTGGTGTGGGCACCTCAGATGGTGAGCATTACATGGATTTGGGCGGAAGTCCAGGCGATATATCTATTCAGCAACAGGTTTCAGGTCTAACTAATGGTGCGAGTTATCAGCTAAGCGTTGACTATCTGGATAAAGCCGCTAAACAAGAAAAGGGGATAAGTGGTGAAAAATCCGGCGTATTGCAAGTCATGTGGAATGGCGAAGTAATTGCTACGATAGATGGTAACAATCGTACAGAGTGGCTAACCTTTAGTCATGTTGTTGTAGCTGGTTCTGGTGATGGCAGTAATACACTTGTTTTATCTGAGGTGGGTGAAAATAATGACAACTGGGGGATGGCTGTTGATAATGTCCAGTTAATACCAATTACTTACCAATATGATTTATCCATCTCTGCGGGCATGTTGGAGTCAGGCACTAGTGATCAGCTTAGTTTTGTAAGTTTATCTGCAAATTCATTACCTGATGGTGTATCAATTGTCGGTTTGACACCAGATGCGAATGGATTTTATCAGATTGATGCTTCAGATAAAGTAGTTTTAACTCTGACATCTAATAAGCAGCTTACTGTAGATGATATTAATAAAATCAGCGGATCAGTAACGTTAACTGGTGATAACTCCTCATCCAGTATTACGGAAACAGCCTATTGGGAAGTTACTGGCCAATCTACAGATGATATTTTAGAAAGTACTGCTGGTAACGATATTCTGACAGGTGGTGCTGGTAAAGATATATTCGTTTGGAATGCTGGTGATGAAGGTGTTGCCGGGACCCCTGCTCTTGACATCGTAACGGACTTTAATATTGCAGAGGGAGATGTCCTGGATTTCTCGGATATTCTTATCGGTGAGGAATCAGGTAACCTGACAGATTTCATTTCCATCACAGAAGATGGTTCAGATATTGTGATTGAACTGAAACCAAATGCAGGTGATGTGACACAAATTGTTACCTTGCAAGGTAAATCTTTAGCTGACCTAGGTTTAGGTGGTTTTGATACTTCAACCCAACAAGCTGAGATGATTAATAAATTGGTTCAAGAAGGTCATGTGAACGTTGATAGCTAATTAAGGTTTGCAACTTCAGCTGATCAAATAAAAAACCCGCTTAACGCGGGTTTTTTATTACACCTAGAGGCTTTACCAGCAATCGGCTTCAGCAGCATTCCTTTGTCCAACTTCATTTATTGTCATCGTGTCACAACGATCATTGCTTTGGGCGCCGATCGGTTCTGCTTGAATAGTATATGAATTAGCATCAGGGGGATCTGGAAAGCTTAAGTTATAAAAAGATGAGTTACCTAGTTTAGGAGACGTGTTGAAAGGTAGTGCTGCATCGACATAAGTAAACCTTTCGGTGTAATAACGCTCCATATAGCTTGAAAGCTCCAATAAATCAGCCTGAGCATTCGCTCTACGGGTTTGTCTAACCTGTTCCTGATAGGATGGATAAGCAATTGCAGCGATGATAGCGACGATAGCAACAGTAATCATCAATTCAATGAGTGTAAATCCATGGTTTCGCTTATTCATTGCTAGTTACCTTGATTATTCATTAAGCTCCAAGAGCCATATTGTTTTGATAGTTGATAAAGGATTATTGTTGAGAGTGTCGTCCAACTCATAACCTACAGGAGTTCCAACTGTAATCCTTTTCGCACCATTAGAATCATTATGGATAACTGTATGCTCGTTTACCAAATAGGCTTGTCCTTCGATTTCTATAGTAGCTGAATCATTAAAATGCTGAGTCACGTTTCCTGTATGAGGGAACGAAACTAATGCAAGCACATTAAAACTAATGCCAAGTAAACAAGTGGTCAGGATTTTTTTCATTCTATTGCTCTTTATCTGAATAGAAAATCAAGTTGACGCCATGATTGTCTTCCCTCAAATCCTGGACCAGGATTCTCGACGGTTACCTCAATATTCCCAGATGAACCGCTGGTATATTTGAATTCACGTTGACCACCCGCTTCACTGGCAATACTTGGTGTAGGAATAATGCCCACATCAGATTTTTTCCCACTTACAGGTATCAAAACCCTATTGGGATCTGGGTTACCATCACCATCTAGCTCACAATTTGCGATACAGATGAAATCCTCTTCATTGAAAATACCTTCGCCAGTAATATCAAAAGGCGAATAGGATAAGCGCGCGCCTGTTGCATAATTTAATTCCATAAGCCAGCCTGAACCACCCGCATCGCAGGGGTCCGAGGAAGGAAGTAAAGTAGTGAAAATAATTCGTCCATTACGGACAATTGAATTACTGACTTGCCTCTCTCCATAATTATTTGCGGTATTTGGACTTATCAAATCAACGTACCAACCTAGATCATTACTCCAATTAATACTGTTGTCCGATGTGACACGATATTCTGTACTGTCAGTTGCAATGCCCTCAAGGTCTCTTCCATCAATTTCTGATCGAGTGCCTTCGTGAGTAATCTCTTGTTGTAATAGTGTTGAGCGACTAACAAGGCTATATTCGTCATTTTCCGGGTCTTGACGCTTATCCCAAATGGCATAAAACGTTTGAGTAGCCTGATTCTCAATACTATTATCATCAACCTCAAGATATTTACCTGTACCAAATAAAACTAGAAAACCATTTGATGTAGGATGCCTAACCACTTGGGGGCGCGTAGTTATTGGTTGAAGGTTACTGACAGGGCACTCATCATATGCCGCGGTGATTGAACAAGCTTGATAAAGAGGGCGAGGGGAACCTCCGTTTTTATACGCAACACCCCAATCTTCGGGTGAATTACCGGTCAAATCAAACTTCCACATATTGCCGAACAAATCGCCCGCATAGACATAATCTACAATAAAATCACCATCTATATCGACAGCTGCTGGCGAAGCAAGTCCATTCGGACGGTTTTGCCCAGTTGGATCTTGCTCTGCTCCCACTTCGGTATCAATGGTTTCAATTAATTCACCATCTGATAGGCGGACAATAAATAAAACAGCATTTCCAGAAGAGCTGTCTGCATCTGCATTACCATCACCATTATTATCTACAGTGTTGTTATAACCCCCACTAAAGACAGCTGCCCATTCACCATTTTGAAGTCTGACAATACTTGGCTGTCCATAGGTAAAACCTAAGTCCTTCCCATTTTTAAGACCGTCAACATATTCATCAGTAAATTCCCACAGAACTTTACTTGCTGCTGTTTCTTCATCTAAAAAATCAGCTGGATTAGTTACATCTAAGGCAAATATTCCTTGCCCACCACCTCCTAAACCGGACACTAAAATAGTTCGCCATTCACCCTCGATAAATGCATCGACTACTGTTGGACTGCCATCAACAAAATATTTATGTGTGTAATTAGGGTTAGCTAAACTTGGCAAGTTGGGATAGACACTTGCAGGAACGAAGGCAAACCACTCAGCGCCGACACCATCTTTCTCAGCATTAAATGCATGCAGCATTCCGTCATTTGCTCCAACATATACAAGTGGTTGACGATTGGAATTGGTGGCTTTGAAGCTTGAATAGGGACTTGTATTTTCGGGCGCACCAGTTCCCCATGTATCTGGATAACGTTGGATAGGTGCACCAACATAGGCTGGAGCAGAATTAATAATATCTCCTAACAAGAAATTTCTATTGCGAAAGGTTCCACCCTGATTACTTTGCTCGCCAGTTCGAACACCTCGCAAATAATCAAGGGTAGGTTCATCATTATTTAATAATAGTCTTTGTTCTGCAGATAGATTGTCCCAACGGAATGGCTGGCCTTGCGAACCATTAGAGGTAATGATGATCCGAGCATTTGCGGCGGGAATACTGTTTCTGGCATCCCAAGCGGCTGGAGATGAAAGTTCACCAAAATTAGCCTCTCCACTGTCGTCAATTATGGGAAAAGCAAGTAATTGTCCTGTCCAGTCTCCACTATTAAACCGTGCTTGAAAAACTAGACTATCGCTGGAAATGGAGCCTGAATTTAATGCAACGGATGAGGCAGATGAGGTTTCGTCTGAAATATTGGACAATATTGCTGAAATAGACTCAGCAAATGTTTCAGGGTCATCCGCACTGAACAAATCGCCTCGGCCATTGATAGCGGCATGCAAAAGATCATCCAATCGAGCTGCACAAGCATTACCGGTACAATTTGAATTTGCTGCATCTGGATCGGGCCAAGTGATGGTAATAGGTGAATCTGTTTTCGAAGCAGCTACCGCTGCCCAAGCATCTTCCTTACTGATGGAACCACTGACACCAAAAGAGACACCGTAAGTAACCATATGCTGCCAGAATGCTTCATTTCGTGCAGTTTTGGGAACTTTATTTTCCATATCCGGACGTAAATCGCGATTCCAATAATACATTGCCACGTCAGCAAGGGTATTTGCTCTATTATCAGAGAAAGGTGTTTTTGGATTATATTTATAAGTTTGGCCTTTTGGACCTGTTATATCAGGCCCTTGAGATCCATCAACATTGGCTCTTGCGTCAGCTGTACTTGCCTGAAACGTGCTGGTTCCGCTCCAGTATCCATCGGTCATCAAAATACTGTAACTTTGCCGGCATTGCAGATCTTCGCCGCCTGATTCGCCAGGGGTCGTGCTCCAAGGACTTGCATCACCTGTACGTGAATAATACTGACCGGCATCATCTAGTGCTTTTCGTAGCGGTGTGCCTGAAGCCGGAATATCTCGGCCATATAACTCACTAAAAAATGCTTCTCGATCATCTCCTAAGAAAGGTCTTATACCTCTTACAATTGTGCTGGTATTTTGACCATCAACTGAGCTAGATGCTTTATTAATAGCACCATACCCAATTCTTTTGCTTTCACTTTGTGTTGCAAATGCTTTACCGATTCCTGCCCTTGAAGAGAGAACTCTTGAGCGGTAATAGGTATACCAATTAGCAAAGTTTTGGATTTCTTGATCGTAAGTGCAAGTACCGTTAGAACACTCGCTTCTATTTATACGACCATGCCCTGTATAACTTGTGATAGATGAGCGAATTTCGACTTTGGTGTAATGATTCCAGCTCCATCCATCACCCGAGTTGTGCCAAAAATAGGTTGCTGGCCAGAAATTTTTAGTGTTTGTAGTAGAGCTGCATGTTCCCGAGCTATTACAGGTTCGCCACTGGTTACTATTGTAATTGCTATTAACAACTGTCAGATTTCGCGCGTTAGCGTTGACAGATTCCGTAGGACAAGCTCCTGTATTTAAAGGGTTGTGACGAGCACATGTGATGGAAGCAGCGGGAAATAAGTTATTGTTGTAACGAGTCCAGGGATTATAGGTTACTGAAGGGTTGTAGTAACTCGCATTAAATTGTGGGGAGCGTGTTCTGGCGTTGTAAGCATTATTATCATCAACAGTGGCGACTTGAACAAAGCTTTGAGAATAGTCAGAGCCATAAACACTATTTGCACGCGGATATACAAAACCTGTAATTGATTGTGGTGAGTTGATTAAAAATGCTAATTCATCTGGAGTAATTTCAAACATCATTGATCCTGAATCATCCAGAATGAACATGATGTTTGGTTCTGCACTGCCGCCAAGGTAGAGTGGGGCATTACTCAGATTTAATGGGGCTGAAAAAGTGACTGCAGGGCTTAACAGCAAAACAAAAAAGAGGGAGAGTAAGTGGGAGGGCTTGTTCATGATTAAAACCTCTTAGCCATCGTGCTTTGCAGCATGATTCGTGATTGATCACTACCACCCGTACCACGAGCCGTTATTCGGTAATACACGCGGCCGGTAGATGGACCGCCACCTGTACCCACAACCAGGTCATCGGTGACAAATTGTTGATATTCGATGATGTATCTTGGCGTGGTGATGGTGGTTGTTCCTGCATTTGTTTCAAAAGTAATATCTGTTGGTGAAGTAATACCATTTGCTGCCCACCATGCCGCATTTCTTTCATGCCACCAGCTTTCAGCGTTATTAAGTTCTGGGTCCATTGATTCTGCAACCCAGATGTTATTAGAGCCGCTGTCATTGGGATCGGGTTCAGCTGTTAAAGACGCAATCCAGGATTCGGCACTGCGTAAAGCGATTTCAGTAGCTTGGAAGGCTATTTCAACATCCATGGTATTGGCTGCCATTTTTTCTGCCATAGAGCTGGTTCGCATAGCTGCTAGTCCAATCATGGTCATTATTAGCAAAATGACTAAACTCACTATCAATGCTGCACCAGTTTGTTTTTTCATTTACTGTTCCTGCTATGAAACACGATTACGTAATGTCACTGTTCGCGTGAATACGCGTCTAAGACGCCGATCATCAGGTGTAACTGCAGCCCCTTCCAAGTTATAAGGTTGTGCACCATCCGCCGTAAGATTATTTTCCACGCTGACCATCACTAAGCTGATACGTACACTAACAATGTTGTTCCAGTTACCGACTTGATTTGCTGTTTGATAAGTATCCGCAGCGCCATTCCCGGAATTGTCTACGCCATATTGAATTTGCATTGACTCAATGCCTTCAACTATTTCTACTGGGTCAGATGTGCCATTTTTAAGATATAAAGAGGGAACTGCTGCGTTAGCACGTGATCTGATATAAAAACTGTTAGTAGCAATTTTATTAACCCAACCGGCACCAAAGTTATAACCTAGCGCAACGGTACTATTACCCGGAGTACCTGCTCCTGCAGCATGCTCTATCGTACCAGCACTGGGATTTGAGGTAATTTGAAAAATTGCCCCAGCAACACAGTCATGGGCTAAAACAATATCTCCCATTGCCAACCCATTACCACTATTAATCGTAATTGCTGCACTGCCTGGTGCGCCGGTTGTTGGATGTGATATCACGCGTAATTCTGGCGGTTCAATGGTGCGTATGGTTAGAATATCTGACCCACTTACAGGGTTAGTAATGCTGTCATCAAGTGATGGAGTCCATGCATCTGCTCCAGTTGCTTCTTGTCCTTCAATGGGGGTAGTGATATCCCATAAATAATCATTCGGGGTATTCAGCATATTATTGATGTTTAAAGCAGAGCGCGTTGCACACCCCAGATAGCCTGCACGTTCAATCGACTGAGTAAGCACAGTCATTGCGTAGCGACCATTTTCCTGCAACCGGGATTGGGCATCCTGAACACGATATACCTGACGATTATTAACAAATAATTCGATAATCCCCGCCACCAGAATTAAACCCAGAACGATAGCAACCATCAGCTCAACCAAAGATAAGCCTTGCTGTTTTTTTACAGGCATCATCAAATGGCCCCACTGAGAGTGAAAGTAGAAGTGCCTAATTCGCCGTAGTCATCACCATCGTTCAGCGTTTCTCTCCAGTTGATCGTGATGTCACAAACAAACTCACTATTCACATTAAACACCCCGCAAGCGATTTGACCGTTTCCTTGGGGTAAATAGAAAGAGAGGTTTTCAAGCCACTCGACAATATCTGCATCGGCAATTGTGTTGGTGCTGCTTGGAGGCTCGTCTCCTATAGCTATGGCATAGTTCCCATTTTGAGCCGCATCACGGTTTGCTCGCATTCTGTCCAGCATATCTGCAGCCATCATGGCCGATTGCGTACGAAACTCAGCACTTTGATTATGTTTTAGCGAGGTAATTTGTAAGTGAGCCATGCCTAGCAAACCGATGGCCAGCACAAATACTGCAATCATCACCTCCAGTAGCGTAAATCCTCTTTGCCTTAAGGGCATAAGTTAACCCCTTGCTCAACTCTTGCTCTACCACCGGGCCCAACTATAATGCGTCTCTCGATGACATCAGGAATACATAAAGTAAATGTATCATTACCTATCGCGCCTCCAGCACGTCTTACTTCACCAGAAGGCAAAAACATCACACCTACAGCGTAGTTTCCACCTGTTCTAAGTGAAATATTATTGCCCAGAGGTTGCTGCTCCATTAGTAAACAATCCTGACTTTCTATGCTGCAATCTTTTTCATTCAAATCACCATCAAACACACCATCACCATTCCAATCAGTGAAAATACGCCAGCCATCTTCCCAAACGCTATTGGTATTACTGATACGCCGCATACTCACTCGAACACCTCGGTTGATGGCTTCGGAACGGGCAACTTGAATAGAAGAAAGGAGATTATTCGCTTGGGTCGCAGCACGGTTTTCACGAATCATGGTGGCAAAGCTGGGAGCTGCGATTGACACTAAGATGACGACCACCACCAATGTGATCATTAATTCAATCAGTGTGAAACCATTTTCAGTAGCAAACTTTTTCACTTTGGTGGTGCTCCATATAGGTCTTTGGTTTTAACGCTAAAAGCATTGTGGGTCAAGCACTTATAAAGCCTAGCCGTTAACTAATTTTTAAATACGTGAGCCAGTTGGCAAATGTATCGGCTACATCTGTATTTTCTTCAATTAACCCATCAAAAACAGTGGAATTATAGCAGCTGGAATCCGTTATTTATGCGCAGTGGCAATAGCTTGCCGCTTTGGTTAGATAAGCTTGCCGCATAATTCATAACCTTTTGATATTTATTTAAAATAATTTATGGCATGCATGGTGCTAGGGGTAAGTGAAAGTAAATATTTGTTGTGGAGAAACAGCATGCCGATAAATTTTGATTCAGCCCTTGGAATTCATGCTGATGCATTAAGGATCCGCACACAGCGCGCAGAAATGCTGGCGACTAACTTGGTGAATGCGGATACGCCAAATTACAAAGCAAAGGATATGGATTTTCAAACGGCATTGCAGATGGCGGCATCTGGGCAAAAATCTGCCGCTTTAAACACCACCCATCAAAAGCATATTGCCGGAAACGGCGAGAATCCTTTTGAAGCGGCAACGCAATACCGTACAACACTTCAAGACTCTTTAGATGGCAACACTGTCGACGAACAGGTGGAACAGGCACAGTTTATGCAGAATGCGATTCAGTATCAGGCTAGCCTGGAGTTTTTAGGCAGTCGCTTTCAAGGTCTGACCAAAGCGATCAAAGGAGAATAATCTGCCATGTCATTATTTAATATTTTCGATATTGCAGGCAGCGGCATGAGCGCGCAGTCACTGCGTCTCAATACTACAGCCAGTAATCTGGCCAATGCGGACAGTGTCAGCAGCAGTGTGAATGAAACTTACCGCACTCGCCAACCAATTTTCGCGACGGTTTTAGATGATGCCCAACAGGGTTTTAAATCCGGATCGGTTCAGGTTTTGGGAATAACAGAAAGTCAGGCCCCAGTTCGGCAGGAATACAATCCTTCACATCCGTTGGCGGATGAAAATGGTTATGTCTATCACTCAAATGTGGATGCCATTGCAGAAATGGCAAATATGATGTCGGCTTCTCGTTCGTATCAGAACAATGTTGAGATTGCCAACACTTCCAAACAATTGCTGCTGCAAACTTTGC
>NZ_JAUSCC010000022.1 GCF_030651745.1 Methylophaga sp.
TCATGTATTCTTCATCACTACCCGGTTGATACGGGGTGAAACTTACATCATCTTGGTTCGGGTCCATGTTGGCAAACCTCATACTTTCTAAAAACAAGGGCGCATCTATACCAGAAGCTTCGGGCATGTGCAAAATAATTGCGCTATTTTAACTCATTTTTACGCCTTACGAGACTAATGAAACAATTAAAAGCCGTTATATTCGATGTGGATGGCACACTCGCTGAAACTGAGCGTGATGGTCATCGTATTGCTTTCAATCGCGCATTTGCCGATGCGGGTCTGGATTGGCATTGGGATGAGCAACTTTATGGCAAATTATTGTCGATAACAGGCGGTAAAGAACGCCTCCAGTATTATCTGGAAAATTTTCATTTGCAGTGTGGTTTTGCAGGTGATTATCGAGACATGATTGCCAAATTACATGCAGATAAAAACTGGCATTATGTGGCCCTGCTGGAAAGTCAGGCGATTCAGTTACGGACAGGGGTCAAAAGGCTGATAGAAGAATTACGCGCGGCTGGAGTTCGACTGGCGATTTCCACAACCTCGACGCCAGAGAATGTAACAGGATTAATTAAGGCGACACTGGGTGAAGCGGCATTGAACTGGTTTGATTGCATTGCAGCGGGTGATATTGTGCCGGCTAAAAAGCCCGCGCCAGATATCTACCTCTATTGCCTGCAACAATTGCAATTGGAAGCCAGTGAATGTTTGGCAATTGAAGATTCCAACAATGGTTTGCAGGCTGCTTGCGCAGCGGACATATCCACTCTGGTGACTCTGAATGACTATACGGAGGAAGAAGATTTCAACCAGGCAGTGTGTGTGGTGGATCAACTTGGTGAACCGGAATCGCCGTCGAAAGTCATTGCGGGTTCACCAATTAATACGAGCTATATCACTGCTCAAACAATTCAGGATTTACATGCCAAAGCCAATTAACATCGCGCAACGCGCACTGGATATTAAAGCGTTTCAGGTGATGGATATTTTATCGCAGGGAAAAGTATTACAGGCTCAGGGAAAAGATATTATTCACCTTGAAATCGGTGAGCCGGATTTTCAGACCCCACAGCCAATTATTGATGCTGCAATAGCATCGTTAAAACAAGGTGATACGTTTTACACGCCATCATTAGGATTAATGGCGTTACGTGAAAAAATTGCTGGCTGGTATCAACAGCAATATGGTCTTGTCATTTCACCGCGACGCATAGTCATCACTCCGGGGGCATCAGGTGCTTTGCTTTTGGTTATGGGAGCATTGTTAGAAGCGGGCAAGCATTTATTGATGACGGATCCCGGCTATCCCTGTAATCGGCATTTTGCCCGCTTTGTTGAAGCCTCTGCCGTTTCTGTTCCAGTCGGGCCAGATACGGCTTATCAATTATCTCCGGATCATATTGAAAAATACTGGAATCAGGACACGCAAATGGCCCTGGTTGCCACGCCATCTAACCCAACTGGCACCATTATCGATAAAGACGGCTTAAAAGCGCTCTCAGAGGCAGTGAAAGCCAAGCGGGGGGTATTAGTTGTCGATGAGATTTATCATGGGTTGAATTACGATGGAGTTCATTTACCTTCCATCCTTGAAGTGGATGATGAAGCCATCGTTATTAATAGCTTTTCTAAGTTTTTTGGCATGACAGGATGGCGGTTAGGTTGGTTGGTGGTACCGGAAAGCCTGGAACCGGTGATGGATCGCTTGGCACAAAATCTGTTTCTAGCTGCCCCAACTACCGCACAACATGCTGCATTGGCTGCATTTGAGCAGAACAGTCTGGATATTCTTGAACAGCGTCGCGCGGCTTTTGAACAAAGGCGGGATATATTATTACCGGCATTGCAATCTTTAGGTTTTACCATTCCCGTGAAACCACAAGGTGCGTTTTATATCTATGCTGATTGCAGCAAATTATTGAATGACAAAATCGCTGATGGGATGGCGTTATCTAAATATCTGCTCAGTGAAGCCGGGGTGGCGATTACGCCAGGTAACGACTTCGGATTACATCTTGCCGATCAACATGTGCGATTCGCTTATACCACGGATGAAGCTCGTTTGATTCAGGCTGTTGAACGAATTCATGTCGCGTTGAATAAATTATAGGGTGATAAAACACAGATGAAACCACAGCAAGTCGCCGAAAGTTATGATCAGATTGCTGACGTGTGGAACAGTGATAGCTTTAACCGTGACAACGGCATCAAACAGCACGAACGGGCTATCGCTTTTGTAAAACACAAAACCAAGGCTCTGGATATAGGTTGTGGGGCCAGTGGGCGTATTTTAGATTTGTTAATGAGTCACGGCTTTGATGTTGAAGGGCTGGATATCTCAACCAAAATGCTGGACTTTGCCCGTAAAAGACATCCAAACACTATTTTCCATCACGCTGATATCTGTGACTGGAGCTTTCCGCACCAATATGACTTTATCTCTGCCTGGGATAGCATCTGGCATTTGCCATTAGATCAGCAGCAACCGGTATTGACCAAGTTAATTGATGCACTGACACCGGGAGGCATACTGATTTTTACCACGGGTGCAATGGACACAGCATCTGAAAAAACTGATGCCGTTATGGGACCTCCGATGTATTACAGTGTGTTAGGCATTCCCGAAACCCTCAGACTGATTGATAGAGCAGGGGCGGTGTGCAGGCATCTTGAATACGATCAATACCCCGAATTACATCTTTATTTGATAGTGCAGAAAAATGACCATCAAACGTAAACGCTGTTAAGTTGCTTTTATTGCTGAACTCAAAGGTTTGTCAAACTGACCTAACCAACCTTTTTCAGGAATACATTTTCCAGGCTCTTCAATTGCTGCAGACAATCACGCTGACTCAAAAAGGCTATTGATTCTGCTGGTTCAAGCCATGATTCGAGTTGTTGCATATTATCGGCATGACGCACTTTCCATTCCGCCAGAATTCTTGGGGGATGAAACACCGGACGTTGACCGGCATCATCTGGCAGTTGTGCGATATGCCACTGACATAACTGAGGATCATGAAGCAAACGAATAAACGCATGTTGTTTAGGCTGATCCGAAAGCTGAGATAGCTGTATTTCTAAAGCGGTAATAATTGGCGCTGGATATTTCTCTTCAGGTGCCCGTAATAGACCCAGCCATTTGATCAATTTGCTGCGTCTGGCACCACCGCTTATCCAGGATAGTGGAATTGATAACATCAATCCGCCAGTAATAGGTAACAACCAATAAAACAATTCTCTACTAAGTACTAACGAAATAATGGCAAGAATAATACCAAATATAGTGTGGCCTATATGAGCACGGGCAACCGAAGCCCAGCTTAGGGCACCGTCATCCCGTGATTGTGGCATCCAGCCACTGTCTTTACCCCGGAAAATGCCGACAACTACGCTAAACTGATGCACCATCAAAATTGGGGCATATAAAGCTGACATGATCATTTCCAGCAGGGTGCTCAAGGTCAGCAGAATTGGACCACCAAACTGCATGCATCGTGGAATATTGATCAAAGCAGCAAACCAGCCAAATACTTTTGGTGCTATGACAATAGCCATTGAGACAATAAATAAATTCAATGCCCGTTCAGAGTCAAATACCGGCCAGGTAGGGAACAGCGATGGATTAGCAAAATATTCCGGGCGAACATAGGTTGCCTGAACGGCGATAGCTAAACCCACGACGATTAACGATAACCAGAAAACCGCACTTAAATAGGACATCAGTCCTGAAAAAATATGCAGGCGTGTTGGTAATACAAAACCCTGAGCAAACATAAACGGTGTATGTTGCAGATTGCCCTGACACCACCGCCGGTCACGAATCATTACATCAATTAACGACGGTGGCGATTCTTCAAAGCTGGTTTTAATATCGGTATCAAATCGCACACCCCAGCCAGCACGGCGTAATAAGGCTGCTTCAATAAAGTCGTGACTTAATACATGACCACCAAATGGCGGTTTACCCGGCAAAATCGGCAGATGTGATGATTCAGCAAACGCACGGGTGCGGATAATCGCATTATGTCCCCAAAAATTGGAAGATAAACCATGCCATGCTGACAAACCTTCAGCGTAAATAGGCCCAAAACAATGGTTAGCGAATTGCTGTAAACGCCCATAAAGTGTGTTGGCTCTGATAATTGTCGGCAAAGTCTGTATCAAGCCGACACCGGGCGATGCCGCCATTCGTTGGGATAACCTGATCATGCATTCGGCGCTCATCACACTGTCAGCATCCAGCACAATCATCGCTTCATAAGCACCACCCCAGCGCTCTACCCAATCACCGATATTACCGGCTTTACGCTCGGTATTTTGCTGACGACGGCGATAGTAAACCGGGCAGCCTGTTTCATCTTTATTAATCAATTCAAGAAAGGCTTGCTCTTCGGCAATCCAGGCATCTGCTTTATTAGTGTCACTGAGGATAAAAAAGGCATATTTACCCGGTGCTTTGTTTAATAAGTCATCACGCATGACTGTTAAAGCGGCTTTGATTCGTATCGGATCTTCGTTATAGATAGGCAACAAAATCGCAGTGGTGAAATCAGCTTCTTGTTCTGCCTGTTTTATCAGCCTTGGTTTGAGATGCAGTAAAAAACCCAGCAAGGCCTGAGCAAATGCAAACGATACCCAGAGAAAGTTAATACTGAACAGAATTAAAAACAGCCACTGTAAGTAGGTGACATTGTTAGTGGTACTTAATACGCCATAGATTTCGGTAATGCCGTAATAAGACAATCCAAGCATTACTGCCAGCACAAACAATCTGGAAATCAACGTCCTTAATATATAAAAAAACGTCCGTTGATTATGACGCATTGACAAGCCCTGTTCGTATACACCATGCCTTGGCATGGGCAATGGCGACTCAGCGGGCAGAGCGCGTTCATAGGCGATGTTTTTTTCATTAGTGTTGGTTAATAACTCAACGCTCATAAAGAATTGTTCCAGTCTCTGCTTAACCATCTGTAAAGCCAGGTTGGTGCGGCTTGTTTATCACCTTTGTTGAGTTGTACTCGTAACTCCGCAACATCTGCATCTTGAGAATCAAATGTTATAAAAACTCGTGCACCATTAATATGCGGATTTGCTTCGATGCGGCTTTCTAAGATTTTGCCCTTACTAATACTGGCAATTACGTTAATTTGTGCAATATCATCGCTGTTGATATTGCTGTAATCAATCAAGATTTCTTTGTTGCCATCGAATAACTTCAGGCCACTGGCACTGCCGACAATGCGAGGTCTGTTTTGATTGGTGGGTATATCATCGGGAGACGTTAACGTATAGGCAAACTCAAACGGCTCGCCTTTTTTCAAGCCATCAGCTGGTTTCCAATAGGCAACGATATTGTCATTTTCTTCTGAGGCCGACGGAATCTCAACCAACTCAACCTGACCTTTTCCCCAATTACCAACTGGTTCAATCCATATAGAAGGCCGTTGATGATAATTGGCTTCAAGATCCTGATAGTGACCAAAGTCTCGATGACGCTGAATCAAACCAAAACCTTTCGGGTTTTCATCGATAAAAGCACTGATTTGTAGCGTCTGAGGATTACTCAGCGGACGCCATATCCGTTCACCCAGACCGTTGCGCATTTGCAAGCCTTCAGAATCATGCACAGCAGGGCGATAATCCAGTTGGTCAGGGCGATCCATTCCACCATGCATAAACATTGAGGTTAATGGTGCGAGACCGACATGTTTAACGTCGGTGCGGGGAAACAGAATGGCTTGGACCTCCACTTTGCTGGTTGAGCCAGGATGTATTCCGAAACGATAGGCTCCAGTCACGCTTTTACTATCCAGTAAGGCATGGACCACAATGGAATTTTGTTTCGAAGAAGGGCGTTCAATCCAGAAACGTTTAAACAACGGAAACTCTTCGCCTTTCGGCTGGGCGACATCAATCGCCAACCCACGAGCTGAAACACCGTATAATTGACCTTTGGAAATTACGCGGAAATAGCTGGCGCCCTGAAATACAATAAATTCATCCTGATATTTATCATCGTTTAACGGGTAGTGCAGTCGCAGACCGGCATACTTACCCACTTCCGCAAGCTTTTTTCCGATAGATTCATTAGGAACACGAAAGGAAGTTTCTGACACTTCAAGCGGAAACGATTTTCCACTTTCCACAACATCAATATCAATCAAATCCTTATACAAAAAACCTGGCGCGAATAACTGCACCGAAAACTTGGTCGGCGTTCCCCCCCAAATGGCAGCATTTTCTTGATAATTGATTTGCCTATAAGTGGAATAATCCAGTTTTTTTAGTTCTTCAGGTGCATTCGCGGGCTCTTTAAATTCTTGTTCCGCAAGTTGACGTGCTAATTCGATAACCGTGTTATGGGAAAATTCGGAACCCTTGGCATCTTTCTCAACAGATGTTTCAGCGTATGCCGTATGAAAATACAAGCTCATAATAATGATGCTTAAAAGCCCATAAAAGCTCTTTGAACGACGTGACACGTTGAAATTTTGATGTAGAGATTGATAACTCAACATGCAGTTAAATCCTTTGATGACGCAATTAAAATGGGATAAATATTGAGAAGGCGCTTGTCTGATCAAGAACAATTCATTACTAATGACTATTTCAGCTTGAGTTTGACGTCACAATAACTTGGGTTAATCAGCACTAACGTAATTTAATATGCTAAACCAAACCGGAGAAATCTTCTCCACAATTATTTTTACCAGGTAAGCAGGATGGATAATAAAAACAACACTAATGAAAATATCGATGAGGTGATTTGTGATTGCAGCGGTACTACACGAGGCAAAATTATCAGTCTGGTAGAGCAGGGCATAGTGGATAGCGATACCATTTCACGAAAAACCGGCGCAATTTCAGGCTGTGGTTCCTGTGATCACGAGATTGAAATGTTGCTGGATGAATTAGTATTTAAATAGAGAAAAGCAGATTTATCAGAAATTGAGGTGCGACAGAATTGCCGCACCTCCATAGTTTCAGATTTAGAAGCTGTAATCAAAACCAACTTCAAACGAACGCTCTGGACCAACGTAAATACCTTGGCGTAAACCGGTAATGTATTGTTTATCAGTCAGATTTTTAACTGCGCCACGTACACGCAGCTGTTCGCTAACCTGATACTGTGCAAAAAGATCGTAGACAGTGTAGGAAGGTATCAGACCACCCCAGATACCACCCGCCGCATCGTCAGGAATATCTTTGCGATTAGTTGGATCACCATATTGCTCACCACGGTGATGCGCTGTTAAGGAGGTGGCGAACTTACCTTGAGTATAGTTCAACGCTACGTTAGCCAGAAATTTAGGAGCATAGGGCAGACGGTTACCGCTATTTTCACCCGTTTCAAATCGTGAGTAGGGTACCCAAGTCAGGTTTGTATCGACACTGAAACCACCACCTAATTCATAGCCCAAAGCTGCTTCCAGACCATAATGCTTGGTCTTACCTGCATTAGATTGTGACAAAGTTGGATCAGAGTTACCAGTAACCACCTGGTTATCGAAATCCATATAGAAACCAGTGAGTTCATAGGTAACGCGATCAACACCACCACGTATTCCCAATTCATAGTTCACTGAACGTTCACCGTCCAGCTTCTGATCCGTCAGACCATCCAGAGCGACACCATTTGAAGCTGGAGAGAAGGCTTTATAAACACCACCATATAGCTGTGCTTCTGGGATCAATTGATAGGTGGCTCCAATACCTGGCAGAACTTCGGTATTGTTCGTTTTGGCTTTACCCAGATCTGCAATATTT
This sequence comes from Methylophaga sp., assembly GCF_030651745.1. The sequence goes on from NZ_JAUSCC010000022.1 coordinate 7,780, forward strand.
TGAGCAACTAAAACGTTACGTTTTTGCTCATACGATTCAACACGAAGACCTGGTGTGACTGCAAAGCGATCAGTAATAACGAAGCGGTTTTGGACATAACCAGCAATACTGTCGGCTTTATCCTTTAGGCGTCTATTCAATACCCCACTGCGATCTTGAACTCGGGTAGCACCGACAGCTCTATCATCCGACTCTTCCTGCATATAGCGGATACCAAACTCAGTTTCATTGGTTATGCCGAAGAGGTTATGATCAATTGCTAAACGAGACTCAACACCATAGCGCTCAAAGCTGCGATTGTTACCGGTAAGACTATCAGTGTAGACCCAACGTCCAGCTGCATTTGAAGCATCTGTGTTTACTCCATAACGCCAGTAGTCACGCGACATTTCACTCCAATAGGCCAGCGTAGTAAGCGTAACATTATCACTCAATTGCCATTCGTGATTGACATCAACAGCTCTGCGATCCGTCAGAAAATAATCATCTGGAGCCGGGTTGTATGTTCTACCTGACTTGTAATCATTCAGAAACATGCCGCGGTAAGAGATGTTGGCATCATTTTGATAGTAGGAATATTTAACACCTAAGCTGTGATCTTCATTCAGTTTTGCACCAGCTTTAATCATGATATCGGTCATTGCATAACCTCTATCCATAAAGCCATCACTCAGGGCACGAGTTGCCACAACACCAGCAAAAGCATCACCAGATTCTGTGCGGCCACCGGCCTCTAAAGTTGCTTCACGTGTGTTAAATGAACCTACACGAGTTGAAACATGTACGCCATCATCAGGTGTTTTAGTTTGGTAGTTGATTACCCCACCGATAGTTGATGGGCCATAGCGTAAAGATGAAGAGCCTTTTAATATTTCAATACCTTCCATACGCTGAATTCGGGGATTGAAATAACGGTCATTTCCGATAAATAAGCCAGGTGCAACTGGAACGCCATCTTCAAGAATCAGTGATTTCGATTCACTGGCAGATAGGCCACGAAGGCCAATATTACTGACTACTGCCGATTCTTCTTCAGTTTTAACATTGATACCTGGGATACGACGTAAAACGTCTTCGGTTGAGGTTGGTTGAATCCGTTCGATTTCTTCACGGTCAATGAGCACTACTGCACCGGTCTGACGTGAAATACTTTCTTCTTTCGAGTCTGCCGAACCTACGACTTGTAATGCAGGCATTTTAAATTGAGTATTAGCGGCTGTATCGGCGCTTGCAGACATTGGAATACTGGCGATTGCCAATACCTGCATCACGTAAAGTGGTTTTAATCTCATTTTCTTTCCTTATGGTTTAAATGTTGAAACAAGTCGATCAGCATAAGAATCGTGTTGTAGCGCCTCTACAAAACTTCACTAACGTTGCTAATGCTGGTGTAAATTTAGACTTGATATTTTTGGTTAAAACTGTCGAATTCATTATTATGTAAATAAATGTAAAGACGAATGATAATAGTTCTTATTATCCTGTCAAGAGGTTTTCACTTAAATGTTAAGATTTTTTTATGTAAAGGTAAGGGGAAATCTAGAGATAGCCTTAATTGAGTCTAAGTAGCTATATAATCGAGGTCAGTTGAGGATTAAGCTGAGATGCCCATTTTCAGCGAATTATGCTGTTAATGACGTTCAAACATAGCGCAAGCTCGTGGCAGGCAATGACCTACAGGTTATCAGGCCTATGGTTAGAACAATCAGTTGCGTATGAGGGGGAGCAACTAATTCACGGGCGTTGTACTTTGGCTAAGGCTTTGTAAACGCCCAACATAAAGAGCCGTCGCACCGGCAACAGCCACCGGGATAATCAAAAAATTCAATATTGGAATCATTGTCGCTCCCAATGTGGTCATGCCAAAGCCTAGAGCTAATGAACGTTTAGTTCTGAGCAGTTCCCGCTGTTGTTTAAACCCCATCAGATGATTTCCTAACGGATAGTCATGATAATCAAGTGCCAAGGTCCAGCTGGAGAAAAACAGCCATAACAATGGTGCAATCAGATTTAAACCCGGTATCCATGACAGGATAAATAACGGGATCATCCATTTCAGCAGGTACGCTAATTTGCGTAATTCGTTAAAGATCATCCGAGGTGTATCAGCAACCAACTGCCATAGAGTTTGTTCAGGAGGGGGTTGATCGGCGAGACGTTTTTCAACGGCTTCAGCCAATAAGCCATTAAAGGGAGCAGCGACAATATTGGCAATGATCGAAAAGGTGAAAAATACGATTAATACAATCAGAATCGCAAACACCGGCCAGAGGATCCACATCAAAGCATTGGCCAACCATTCCGGTAACCAGGTTGGTGTTAACTGAGTCATCCAGTAATCAAATTGGCTGATACCAAACCAGATAGCGCCAGCAAACAACAAGGTGTTTATCAGAATTGGAATAAAGGCGAAGCGTCGCACCCCAGGTTGATTAATTAACCTGAAACCACTTAATAAATAACGCGAACCTTGAATGAAATCACCCATACATCAATACCTTATTGAAATAACTTAAGACCATCTTTTGCAAGTAATGCACTGCCGAAGGCAGCATCAGTATGTTCTACTGGTTTGAAAGGCACGTTTATTAATGATCGGCGAAGTTGAGTCCACACAGCATTTTTTGCACCACCACCGACACTGCGTATTGAGCTTAATGGAGTATTACTTAATTGTTGCAGACATTCATATCCGGCTTTTTCAATACGGGCAATTCCTGATAGTAAACTATATAAAAACTGTTGATCTCCTGAAGACTGTGGAGGCATGCGTGGAGGATAGTCGGGATCGGCTATTGGAAAGCGTTCACCGGGTTTTAGCAATGGATAATAATCTTCGACTGGCATTTGCAAATCAATTTTTTGACTTAAAGCGACTAATTGCTCATCACTGAAATAGTGCCTTAACACCACACCACCAGAATTTGATGCACCACCACACAACCAGCGATTGCCAAGTTTATGACTGTATATGCCACGTTTGGCATCAAACACTGGATTTTGACAGACAAGCTTTAACACAAGTGTTGAACCCAGTGAGGTCACAGCATCACCGATGTTGATGGCACCGGTTGCTATAAATGCAGCCAGACTATCCGTTGTTCCTGCTTTAATGAGGGGAGGTGAGGCTTGTTTAAGGCCGAGCTTTTGCAGAACGGTTGCTGACATTTTGCCAATCACCGTACCCGGTGCTACAACCTCGGGTAAAACGTGACTTGTAGTCAATGACTCTAGCCAGTCAGGCCAACGATTGTCGAGCACATCAAATCCGGATTTAAGTGCATTGTTATAGTCAGTCATGCCGGGTTTGGCACCCAACTGAACAGCTAGCCAGTCTGCCTGATGTAATAGAAAATACGTTTCCGGTAATGCCAATGAGCGCTGCAAATATAATAATTTTGCCAGTCCACTGCTGACACCCTGTGCTGCTGAGTTTGTCGGCGCAAGTTCAGCGATAACCTCACTTGCCTTAATGGCTTGTTGATCGTTGTACATCAACATTTCACTGAGTGGTTGTCCCTGAGGATCACACACCATTACTGATCCAGAAGTGGCATCAATACAAATGGACTCAATCATCAACTTGGGAAGTTCGCTTAACAGCGTTTTTAATGCACTAAAAAGAAATTCTGATTGCTGTTCGGGGGAGGGATAAGCGTTTGGTGAAGCGGGAAAACTTTGTTTAGTGTGAGCAATAATATCGCCGGATTTATCAATGGCGCAGACCCGGCACCCGGAGGTGCCGAAATCAATGCCAATCCATGCGCTGTTGCGCATGTTTATGGGAGATGAACAGGTGTTGGGGCAACCCAACCTTCCTTACGGTATTCGGCAACGACATTGGTGTAAACACCACCACGAACATTGAAAATACCGGTTACCCGCATAAAACGTGGCTCAGTTGCGGCGACCAGATCAGTCAGGATTTGGTTGGTCAGTTTTTCATGAAAACCGCCTTCTTCACGGTATGACCAGAAATACAGTTTCAGAGATTTCAGTTCGACGCATTTAAGATCCGGTACATAATCAATTTTAATCGTGGCAAAATCCGGTTGACCGGTTTTCGGACATAGGCAAGTAAATTCAGGTGTTTCGATGTGGATGGTATAATCCCGCTCCGGTACAGCGTTATCGAAGGTTTCCAGTTGTTTGCTTGGTAGCGTAGACATAGGTAATCTCTAACAGTTAACAAAACCGTTATTATCCCTGAGTTGGTAGATTTAATTAAGTGTTTGAAATCATTCTTCTGTCTGTAGTTGTTTTAGTGGCGCTGGTGATCGGCGGCTGGTATACCCATACGCGGCAGCAGCAGCGTGCGCAAGAGTTCGAGCGCGAACTGGATCGGTTTGATGCCACGGAAAATAATGATTTTCATGCGCGGTTTGATTCGGTTTTTGCGCAAGACACGGTGGATTTATCGTCCGATGTAAAAGTTCGTTTGGATTCAGCTGATCAGGATTTTGATGCAGCCGATGACGATTTTGAAAGTGACGATGATTTTGAGGAAACTGATCCAGAAGAAGCGCCAGACTGGGAAATGGTAGTTGCGCTGACAATCATGGCGCCAGAATCACAGATGTTTACCGGCCGAGCTATTAAATCCGCATTGGATCAACAGGAAATGCATTTTGGCGATATGCAGATTTATCATCGATATACCGTCAATAATCGCCGTCAAACTTTATTCAGTGTCGCCAATATTCTTGATCCTGGCACTTTATTGCCGGATCAAATGATTGCAATGAAAACCCCTGGATTATTGATGTTTGCTCGTTTACCCGGGCCGGTAAATGGTCTGACTGTGTTTGATTCCATGCTTGATACCGCTCATCAATTGACTGCTTATCTTGGCGGCATATTGTGTGATGAAAAACGGGAACCCATCACTGACAAGCATTTGGAAGCCACTCGTAACAGAATTTTTGAATTGAATTTATCTTTGCAGGCAGGCAATAAATCTGATGACGATTTCAACTGAAATCAGTGACCGCGCAGCGCAACTTCGAGAGTTAATTAACCGTAACAACTTTCTCTATTACAGCGCTGATGATCCGGAAATAACCGACGCGGAATATGACCGCCTGTTTGCCGAATTGAAACAGCTGGAAACGGACAATCCTGAGTTAGTTACCCCCGATTCGCCCACCCAACGTGTGGGCTCGGCGCCGTTAGATAAATTCACACAAGTTACTCATGCGATGCCGATGTTATCGCTGGATAACGTATTTGATGAAGCCGAATTAACTGCTTTTAACCAACGAGTTCGTGATCGTTTGAACACGGATGCGGTAATTACCTATGCTGCCGAACCAAAACTGGATGGTCTGGCTATCAGCATTCGTTATGAAAACGGTTTATTGGTACAGGCTGCTACTCGTGGTGATGGTGCAGTAGGTGAAGATGTTACTGAAAATGTTCGCACTATTCGCAACATTCCATTAAAACTCCAAGGCAACAATGTTCCGCAAGTGGTTGAAATTCGTGGCGAAATCTATATGCCAAAGGCGGGCTTCGAGAAGCTCAATCAACAACGTCTGGCCAATAATGAAAAGCTTTTTGTTAATCCGCGTAATGCCGCTGCAGGCTCATTAAGGCAACTAGATTCTTCGGTAACCGCTGCACGACCTTTGGCGTTGTTCTGTTATGGGCTTGGTGAATTACAGGGCATGGAGCGTCCTGCCAGCCATACTGAAGCTATGCAGATCATCAGCGAATGGGGTGGGGCTGTTAGTCCGGATACACAACAGCTGCAAGGTGTCGAAGCTTGTCTTGATTATCTGCATCAACTTGGTGAGCGTCGCGCCAGACTGTCTTATGACATTGATGGTGTGGTATTTAAAGTTGACGACAGCCGATTACAGGAACGTCTGGGATTTGTTTCCCGTGCACCACGCTGGGCGATTGCCTATAAATTTCCGGCGCAGGAAGAAACTACTCAGGTTCTGGATATTGAAGTACAGGTTGGACGTACCGGTGCGTTAACGCCGGTTGCTCGATTACAGCCGGTATTTGTCGGCGGTGTCACTGTCAGTAATGCTACCTTGCATAATGAAGATGAAGTTCGCCGTAAAGATGTTCGTATCGGCGATACGGTGATTATTCGACGGGCCGGGGATGTTATCCCGGAAGTCGTTCAAGTCGTGAAAGATAAACGTCCTGTCAATGCCGTCGAATTTGTTATGCCCAGCCAGTGTCCGGTTTGTGGTGCAGATGTTGAACGGGTGGAAGGCGAGGCAATAGCCCGTTGCAGTGGTGGATTATTCTGTGGAGCGCAACGTAAAGAAGCGATTAAACATTTTGCTTCCCGTAAAGCGCTGGATATCGATGGCTTGGGCGACAAGATTGTTGAACAACTGGTCGACGCTGAATTAATCAAAGATCCAGCTGATTTGTTTTATCTGACCAAAGCACAGTTTTCTGCATTGGAACGTATGGGCGATAAATCTGCCGAAAATCTCGTGAATGCTTTAAACCATGCAAAAAATACCCGCTTTGCTCGGTTCTTATATGCATTAGGTATTCGGGAAGTTGGTGAAGCTACCGCGCGTTCGTTGGCTTTGCATTTTGTTGAACTGGATAAATTAATTGCTGCCGAACAGGATGAATTGATTGAAATAGAAGATGTCGGCCCAGTGGTCGCGCATCATATTTATACCTTTTTCCGTCAGCAACATAATCTGGATGTGATTCAGCGATTATTGCAGGCCGGGGTGAACTGGCCAGAAGAAAAGCCGGTGTATGCCGATTCCGAATTGGCCGGTAAAACCATCGTGTTGACTGGCACGTTAGAAAACCTGTCACGGAGTGAAGCCAAAGAAAAATTATTGGCATTAGGTGCCAAAGTGGCGGGCAGTGTGTCAGCCAAAACCGATTATGTGGTGGTTGGTAGAGATGCCGGTTCCAAATTGAATAAAGCCCAATCTCTCGGGATTGAAGTGGTCGATGAAGCGACCTTAATACAGTGGATTAATTAAATGAGTGCAGTTGCTGATGCCATCAAAAAAGTCGCTACCGGCCCCCATCTGAGTAAAGATCTCAGTCTGGAGGAAAGTCGCGAGGCGATGCGGGAGATCCTGTCAGGTAAAGTCGATCCGGTGCGAATGGCGGTGATGCTGATTGCGTTGCGGATGAAACGTGAGACTGATGAGGAAAACCTGGGTTTATTGCTGGCCATGCAAGAAGTCACTGGCCAACAGGCATTAGATGTTGAAAATGTCATGCTGCTTTCCGATCCGTTTAATGGTTTCAGCCGTCATTGTCCAATCGCTGCGTTTTTACCTGCAGTAATGGCTGCCTGTGGTTTGCCAGCCTTATCTCAAGGTGTCTACGAAATGGCACCAAAATTTGGTGTCACACATGCACAGGTTTTAGAAGCGGCTGGAGCGAATATTCGCCTCAGTGTGGCTGAAGCTGCCAAGCAATTAAATCATGCTGATATTGGTTGGGCCTATCTGGATCAGGCAATTACTACACCGAGTTTGTTTGCTCTACAGGATTTACGCCGCTTAATGATTAAACGTCCAAGTCTGGCGACACTGGAAAAACTGGTAATGCCGGTTAAGGCTAAAAAGACACATTTACAAATCGGCTTTGTGCATAAAGCTTATCCGCCGGTGCTTGCATATCTGGCAAAGCAGAGTGGTTTTGACAGCGCGTTGATAGTGCGTGGTCTGGAGGGCGGCATTGTGCCGACCTTACGTGAAGCTTCGGACAACTTTTTATTGATTGATGGTGCATTAAAACCTTGTTCACTGGATCCGTTGGCTTTTGGTGTCAGTCAACAAACCCGTGGCGTCATGCCAGAATTGGAACAGTTAACGGCTGCTGAATCCGCTCAACGTGGTCTGACCGCTTTGCAGGGTGAAAAAGGTGTGGCCTATGATTTACTGGTTTATGGCACCGCCATGGCCTTATGGCATTGTGGACTGGTGAAAGATCAGATGGCAGCGGGCGATGTCGTTCGGAATGCTCTGGATTCTGGCAAAGCCTATGCTGTTTTTGAACAAGGTAAAACAAGATGATTCTGCAGCAGCAGTTACAATTTGAATTAAAAGGCCGCAGCACCATTAATATCACTGACGAAGTGGCCAAAATTGTGGCAGCATCGGGAATTACTACCGGTACTTGTCATGTGTTTGTGCAACATACCAGCGCGTCGTTGATGATTTGCGAAAATGCCGATCCGGATGTCAGACGTGATTTGGAAACCTTTATGCAGCATATTGTTCCTGATGGTGATGCGATGTTTTTACATCAGGATGAAGGCCCGGATGATATGAGTGCACATATTCGTACCGTTTTGACCAATCCGGATTTGGTGGTACCTGTCAGTAATGGCAAATGCGCCCTGGGTATCTGGCAGGGCATTTATTTATGGGAACATCGCACGCATCGTCAGCAGCGTCGAGTGATTGTGACAGTACAAGGTGAATAATAATGAATGAAGAATATGAACAGGATCACCTTGATGAGGAATTTGACTGGTCTTCGATCCCTAAAAGTAAATCACGGATCAAACGTGAACTGGATGCACTGAAAAAATTAGGCGAGGACTTAATTGATCTGTCTAAAAAAGATTTGGTAAAACTGGAATTGGATGAAGATTTAACAGAAGCGGTAATTAAAGCGCAATCCATGAGCAAAGGCGCTCTAAAACGTCAGAAAGGTTATATCGGTGGCATCATTGCTCGACTGGATCATGAAGAAATTCAGCAGAAACTGGATCAGCTTAAGCAGCCACTGCAGGCACAAACCGAACAATTTCATCAGCTGGAAAACTGGCGTGATCGTTTGTTGATTGAAGACGATACTGTGATGGCCGAGTTACGTGGACAGTTTGAAGAGTTTGATAATCAGCATGTACGGCAGTTAGTACGTAATGCCAAGCAGGAAGCCGTCAAACAACAGCCACCAAAATCGGCTCGGTTAATCTTCAAGTATCTGCAGCAGCTACAGCAAAATCAGTGATCGATGAGTTCAATCAGGAAACAGGCACCGCCCAGATAACTTGGTTGCACGCTGATTTTCCCTTGATAGGCTTCAACAATATCACTGGCAATAGCCAAGCCTAATCCCTGACCTTCGATCTGGGTATCGATGCGTCTGCCGCGCTTGATAATATCAGCGCTGGCATGCGCCGGTACTCCGGGTCCATCATCTTCGATTCGAACGACAATTCGGCGGTTTTGCTGCCGTAATACGATATTTACTTGGTGGTTGCAGTATTTAAAGGCGTTTTCCAGCAGATTGCCGAGCAACTCATACATATCACCTTCATCAGCATGCAGCATCGCATCCCGCTCAATTTCGCATTGAGTATGAATATTTTTGCTTTGATAGACTTTTTTAAGTGAATTCATCAGCTTATTGATGATTTCTCCTATCGAAACCGGTGCCAAAAGATTGCTTTTGCCTTCAGTTGCGGCTCGTTGCAGTTGGTAATCGACTAAGGCATTAATTCGATCTAATTGCTCTTCACCAGTCAATTTGCAGGCGACAACATCATCACAGCTTTCCAGCTCAGAACGTAATAAAGCCAACGGTGTTTTCAGACTGTGAGCCAGATCAGCCAGTGAGTTTTTATAGCGTTGCCGGCGTGATTGCTCGTGATCCAGCAGATTATTGATATTACGGGTGAGCTGTTGCAGTTCACTGGGATAATTATCGCCAAGGCGTTGTTGTTTTCCGGCTTCAATGGCATGCAGATCTGCGGCAGCCTTATGCAGCGGCTGTAAACTCCAGCGCAAAATTAGCCACTGGGCAATTAGTAACATCAAACCAGTTCCGCCAATCCAATACCAGAGGTTTAACTGAAACTCATCAATCTGTGCTTCCAGCATATGCTGATCTTCAGACACATTAATGGTGTAGTCAAAATGTTCACCATCGTCATTTTCCCAGACGATACCAAAGGCAAGATTCTGTAATTTCATACCATTATCAAGATTGATTTGACTATACAGTTGCTCTGAGGGACCGGGATGGTAGGGAAGTGCCAGAAATAACCCAATGACAGACGGTGATTGCCAGACAATGTTATCACCACTGGTAATTTGTGCGTAAAGGCCGGAATTGGGGATGGAAAATTTAGGTTCTGCCAGCTTATCCTGCATGATTAATTTACCGTCATGACTGATTTCTGCAGCCGTCAGCAGTGTGTAGACATAGTTTAATAAACGCTGCTTTTGAGCCGTTTCGGCATTACCGGCAAACGCATTAAATAAGCTGAACGCGGAAATTCCCAGAAAAGCACTTAATACCAGCGTAACAGCAATTAGCTGGCGATTGGTCAAAGACAGAGTGAATTTATTCACGAGGTAACGTCAATCGATAACCACGGCCGCGAAGGGTTTCAATCGGGTTCAAGGATTTATCCGGATCCAGTTTATTACGCAGTCGTTTAACAAATACTTCAATGACATTACTGTCACGATCCTGATCCTGTTCGTAAATATGATCAGTAAGTTCGGTTTTAGAGATGACTTCACCGGCATGAAGCATTAAATAATGTAATAAGCGGTATTCAAAGGCCGTGAGTTCGATTGGAGATTGATTCACCATAACTTGTTGTGATGCCGGATTCAGTTCAACCGGACCACAACGCATGGTGGAGTTTGACCAGCCAGCGGCACGACGGGCTAAAGCATTTAATCGTGCCAGTAATTCTTCAAAGTGAAAGGGTTTGACAAGATAATCATCGGCACCGGCTTCAAGACCTTCAACTTTGTCTTGCCATCGACCTCGTGCAGTCAATATTAAAATAGGAAAAGTGATGTTTTGTTCACGAAGCTTTTTAATCACTTCGATACCAGACAGTTTTGGCAGCCCTAAATCAATAACAGCAACATCGTAAGGGTATTCTGTGCCCAGATATAATCCATCTTCACCATCAGCACTCATATCAATAGTAAGTTGTTGTTGACGTAAATGCTGACCTATCTGTTCACGCAGCTGTGGTTCATCTTCGATTAGTAAAACACGCATAAATTATTGCATTTGATATCCGGTATCCCGATCCAGTCGGTAGGTCTTTACCTTACCATTTTGATGCAATACTTTGACGCGAAAAATTGTATGGTTTTGATATTGTTCTTGATCCACCGACAGCACACGGCCGCCCGATTCGACTTGAGCCAGTTCTGCAGCTGTTTTTTTGGTCAGTGGTAGGGCGATATCATTAATGCTGGTTCCCGCTTCCGCTTCTGGCGGTAAGTGATCGCTATAACCAGTTAGCGGTAAGGTGAGCATCATAATCAGCAGATACCAGGAAAATTTCATGTAATAACCTTAGTTTTAGTACGTTTGTTTTAGATGGATAATAACAAACTGCGGCCAGTCAGTGAACGCATTATTTTGGCCCCTGTTCTGGGGGTACTGGTCCAATGGCATTGTCTGCCCGAGCACGTAAGTAGCTGTAGAGTTGCTCGCGACCATTGACGATCTGGGGATTGTCTTGAAAGCCGGGCATGACACCTGAACGACCTTTTTTACCCTTAAACAAAATCTGCATGAATTCTTCTTTAGAAGATTGATTCAGACTGTTGGCTAAATTGGGGCCTGCCAGTCCTTGAGCAAATGTTCCATGACAGCGGGCACACCAGTTTCGGTAAAGCACATAGCCATGATAGGTTTGCGGATCGAGTTTATTTCCCTCAGTGACTTTATAACCAGCCTGAGCCTGTACCGGCTCAAACCATAAGCCGGTACAGCATAAAACCAACAATGTCGTCAGGCGTAATGACATGTCTACGGTTAACCTTTTAATAATAACGACGTGGTGGTGAGCTTACCACGACATCGACCGGAACATAATCACCCGGGTGGTAATCCATAAACGTTGAATATTCTCTGCCTTTATAGCGATAGCTCACATCGTAACCTTCAATCTGACGTTCAGTATGGTAGCGGTCACGAACCTGACATTGCTGTTGATAGCGGTAACCATCATTTTGATGTCGGTTACCCAGATCCCGACCAACTGATCCACCAAGCAGGGTGCCGGCAACGGTCATGGCTGTTTTACCATTACCACCACCGAATTGATTACCAACAACGCCACCAATAATGCCGCCGGCGATGGTGCTGGTATAAGATTGATGTTGTGAATGACGTACCGGTTCATCCCAGCATTCCCGGACTGGGGAGTTGACACGGACTTCGCGATATATAGGTTGTACATAGGTGACTTTGGCCATTTCGCCACCTCGATATGGTTTATGGTGCTTGCCACCGGCCATAACCATCGGCGATGAAAGTACTAACGTTGTGACCAGACTTAAGCTTGTTATTGTTTTTTTCATGATCTACTCCACTCGTTGAAGTTGAGCCCAGAGTAGCAACGGTTAACTGAACTGTGCCTGAATGGCTTAGTAATGTTTTGTTAAATTTTTGACGCCTGAGCCTGGAGCTTCAACAAGCCCTAACATTCAGCCCATTGTTTATCTAACCGTTTGGCGGAAACAGGGTAGGCGGTGCCGATTTCCTGAGCAAAAACCGAGATACGGAACTCTTCAATCATCCAGCGGTATTGCTGCATCGATTCGTTATCAGCACGTTTGCTATTGTTCAGATAACGCTGCCAGTGGGGTTGAACCTCCAGTTGTCGCTGGCGATCCTTGTTGGGATCCGTCTTGAGTTTATCGAGACGTGCACCGATAGCACGAAAATACGCCGGTAAACGTTGTAATGCTTCATCCGGTGTGTGATGCACAAATCCTTGATATAGCAGATAGGCTAATTGCTCGCGGATATCTTTAACGGCATGCATAGCCGCTAGTGGAATGTTTCCGGACAAGCGTTTGGCAATCGCATGATATTCACTTAACGGTTCGGCAATCAGTCTGGCAAGTTGATTGGCGATATTGATGAGTTCACTGCTGCGTTGTTGCAGCCGTTGTTCAAATTGCTGTTTGCTGCGTGGCCAGTCTTGATCTTTCAAGAAACACCGATCAAATGCTACTGCAATCAAGTCCTGTTTCAACTGCTCGCAAGGCGTGATTGGTTGCGCTGTTTTTTCTTCAAACGGTGCTGCAGGCACATTGGCATAATGCAGACACATTTTCTGAATATCCGGCAGATTTTTCTGCAGGTATTTGACTTTGTCTTTCTCGGCCAGCATAAACAATCGCCTTAAACCGATAGCCGAAAATGTTTTGGCTTGCTGCAAAGTGTCCATCAATGTCAGATCAACATGATCACCTCGATCAACCAAAGCAGGGTAGGCGGTCATTTCCAGACCGTTTTGCTGCATTACTATCTGCTCAGGAAATGCATCAAAATCCCATCCGAGCAGCCCGGTTTTTTCATAGTCTGAATCCGGTAATTGCCGGAAACTGGCCGCCGCTTCTTTTGACCAGTCCAGCTTTAACTGGTTTAAATCACGACTTTCAGCCAATAACTGACCTTGTTCATCGACCAGTTTGAAGTTCATTTTTAAATATAACGGCAGATCTTCCAAACGCCAGTCATCGGCTTTGATTTCCACACCGGTCATTTTGCGTAATTGATCGCTTAACGTGGGTAATAATGCGCCTTCGTATGGTGTGAGTGCTTTAAGGCAACGATCGGCATAATCGGGTACTGGAATAAAATGTCGACGCAGGGATTTGGGCAGGCTTTTCAGCAGAAAAATGACTTTGTCACGCAGCAGGCCCGGTACCAACCATTCATACCGCTCAGCATCACTTTGATTGAGTAACGACAGAGGTATGGTCTGGGTAATGCCATCGTGTTGTTTGCCGGGCTCAAAATGATATTCCAGTGGCAAAGGCACACGGTTGACCAGTAACTGATCCGGGTAACTTTCTACCGTCACCTGATCTGCGTTATGTTGCATCAGAATTTCACGGCTTAAAAACAGACATTGCGGCTGTTTTTGCTCAGCCTGTTTACGCCATTTTTCAAAGCCATGTCCATTGATGATGTCGCCGGGAACACGTTGTTGATAAAAGGCAAACAGGGTGTCTTCATCTGCCAGCACATCACGGCGTCGGGATTTTTGTTCAAGTAGTTCTATTTCGTCAATCAACTGACGGTTATGTTTGAAAAACGCAGCTTGGCAATTGAATTCACCATTAACCAGCGCTTCTCGAATAAATATTTCGTTAGCGGTGGGACGATCCAGAGGGCCATAGTGAATCTTGCGGCGATTAACAATGGGCAGACCATACAGGCTGACACTTTCAAAGGCGACGACTTGTGCCGGTTTTTTCTCCCAATGCGGATCACTATATTGGCGCTTGACCAACTCACCGGCAATTGGCTCAATCCATTCAGGTTCAATTTTGGCGACAATCCGCGCATAGAGTTGTCCGGTTTCGACCAGCTCGGCAGCCATAATCCACTTCGGGCCTTTTTTGTGTAAGGCAGAACCGGGGAAAATTTTCAGTTTGAGATTACGGGTTCCGGCATAACTATGCTGATCAGCTTTCATGGCAACATTGCTTAACAAACCACTCAGCAAAGCCTGATGAATGGCCTGATATTCCGCAGGCTGCTGATTTGGCTTAAAACCCATCTGGGTGGTTTGCACATGCAGTTGTTGATAAATATCATGCCATTCACGTAATCGCAAAAACGACAGGTAGTTTTCTTTACAGTATTTGCGAAACTTGTTCTGACTCAAGTGTTTCTGACGGTCATGATACAAATCCCACAGTTTGAGAAACGCTAAAAAATCTGATCGTTCATCTTTATATTTGCTGTGAGCTTCATCAGCTGCCTGTTGTTTGTCCATTGGCCGTTCACGTGGATCCTGAATGCTCAGGGCACTGGCGATCACCAAAACTTCATTCAGACTGTTTTGATCATTTGCCGCCAGAATCATTCTGGCAATACGTGGGTCAATGGGCAGTTTGGCCAGTTGTCGGCCGATTTCGGTGATTTGTCGTTTGTTATTTACGGCGTTAAGCTCTTCCAGCAATCGATAACCATCATTGATCATCTTTGGCGGCGGGGGATTGATAAACGGAAACTTGGCGGGATCGCCGAGTTTTAACGCCGTCATTTGTAGAATCACTGAAGCCAGATTGGTACGCAGAATTTCTGGATCAGTAAACGCTGGTCTTGCAGCAAAATCCTCTTCATCGTAAAGACGAATACAGATACCGGCGGCCACCCGTCCACATCGACCAGAACGTTGATTGGCACTGGACTGAGATATTTTCTCAATCGGTAAACGCTGCACTTTGTTGCGCACACTGTAGCGACTGATACGGGCCAGACCGGGATCTACAACGTAGCGAATTCCCGGTACCGTTAATGAAGTTTCAGCGACATTAGTCGCCAGTATGATTCGTCGTGGGCCACCGGTTTTAAATACCCGGTTCTGTTCACTGGCCGATTGTCTGGCAAATAACGGTAGAATTTCGGTATTGGGCGGATGATGTTTGCGTAATGCCTCTGAAACATCACGAATATCGCGTTCACCTGAAAGAAAAATCAGTACATCACCAGGTCCGGCACGGCACAATTCATCAACTGCGCTGACAATTCCATCGACAAAATCCAGATCTTCGCTGTCATCATCGCGGCTCAATAAAGGCCGATAACGGATTTCGACAGGATAAGTACGGCCACTGACTTCTATAACCGGTGCATTATTGAAATGCTCTGAAAAGCGTTGGGTATCAATGGTTGCCGAAGTTATGATCAGTTTCAGATCGGGGCGTTTAGGGAGCAGTTGTTTCAGATAACCCAGCAGAAAATCAATATTCAGACTGCGTTCGTGGGCTTCATCAATTATCAGCGTGTCATATTGACTGAGAAACGGATCATTTTGCGTTTCTGCCAGCAAAATACCGTCGGTCATCAGTTTGATATAGCTTTTATCAGCCTTCACCTGATCATGAAAACGAACCTTATAACCGACAATTTCACCGAGTTGAGAGCCCAGTTCTTCTGCAATACGGCTGGCAACGGTTCGAGCTGCAATGCGTCGTGGCTGGGTGTGACCAATCATGCCTGCCACACCTCGACCAAGCTCTAAACAGATTTGTGGAAGCTGGGTCGTCTTACCTGAACCGGTTTCACCACAAAGAATAATTACCTGGTGTTGCTGAATGGCAGTGGCAATATCCTGGCGGCGTTCAATAACCGGCAAATCAGCATTTAAGGATGGTTTAGGAAGATTATCCAGGCGTAAGAGGTAACGTTGGTGAGATTTTTCAATTTGTTGTTGCAGGTTCAGCCATTCAGATTCATTGGCGGATTTATTCTGCAACTGCAATAAGCGCCGACGCAGCTTGTGCTGGTCGGCAATCATTGTGTTTTGTATTTGTGATTCGAGTTGTTGCTGTAGGTTGTTCACTGATCTTCAATTTTAAACGGCCCCAAGGGCTCATATCTTACATAGCCATCATTGTACTATGTGAGATTCGACGTCTTTACAGACTCCAGGACAGTGACAGCATGTATTTGAAATCATTTTTACTGATGTTATCTTCAGTTTCTGAATCATATTCATTGGTCATGCCAACTTTTAATGCTACGCCTGCACGCTCATCAAGATCCAGAATCCAGTCAAATGACGTTACGTTACGATATTCATCAAACGAATCAAAGCTAGGGTAGAACGTATTGGCTAGTGCCAGACGTTGGGCAGCATTGATGCGCCAGCGAGTTTCAAGGCCCAACAGACCTTCAGGGGTAAATTCCTGACGTTCTCCACCAAAGGTTTTATTGAAACCCACACCGCTACGTCCAACAAATAAAAACTTCTCGGTGTTGGCAAACTCATAACCGAAACCACTGTTTGCATTCACCCGATAGTCGTAATCTTTGAACCTATCGATATCAAAACGACCGCCGGCAAACATGAACCATGGTGTGGTCGGTTGCAACCAGTCGCGGTTGATCGAGGTAAAAAAGCTGTTGTCAGAGGTTTCATCTTCTGATTTAGCATAAAAATAAGCGGTCCGGCTGTTAATACGGGTTTTCTCGGTTGCCAGATCGGCATTAAAGGCAACATTCACCTTACTGTTATCTGATTTTCCGCGGCTTCCCGACAGACCTAAATCGAACCGTCTTTCCCAATCAGATAACCAACCGGTACCAAACAAACCGGTATCTTCAGGCTCAGCGGCTGTAAGACCAGCTGGTTCGACATAAGGTTGAGGGGTAGATGAGTCAGCAGAAGGTGTTTGCTGTGCCAAAGCTTCATAATCGGTCTTGATTTCAGCTACCGTATTGGTTCTGATGATCATTTCACCGAGCAGTTGGTGTTTAATCGTTAAAGATTCCTGATTGCGCTCCAACAAATCGCCTTGTAGACGATCACCATTGGTTAATACCAAGGTAACGGGAGCAGCATGAGATAAAACAGGAGCCAACAAACAGACAAGTACAAATTTTTTCAGCAACAAAACTAATTCCTATGACAGATTTTTACAGCCATATACTATCGACAACCGAGTCAATTGTCAGTGGTAATTGTTCGGGAATATTTCTTTTAATATCGGGAAATATTAACCTCTGTCAGCAACCATCATTATTGATGCTTCCATCAGGCATGGTTGTATTACAGAATTTAATGCCTCTGTCATGGGCACCTTTCATTGAAGCTCCGGTTAAGTCAGCACCTGTCATGTCCGAGAAAATCAAATGAGCTCCGTCAAGGATGGCATTTTTAAGGTTGGCATCGATGAGTTGGGCATAATCCATTAAGGAATTGCTCAGATTAGCACCTTCAAGCTGAGCACCATGCATACGTGAGTGAGTAAACCACGCGCCTTTGGCATTGGCATTTTTAAGGTTAATACCTTTGAGATTGGATTCGCTCATATCTGCAGCCTGCAGATCGTGATCTTCAAGTTGTGCGTCGCTTAAATCACAATGATGACACTGGTTTTGTTCAAGTAGTCTTTTCAGATAAATTTCATTGTATGCATAGGCCGAGGCACTGAAAAAACTCAGGATTGTGATAATCACCATTGATTTCATTGTACTTCCCTCAATTTTGTAGCGTTAATCTGACCAGCGATTGACAAAAAAATGTTCGCTTAATGGACGCCGTTGCCTGGCTTTAAGTTCCTGTTCCAGTTGCTCTGCCGTCAACGTATCAAGTGCTGCCGGGTAGCCAATGGCAATAACTGACCAGAGGTTTATTTCACTGGGAATGGATAAAGCCTGACGCAATTTGTCTGCATCAAAGCCACCCATTTGATGAGACATTAAACCTGCTGCAGTGGCTTGCAAGCATAAATTGAGGCTGGCTGCGCCAGTATCATAGCCATTCCAGCGGTTTTCAAGACCATTGTGGGTGAATTTGGTTTGTGAAGCGGTAACAATTAATAACGGTGCATTAACTGCCCAGATTTGATTACCCGGAGACAAGCAATCCAGAGTTTGTTGCCAGCTGGTGACATCATTGAATTTATTACAGATGACATAACGCCAAGGGGCCTCGCCATAACAGGAGGGTGCCCATAATGCAGCTTCGCAAAGCGCTGTAATGGTTTCGTCACTTACCGCCTGGGTCGCATCAAATGTTTTGCCACTCCAGCGCTCAGCAATAATGGAGGCGAGTTTCTGTTGTGTTTCAGCTGGTTTTTGAATCATGCAGCGTTCCTGGTCAGCTAACTGAATAATTAACGAGGTAACTCAATGCGAGGTTTTTCGGCCGGACGATAAAAGCCACCGATATGACCAATTACCATCACCAGATCTGCTTTGGTTTTTTCGGCAATTTCATCGAGCATCTTTTTGCGATCGGCTCTTTCCTGTCCGCTAACACGTACTTTAATCAGCTCATGAAACGCCAGTGCATTTTCAATTTCAGCCAGAACGTTTTCAGTAAGACCCGCGTTACCAATCATCACAATAGGTTTTAGTGGGTGGGCCAATCCTTTCAGATATCGGCGTTGTTTATCATTGACTGCCATGTGTAGGGCTACCTGTATTAAAATGCCGTGATTATATCAGGATAGTTTCATGACTAAACATAAGTTCACCGTCACCGCAGCACGTGGCATGTTGCCGCTGCTCGAAGCCGAACTCAAACAAATCGGTATTAAACAGTTCAAAACAGAAGCGGGCAGTATCCGTTTTACCGGCAGTCTTAAGGAAGCCTATCAGGTCTGTTTATGGTCGCGGGTCGCCGTCAGGGTGCTGATGCCTATAGCGCATTTTTCTGCTGAAACCACCGATCAGCTTTATAACGGCATAAAAGAACTGGCCTGGGAAGAGCATATTGATGCTGAGGACACCACCTTGGCCATTGATTTCAATAGCTTTCGATCGAAAATCCATCACACACAATTTGGTGCGCAGAAAGTCAAAGATGCCATTGTGGATCGACTGCGGGATTTGTTTGGCACCAGACCTTCAGTGGATTTGCATCAACCGGATCTGCGGGTAAATGTCTATCTTAAACACAATCAAGCGATTGTCAGCCTTGATTTGTCAGGTGAAAGTCTGCACAAACGCGGCTATCGCGTCAGCCCAACTAACGCACCGATTAAAGAACATTTAGCCGCCGCCATATTACTTTCAGCAGAATGGCCAAAACTGGCTAGAGAGGGCTGGGCATTATTGGATCCGATGTGTGGTAGCGGTACATTTCTGATTGAAGCGGCTTTAATGGCTGCGGATATTGCGCCTGGATTGCAACGTGATTATTTTGGTTTTCTCTATTGGAAACAGCACGACAAAGCCGCCTGGCAGCAATTAAAGGCTGATGCTGAAAGAAGACGCTTAAGTGGTCTGGCCCGTTTACCGATGATCATGGGTGGTGATGAGGATAAAACGGCAGTAACTGCAGCGCAGGCTAATATTGAAGCAGCAGGGATCAGTGATCGTATTCAGGTTATTCACCGTGATCTGCAGAATTGGGCAACAGTAGCTCAAACACTGCCAGAGGTTGGCTTGTTAGTCTCTAACCCACCATATGGTCAACGCATTGGTGATACCGCTTCCTTACATGATTTGTATGAAGCACTGGGTGATTTGGTCAATCAGCATTTACCCGCATGGCGTACTACGATTATTACCGATAATGCCCAGCTGGGTAAATTTACCGGTTTGACCATCTTTGACAGCAAACCTTTTGATAACGGGCCGATTGCCTGTGAAGTGTTGTCATATCGAGCACCCAAAGCGTTACGCCGTGATGCCAAACCCGTACAACAGGAAATGTCGGCTTCACCTTCACCTTGGGATAAAACGCCAAAAACTAAACCCAAGCCTGTTGATAATTCATCTGTAGTGGAAAACTTATCTCCACAAGCTGAAATGTTTGCCAATCGATTGAAAAAGAATGTTCGCCATCTGGCGAAATGGGCACGTAAAAATCAATTGGATTGTTATCGCGTTTATGATGCTGATTTACCGGATTATGCTGTGGCAATCGATGTCTATGGCGATTATGTACATGTGCAGGAATACGCGCCACCAGCCGATATTGATCCGTTAAAAGCCAGCGAACGATTAGATGAAGTAATGCATATCATTCCGGCCGTTTTGGGAGTGAGCAACGATAAAGTTGCGTTGAAATTACGTCAGAAACAACGTGGCTCTAATCAATATGAGTCTCAGGCGGCATTACGCCAGCGTTTTGAAGTGCGGGAAAATGATCTGCGCTTCTGGATTAATCTGACTGATTATCTGGATACCGGCTTATTTCTGGATCATCGTATTACCCGGCAGATGCTGGCTGAAACCAGCAGAGGCAAAGCCTTTCTGAATCTGTTTGCATACACTGGCAGTGCGACGGTTTATGCCGCTGCAGGGGGCGCTAAATCGACTACTACCGTTGATATGTCCAACACCTATCTGGGCTGGGCCAAAGATAATATGCAACTTAATAAGTTTGTTGGTGAGCAGCACCAGTTTATTCGTGCTGATGTATTAGCGTGGCTAAATGAACCCGCTACTCAGGAATTGCGTTTCGATTTGATTTTTGTCGATCCGCCGACTTTTTCCAATTCCAACAAAATGGAAGGGGTGTTCGATATTCAGCGTGATTACATCGATATGCTGTACAAGGTGTCCAGGATGTTGAATCCAGGTGGTGAGATTTTCTTTTCGACCAATCGACGGGACTTCAAACTGGATACATCAGCATTAAAAGGTCTGGATATAAAAGACATTAGCAAAGCAACATTACCAGTTGATTTTGAAAGAAATCCAAAGATTCATTATTGCTGGAAAATACAAAAATCAGCTTGAACTATCGAGGGTGAGTTTAATTTCTTCCCATAACGCTTCATAGGCTTTATTGACAGCAGAATTTGCTGCAAAAGCCGCCAATGGTGCTCTGGCTTCACCCATTTTTTCCACTACGGCAGCATAGGGAATGGCTGTTTGCAAACCATGTTTCAGTACTTTGGGTGGGTGGGCAAGCATGACACGATGCAGGCTGCGTCGGCGGTCAGCCATGGTGAAAAATGCATGCAGTCGTTTTGGTTTAAGGTTGTTTTCTTTGAAAAAGTCGCGGGTCTGCTCAAAAGTACGCATTGATAAATGGCTTGGGATAATCGGTACATAAATCGCGTCTGCTGCCGCAAACATTTGTTCGGTCAGCTCCGAAAAGCTTGGTGGACAATCCAGCACTATTAACGAATAGCTCTCACCAAACGGTGCTAGCAGCTTGCCCAGCTGATCTTTATCAACTCCCGCTTTAGCCAGATCCAAGTCCATTTGGCGAAAGGAAAAATCGGCGGGAATGATATCCAGTGAGGGGTAATCTGTTTTCTTAACCAATTCACCGATAGGCATCTTGCCAGATAGTAATTTTTTGGCTTCAGCTTTCGATTTACTTTTGCGTTGCAATAACCAGCTGGCAGCGCCTTGTGGGTCCAGATCCCACAACAGAGTAGGGATACCTTGATTGGCAGCCTGCCAGGCAATATTAACGGCAGAAGTGGTCTTACCCACGCCGCCTTTCAAATTGAAAAATGCGATTATTTGCATGATTAAATCGTTTTCGCCAGCTCATCAAGCAGAGCGGTCTGTGCACTGATCAAGTCATCACCTTCCTTACGTTCAGCACGATGGTAACGACCATCGGCAGATAAAATCCATGCTTGAGTATTGTCAGCAAGGTACAAATTCAGATCGTCGATAACACGCTTTTGCAGACGTTTGGATTCAATCGGGAAGCAAGTTTCCACACGGCGTAACAAGTTGCGTTTCATTAAATCGGCACTGCCAGCCCACACTTCAATGTCACCGGCGTTTTCAAAATAAAATACCCGGGTATGTTCCAGGAAACGACCAATGATGCCACGTACCTGAATATTCTCCGACACACCTGCAACACCGGGTTTTAAGGTACAGATACCACGAACAATCAAATCCACTTTAACGCCGGCTATTGAGGCTCGATAAAAGGCATTAATCATTTCCGGCTCAACCAATGCATTGACCTTGACAATAATATGCGCTTTTTTGCCCGCCGCAGCATGAGCAATTTCCCGATCAATTTTATCGAGCAGCCCTTGATGCAGATTGAATGGGGCATGCATCAATTTATGCATTTTAGGGATTTTGCCAAGGCTGGTCAGTTGAATAAAGAGGTTATTAACGTCTTCACCAATCTGCTTGTCTGATGTCAACAGACCATAGTCGGTATAAATACGCGAGGTATTGCGATGGTAGTTACCAGTTCCAAGGTGAACATAACGGCGTAATTTATTGTTTTCACGGCGTAAAATCAGCAACATTTTGGCATGGGTTTTATAACCGACAATGCCATACACAACATGTGCACCAGCCTGCTGTAATTTAGCGGCTAATGCCACGTTAGCGGCTTCATCAAAGCGTGCTCTTAATTCAATTACGACGGTGACTTCCTTTCCAGCGTGCGCGGCTGAAACCAGGGCATCCACGATCGGTGAAATAGCGCCGGTACGGTAAAGGGTCTGTTTGATAGCCAGTACATTCGGGTCGGTTGCCGCTTGTTTGATCAGATCAATGACCGGGGTAAATGACTGAAACGGATGATGCAAAAGCACATCTTTCTGTTTTAACAAACCAAAGATTTCTACATCAGCTGTCAGACCATTTGGGCGGCCCTGAGTAAAAGGTTTGAATTTCAGATCCGAGCGTTCCACCATTGAATGCAATGCTTGCAAGCGACTCAGGTTCACCGGTCCATTGACCAGATAAACGTTTTCCTGTTGCATCGCACATTGGTCACGCAGGAAATTAACCATTTCTTCCGGACAGTTATGTGCAATCTCCAGACGTACTTCGTCGCCATAGTTGCGGTGTGTCAACTCATCGGCAATGGTAGCCAGCAAGTCACTGGTTTCTTCAGTATCGATGGCAAGGTCGCTGTTACGGGTTACCCGGAATTGATAACAGCCCTTGATCTTCATACCGAAAAATAAATCATCAGCAAACGCATGGATGATCGAAGACAAAAACACAAAGTGATATTGCCCCGGTTCACACAGTTCCTGGGGCAATTGAATCACCCTTGGTAATGCTCTAGGCGCCTGCAAAATGGCATAACCAATATTACGGCCAAAGGCATCTTTACCATCCATTGAGACGATAAAATTTAAACTCTTATTGAGTAAGCGGGGGAAGGGATGAGATGAGTCCAATCCAATCGGGCTGAGGATTGGCTGAATTTCATCACGGAAATATTGTTCCAGCCAGGCACTGTGTTCAGCATTCCACATTGGACGTGCCAGAACCTTGATATCTTGCTGTTCCAACAAAGGTAACAGCTCATTATTGAGCACGCTGTATTGTTCATCGACGAGTTCATGGGCACGTGCACTGATGAGTCTTAATGCTTCCTGAGCACTGATTTGGTCGGCTTCAAGATAGGGGTCGCCAATTTCGATTTGTTGAATCAGCCCCGCAACGCGTACTTCAAAAAACTCATCCAGATTGGTGCTGGAAATACACAAATAATTTAATCTTTCCAACAGCGGAACACTGGGGTCCAGAGCCTGCTGTAATACGCGCCAATTGAATTCCAGCAAACTCAGCTCACGATTCAGATAAAGCTCGGAGCTATTCAAATCAATTTGTGTTTCCATGTTTTCCATTTTGGTAGCTTATTAAAAAGTTGATTAATAAATTGGTGCAGTATTTTGAAGTGTACGAGTGCTCATTGTGTTACTCAAGAATCCCCAAGCAAACTAGAGGGATTTGATGACAATCTGATGACAGCTTACCAGCGATACTTGTCATAGTTTTCCGGATTTGCCCAAAAGCGGCTATTCAGCCAGTCGCGTTTGGGCTGATAATTTTCAATAGCGTAACTGAACAACTGCAATCCATCGCTGGTACCAGCAATATGATGCAGTCCCATGGCCAGATAATCACGAAATTGCCATCCCTGACGCTGCGCTTGCGCAGGATCGGTAATCAGAATGATATGCGGCGCATGCAAATTACGTAAATAACCCAGCCATTGTTGCCCGCTCTGCAAGGGTAATGTCTCTGTCAAATCACTGATAACAGCCAGATCTACGCTGTGGATCTGTTGCAATTGGGATTGTTCAAATGGTGTTGTCAGCGTCTGGGATCTGGTATCTTGGCAGTCGTTCAGGCACAACCTGGCCGCATCTCCCGCAACTAAAATTGATTGCGGTTTAAATTGCTGTATCAGCGTACTGAGCAGCGAAGACAATAAGACTGATTGATTCATGACTGACCAGCATAAAACATCTGCCGAATTCTGGAAACACAAGCGTCTGGGACAGATGACACATACCGAGTGGGAAAGCCTTTGCGATGGCTGTGGTCGCTGCTGCCTGCATAAACTGGAAGACGATACTGATGGCCGTATGTATTACACCCGGGTCGCCTGTGAGTTATTAGATATTTCCACTTGCCGTTGTAAGGATTATGCTAATCGTCAAAAGACAGTGCCGGACTGTATTCAACTCAGCGTCGAGCAGGCACATTTTTTTGATTGGTTACCTGATACCTGTGCCTATCGTTTACTTGCCGAAGGCGAATCGTTACCTGAGTGGCATCCATTAATTACTGGCGATCCACAAAGCGTGATTGATGCAGGTGTTTCCGTGCGACATGTCGCCATCAGCGAATCTGATGATATTGATTTAACCGAAGAGGTCATTGCTCTGCAGCCCCCCGTTTATCCGCATGACACCTGAAGAAAGTCGCGAGTTTACCGCCCGTCTTGAACAAGCTGCATTGACGCTGCTTGAAATGGAAATTTACCGAAAACCCGATGATTTAGCCCGCCGTTTCGGATTGCCATTGCCGGTAGTTCGTTACTGGTGGCGCCAAACCGACGAGAAAACCCGTCCTGTGGATCAAAACAGTTTGTCGCCTCGCGAAGTCAAAGTGATTCGTAAAGCCACCCAAACTTTGGAAGGTTGGGAAAAAATTAAACGTTATCGTCCGCCATGTGGCGCAAGGTTGCCGGGAGGCAAAAAGTGCAAACGTTCAGTGGCAATACGCCAACCAGAAGCCTGGTCATTGGGTGCATTGGCAGATCGTTGCCGTCTTCACGGCGGAAATGCCCGGCGCATCATTCGTTCTAAAAAAGAGGACGATACAGAATGAGGGACTTATGCTTGAGACAACGGAAATTCTGAACCGATTACTGACGCTGTGTAACGAGCAAAAAAGCGGCACCTTATTTTTAAGCACCGCAGATAACAAAGCCTGCCATATTATTTTTGAAAATGGACGTATTGAAGCAATGGCGTTTGGTTCGGTTAAAGGCATTGCTGTTGCCAATTTATTACCGAGACTGTTGATTGAACGTACCAGTTTTAACAGTACGCTCAGAATGCCATTAAGTGAGCGAGCCAACATTGAAGATCAGGCAGATATCTTCGCCGCCCTCGGCTTGCGCCGTCAGCAGGTCGCAGAAACTGAGGTAACTCAGACTTCAGTTAAACCGCAGCGCATGTATCGAGGTCATGTGATTGTTGAAGAAGAGCGGGCGATTAACACGCCAAAATCTGCAAAACCTGTCGTTGAATCTTCACCTGATGTGCCGCCTAAAAAAAGCAAAAGTAAGCGCATATATCGTGGTCAGGTCATCGAAGATTGAATTTATCCCATGAATTTGTCACATTGATTGCGCCAAAATCGTTAACATATCGCCACGTTACAGACTCCGGAATTCATCATGAGCAGCATGTCTCCCCAAAATCTCAATCGAGGTTTACTTGATTTTATTGACGCATCACCTACGCCGTTTCACGCCGTAGCGAATATGCAATCGGCGTTAATAGCCGCCGGTTACCAGTCGCTGGATGAAAAGGATAGTTGGGGAACATTAGCGCCGGGGCACTATTTTGTGACCCGTAATGACTCATCACTAATTGCCTTTAATCTGCCAGAACAACCTATCGCTGAAGCAGGCCTGCAAATGGTCGGGGCACATACCGATAGTCCATGTTTAAAAGTGAAACCGCAACCTGGCACGGTGAAACACTCATTCTGGCAACTGGGCGTGGAAGTCTACGGTGGCGCCTTGTTAAACCCATGGTTTGATCGTGATTTATCGATGGCTGGCCGAGTCAGTTACGTGGATGCAGATAATCAATTACGTCACACGCTGATCAACTTCAATAAGCCTGTAGCGATTATCCCCAGTCTGGCGATTCATCTGGATCGGGAAGTGAATCAGAATCGCAGTATCAATCCGCAATTGCATTTGCCGCCGATTGTATTGCAGACCGAAGAGGGCGATAAACCGGATTTTCGTGCCTTATTGGAACAACAGCTACGCTCCGAACATGGCGAACAGACCGTCGGCAAAGTGCTGGATTATGAAATCTGCTTCTACGATACCCAACCTGCTGCATTAGTTGGTCTTAATGAAGACTTTATCAGTGCGGCGCGGCTGGATAATTTACTCAGCTGTTATATCGGTTTACAGGCTTTATTGGCTGGCTCGAAAGATAAAGCGACCTTGTTGGTATGTACCGATCATGAAGAAGTCGGTAGTGTATCGACCAGTGGTGCGCAGGGCACATTTTTACCGTCGGTACTGCAGCGATTGGCACAGGACAATGAAAGCTTTCAACGGATGCTTCAACAGTCATTATTGATCTCTGCGGATAATGCCCATGGCATTCATCCAAATTATGCGGATCGTCATGATGCGCAGCACGGGCCTATTTTGAATAAAGGCCCGGTTATCAAAAGTAACGCCAATCAGCGTTATGCAACCAACAGTGAAACCAGTGCACGGTTTCGGCAGATTTGCGAACTGGTTGATGTGCCGGTTCAGGATTTTGTGGTTCGCACAGACATGGCCTGTGGCAGCACCATTGGTCCAATAACGGCCAGCAGCATCGGGGTAAAAACGCTGGATATCGGTGTACCAACCTTTGCCATGCATTCCATCCGTGAACTCGCTGGCAGTCGTGATACCTGGTATTTATACAGCGCACTTAAACAGTTTTATAATTAAATCAAAGGAATAGATAGCTTATGTCAGAAACAGTTGATGAGTTAACGGTGACCTATCAAGAAGGTGATGTCACTACAGTTAAAGAATTAGACAAGGTTGTGTTAACCAAAGGCGCCTGGGCAACCGTGATGTTCCGTTATCAGGATCTGGATCGTAAAACCGGCGAATTTGGCCCGGATAAATATACGATTCGTCGCTACCAAAAACGTAATGGCGAGTATGGCCAACGTTCAAAATTCAATATTTCAAGTCGTGATCAGGCGCAACAGATCATTGAAGCCTTAACCCGCTGGACCAAAGATTAAATAGCATCCGCCGCCTATGAATAAGAGTTTATTGACGAATCTCTGCGCTGCCGCTGTGGTTGGCGCAGGTTTATTGCTGGATTCACCCTGGCGCGAGCCCGTATTAGCCACGGGTATGTTTGCCCTGGCCGGTGGCATAACCAACTGGTTGGCCATTCATATGCTGTTTGAAAAAGTGCCTGGCTTATATGGCTCTGGTGTTATTACGGCGAGGTTTAGTGAGTTTCGCAGCGCCATTGAAAAACTAGTAATGGAGCAGTTTTTCAATCCGCAGAATCTGGATCGTTTTGTCAGTGAAATGCTGGATGAAAAACGTGAGAATCAGCTCGATTTTTCCGAAATCATCGATCAAACCGACCTGAATCCGGTATTTGATAACCTGGTGGCCACCATTATGGAATCTTCGTTTGGCAGCATGTTGTCGATGGTGGGTGGTGCCAAGGCACTCAAACCATTAAAAGAACCCTTTATTCGCAAAATGCAGCAGTCACTCAATGACATTGCTCATAGTGAACATTTTCAGCAGCATTTGCGTGACAAACTCAGCAGTGGTCCGGTCAGTGATGATTTATACCGGCAGATTTATGCCATCGTCCACAGTCGACTGGATGAACTGACACCGCAAATGGTCAAGCAGATGATTCAGGATTTGATCCGTCAGCATCTGGGCTGGCTGGTTGTCTGGGGTGGTGTGTTTGGTGGGCTGATAGGATTGCTGACCAGCTTTTTACCGTTGTGAACCTCTGGTCCGAGAACAATTGCCGCTTATGTGCTGCGCCAGTGTCGTTTTATCAGCATTGGCGCGGTCGCGATTACTGGCAATGTAATGAATGTCATGCCGTGCAGATGGACAAACAGCATCTGCCGGATCGTGACAGCGAAACAGCGCTGTATCTGACCCATGAAAATGACGTTAATGATCCTCGATATCAGCAGTTTGTCTCACCCATCACTGAGGCCATCCTGAAGCAAATACCGACTGACAAAATCGGTCTGGATTTTGGTGCAGGTCCCGGCCCAGTTATCAGCAAGATCCTCACTGAAAACGGTTATCAGACACGGTTGTATGATCCGGTTTTTTATCCGGATAACAGAGTGTTAGATCAGCAATATGATTTTATTATCTGCTGTGAAGTGGTGGAGCATTTCCACCGTCCAGCTGTGGAATTCGCTCGTCTTAAGTCGCTACTGAAACCGGGCGGTAAATTGTTTTGTATGACGCAACTTTTTGATAACGCAATTGATTTTGCCAAATGGCATTATAAAAACGATATCACCCATGTATTTTTCTATCATCCCGACAGTCTGGCGTTTATTCAGCAGCAGTTTGCGTTCAACAACGTTGAACTCAATGAGCGATTAATCACCATCACTAACTGAACTGTTCACGAATGGCGAGCAGATGTTGAGCAGGTAATTCGATCATTACGGTGACCGTGTCAGTGAATTGCTGATCGATGATGTGACCGTGGATCTGTTTCAGTTGGTATTCCAGCATCTGCAACTGACTGTAATCAATCTGCAGACGAAGTTGCGCCATTTCCACCCAAGGCAGTTTCCCGGCGGCATCAATGGCTTGTTTGGCAGCATTGCCATAAGCGCGGGTTAATCCGCCGGTGCCTAATTTAACGCCGCCGAAATAACGAATCACCGCAACCACAGTATTAATCAGATCTTCGCCTTGCAGCGGTGCCAGAATTGGTCGGCCTGCGGTACCGGACGGTTCACCGGCATCAAAAAAACGTTCAGTGATAAATCCTTCCGGCGCACGGATCCGCCAGGCAAAGGCCAAATGATTGGCGGAGGGGTGCTGTGCAGCCACTTGACGCAATTGTTTTAAGGCGCTTTGTTCGTTGTCACAGGGCATGGCAAAACCAATAAAACGCGATTTTTTTATTTCGGATTCAACACTGGATGCGGCGCGTAGAATAAAAAATTGGCTGGACATTTTATTTGCTATAGGAAAATACAGCCTGACAATTTACCATATCGCCATCGTTTGCTCGCGTGCTATGCAGAGCAGCATTTCTTTCACCGTTCAATCATCAGGTAACACAGTTTGTCAGAATTAAGTTTTGCAGTTGGCCAACGTTGGGTCAGTAACAGCGAGGCCGAGTTAGGTCTGGGAATCATCACTGAAGTCACCAGTCGCCGTCTTGAAATCTCATTTCCCGCCGCCGATGAACAACGCAGCTATGCAGCGAATAATGCGCCGTTGAGTCGGGTGGATTATTCCGTTGGCGAGCAGGTAAAAACCCGTAATGGCCAGTTATTCACTATCAGCGAAAAACATCCATTAAATGGCTGTGTTATCTATCAGGGTGAAACGGCAAGTGGTGAAGCCATCAGTATTCATGAAATGGATTTGGACAGTTATGTACAGTTCAGCCAGGCCACCGATCGTCTGTTTGCCGGACAGATAGACAAAAACCGCCAGTTTCAATTGCGGCTGCGTACCCACCAATATTTTCATCGATTGCATCAATCGCCGGTATTTGGTCTGTTGGGTGGCCGGGTGCAATGTTTACCGCATCAGTTTTATATCGCTTCACAGATGGCCAATCGTATTAACACCCGCGTATTACTGGCTGATGAAGTTGGTTTGGGCAAAACCATTGAAGCCGGTTTGATTATGCATCAGCAAATCCTGCAGGGACGAGCCAGCCGGGTATTGGTTATTGTTCCTTCGGCATTGCTGCATCAATGGTTGGTGGAAATGCTGCGGCGTTTTAATCTGGCCTTTACCGTGATTGATGCCGAGCGCTATGAGGCCCTGGTTGAATTAAACGAAGGTAATGCCTATGACAGCGCGCAATTGGTATTAACCGATTTGCAGACACTGGAAAACCATCCGGAAATGCAACAAGACATCTTGCAGGCGAGCTGGGATATGTTAGTGGTGGATGAAGCGCATCATCTGCAATGGCATGTTGATAACAGCAGCGAGGGTTATCAGCTGGTCGAAAAACTGGCGGCGCAGATTGCCTCGGTATTATTACTCACCGCCACTCCAGAACAATTGGGCATGGACAGTCATTTTGCCCGGCTGAGACTATTGGACCCGGATCGTTACTACGATCTAGAGCAGTTTCGAGAAGAACAGCAAAAATATCAGCAAATCAGCCTGTTACTCGATCAATTAATGGCTGTTGAATCGGCTGCTGATTTTGCCGCGAACACAAGCTTGAAAAAGGCATTGGCCGGATATCTGGATAAAACGCTGCTGACAGCACTCAGTTCTGCAGATGAATTTGAAACGGCACGCGAACAGGCCAAACAACTGTTTCTGGATCAATTCGGCACTGGACGGATTTTATTCCGTAATACCCGCGATACCGTGAAAGGTTTCCCTGAGCGTCAATTAACAACACAGCCATTACCTGCCCCCGAACTTTATTTGCCTGCAGCAGATAGTGAGTTAACTGACTTATTGCAGCCGGAAGCATTACTGGGCGAAAACTGGCTGGATTTGGATCCGCGAGTTGATTGGCTGGTCAACTGGTTGAAACAGCATCGCAGTGAAAAAACCTTATTAATTACCGCCGATGCTGAAACTGCTCAACAGTTGGAGCTGCATCTGCGGGTGCAACATGGTGTGCGCAGCAGTGTGTTCCATGAGGATATGACGTTGATCAATCGTGATCGCGCTGCAGCATTTTTTGCAGATGATGAAGAGGGTGCGCAGATCCTGATTTGCTCGGAAATTGGCAGTGAAGGTCGAAACTTTCAGTTCTGTTCCTACTTGGTGTTATTCGATCTGCCGCTGAATCCGGATTTGCTGGAACAGCGCATTGGTCGTCTGGATCGTATTGGTCAACGCAATACCGTCAATATCGTGCTGCCGTTTTATCAGGATACGGCTCAGCAATTGCTGCTCGACTGGTATCAGCAGGGATTAAATGCGTTTGAATCTGTCTGCAAAACGGGTTCTGCTTTGCGTGAACAATTTGCTGAACAACTGGAACAGTGTCTGCGCGATCCTGCAGATAAAAAAGCCTTTGCCAAATTACTCAAAGAGACGCAACAGGCTGAACAGCAATTACGCGAAAACCTCAGTCAAGGCCGAGATCGCCTGCTGACGCTGAATTCCTATGATGAATCTTCAGCAAAAGAGATCCTGATGCAGGTTGAAGAAGCCAGCAGTCCATTGGAACTGGCAGCTTTTATGGATGATTTCTTTGATGCTTATGGTGTTGAACAGCAGGCGCATAGTGCTGACAGCATTATTCTGCAACGCGGTGATGAACTGCGCAGTGATGAAATTGATTTGCCAGAAGATGGCCTGACGGCAACTTATCAACGTAACAGAGCGCTGTCACGTGAAGATATGGCTTTTTTAAGCTGGGAACATCCCTTGGTGCTATCGGCAATGGACGCGGTGATCAGCTCTGATCTGGGCAATACCGCTTTTTGTCAGTTGAAAAGTAATCTGGTGCCAGCTGGCAGTTTATTGCTGGAAGTGGCGTTTGTGATGCATTGCCCGGCACCAAAACAGTTTAATATCACCCGCTTTATACCTGAATCGTATCTGCGGCTCGTCATAGATGAAAAAGCACGGCGTCTGGATGAGCATTTAACCGAGCAGGAGATGAATCAGCAAGTGGGACGGATTCCAAAACATACTGCGCAGCAGATGGTGCAGGTAGCTCGGGAACGCATTGACGGCTTAATTGATTCCGGTAAACAAGTGGCTGCTCAATATCAAAAACAGTTTATCGCTGATGCCATCACTAAAATGACTCAGCTGAC
Organism: Methylophaga sp.; assembly: GCF_030651745.1. The sequence continues at coordinate 40,192 of NZ_JAUSCC010000022.1, forward strand.
GGATAATGAAATACAACGCTTGCAACATCTTGCCGACAAAAATACCCATATCAAGCCGGCAGAAATTGCAGCGATGCAAGCACAGCAACAACAACTGCAGCAGTATCTTCAACATGCTGAATTAAAATTGGATGCGTTACGTCTTATCATCGTGACAGAAGCGGAGTGATCTGCCAAAGTCACGGATGATATTTATTACGGAGTAGGGCTTTGATTAAACGTTTGTTACCACCTTTGCTGGTCGTGGCATTAGCCATTGTGATTTTCAGCACGTTGATCAGTACTCGCCCGCAAGCTCCTACCCAGGATCGTCCGTCTCAAGCGGTGTTGGTGGATACTCAGCAGATTGATTTTGCTGATTTATCACCAACCTTAACTCTCTATGGGCGGCTTGAAGCCCCGCAAATGGCCAATCTTCGAGCGGCTGTTACTGCTGATGTGATTGAAGTACATGTATTTGACGGGCAGCAGGTCGAGCAAGGTGATGTGTTAATCGAGTTGGATCCTCAAGAAGCACAATTGGCACTGGATCAGGCTGCAGCGGAATTGGCTTTGATTGATGCACAGATCGCTGCTGAACAGTCTCAGCTCAAACGTAATGAAGCATTGTTAAGTACGCAGCAACAGTTGGTAGATTTATCTAAAGCAGCGGTGACGCGCGCTGAAAAATTACAACAAAGCCAGTTAAGCTCCCAAGCCTTATTAGATGAATCCATCTCACTGCAACAGCAGCAAATTCTGACACTTAAACAACGTCAATTTGATATTCAGGATCATCCCATTCGTCTTGCCGAACTCAACGCCAGACGTAAACAAGCCCAAGCTCAAATGAATCGTGCGGAACTGGATCTCAGTCGTACGATTATCAGAGCGCCATTTAATGGTCGTATTAGCAGTCGCCAGATTGCCAAGGGTGACAGAGTGCAGATCGGCGATGCGCTGATGACTCTTTATGATATGCAGCAATTGGAGTTACGGGCATCCATCCCACAGCGTTATCTGGTGGATATTTATCCAGTGCTTGCCCAGAGGAGTTTAAATGCCACAGCACAGATTGCCGGTCAGCGTTATCAATTTGAATTACAACGACTCGGTGGTGAAGTGAATGCCAATGTGGCGGGTCGTGATGGTTTATTCCGTCTAAAAGGCGAGCCTGGCCCCTTAGCGGTCGGAGAGTTTGTCAGCGTACAGCTTACGTTACCGCCCCGCCGCAACAGTATCGCGATTCCATACAGCGCTTTATATGGTCTGGATCGGGTTTATCGGGTTCGTGATAATCGTCTTGAAGCCGTCCAGGTCAGCAAAATCGGCGATTATTCGGATCAGGATGGTAAAAGTCGTTTGTTGATTCAAAGTCAGGATTTACAACAGGGCGATCTGATTATTACCACGCAGTTACCTAATGCTATCAATGGCTTAGCGGTGAGTGTTAAAAATGAATAATACGGTGCGTCGCGACTTTATCGGCATCTTTGCCCAACATAAGGTTGCCGCTAATTTATTGATGCTGGTGATGATTCTCGCCGGAATCCTGTCGTTAAACCGAATCAATACACAGTTTTTCCCTACCTTTGCATTGGATATTATTACCGTTCGAATTGAATGGCGTGGTGCCAGTGCTGAAGACGTTGCCGAGTCAATCACCCGTCAGGTAGAGCAGGAATTACGCAGTGTCGACTATGTAAAAAAAATGACTTCCACTTCGTCTTACGGTATGTCGCTGGTTACCATTGAATTTATCGAAAAAAGCGATATGGGTCAGGCGCTGGATCAGGTTAAAGATCGTATCGCACAGATCCGTAATTTGCCTACTGACAGTGAAGAACCCGAAGTCACTTTGGTCACTAATTACGAAAGTGTGGCGCGTATTCTGATTACCAGTGAAACCGGCGATCTGGCCTCGCTGCGTTACCTTGCTCATGATATCGAGCACGAACTGCTGGACCGCGGTATTTCACGCATTAATATCAGCGGTCTGCCGCTCGAAGAAATTGCAATTCAACTGGATAAATCCAAATTAGAGGCCTTGGGACTGGATCTGGATCAGGTCGCTGATCGTATTGCTCAGCTCAGTCAGGACCTTCCCGCTGGTGAAATTGGTAATGATGAAAGCACACGACAGATCCGTAGTCTGGATCAAGGCCGTGGTGTACAGGCATTTGCCGAATTCGCCTTGCAGTCAGACTTTGCCAGTGGCTTAGTCAAACTGGAAGATGTGGCAACCATTGAGCGTCGGCCATTACGCAAGCAAATGAGCCTGTTTTATCAAGGCCAACCGGCTATTGAGCTGGAATTGCAGCGTACCGAAAATGCTGATTCGTTAAAAAGCGCGCGGATCCTTGAAAAATGGCTGGATGAAAAAGCCGGCAGTTTGCCGGAAGGCGTTCAGCTAAAGGTCTACGATGCCAGTTGGCAGCTAATAAAAGAACGCATCAATTTGCTATTGAAAAATGGCTTGGGCGGTTTGTTGCTGGTGTTAGGTATTTTGTTTCTATTTTTGCATGGGCGGGTAGCTTTCTGGGTTGCTGTTGGCATACCGGTGTCGTTTATGGCGGCTTTGGCCGTTTTATACGCTTTAGGTGGCAGCATTAATATGATCAGCTTGTTTGGGCTGATTATGTCATTGGGGATCATTGTCGATGATGCGATTGTGGTAGGCGAAGATGCATTCGCACACTACCAGAGCGGTGAACCATCGTTGACCGCCTCAGAAGGTGGCGCCAGAAGAATGCTGGCACCGATTCTGTCATCTTCGCTGACTACGATTTCCTCATTTATTCCGTTGATGCTGATTAGCGGGGTCATTGGCAATATTCTGTTTGATATTCCGTTTGTGGTGATCTGTGTGATTATCGCCTCATTAATCGAATGCTTTCTGATATTGCCGGGACATTTACGCCATAGTTTTCACAACATTCATCATGCTAAACCCTCGGCCATTCGTGCACGATTAGACAGCGCTTTTAATTATCTGCGTGATGATCTCTTCCGTCCGCTGGTCACGCAGACGGTTAAAAACCGCGGTTTAACCGTCAGTGTGGCAATTGGCTTACTGATTATCAGTTTTGGTTTATTAGCCGGCGGGCGAATCGCCTTTAACTTTTTCCCGTCACCGGAAGGCACCACTGTATTAGCCAATGCACGTTTTGTCGCTGGCACGCCGCGTAGTGAAGTGGATAAATTTCTGCAGCATATCTCCGCCACCTTAGAGCAGACCGATCAGCAATGGGAGCAACCCCTAGTGGATGTAGCAACCAGTAAGTTGGGTGCTGCTGGCACAGCAGGTGGAATGTCCGAATCACAAATTGATGATCGGTTTGCTTCTATGCAAGTAGAGCTGACTTCTCCGGATCAGCGTGATGTGCGTAATCAGACCTTTATCAATGCCTGGCGTGAAAAGATTGTACTGCCAGCAGGCATCGAGACATTTACTATTTCCGAACGCCGTGGTGGTCCACCGGGCAGTGATATTGATATCCGTCTGACTGGTGGCAATACCGATATTCTGAAAGCTGCTGCAAAAGAAGTAATCGAAGCCTTACAACGCTACCCAGGAGTCAGTGCCATTGAAGACGATCTGCCTTATGGTCAGTCGCAACTGATTTATCGGCTTAAGGATCAAGGGAAGGTGCTGGGATTAACCGTTGAAGATGTCGGCAGGCAATTAAGAGCGGCTTATGACGGACGGTTGGTGCAGATCTTCCAGGACGGTGATGACGAAGTCGAAGTGCGGGTGATGTTGCCGGATAGTCAGCGAAATACGCAGGCTTCCTTGGATGCATTTATGATCCGTTTACCAAACGGCGGCAGTGTGCCACTTGAATCGGTAGTGCATTTTGATGCTCGTCGAGGTTTTGATGTGTTGCGGCATACTGATACCCGTTTAGCGGTGCATGTAACTGCTACAGTCGACAGTCTGGTGACCAATAACAATACGATCTTGGCAGATTTACAAGCAGAATTTTTACCCGATCTGACGTCACGCTATGGCATTCAGGTGGTATTTGAGGGCAGGGCGGAAGAGCAGGCCGATACTATTGGTGATATGAAACAAGGGGTATTGCTGGCATTTGCGCTGATCTACATTATTCTCGCCTGGGTATTTGCCTCATACGGCTGGCCGTTGGTGGTGATGACAGCGATACCGTTTGGTTTAATCGGTGCTTTGGTTGGCCACTGGCTGTTGGGGATAGATCTGACCATTCTGTCGTTATTCGGCATCTTTGGTCTGTCAGGTATTGTGGTCAATAATGCGATTATACTGGTGACCTTTTTCAAGAACTTACGTGAAAAAGGGCTCGATACCCAAACTGCCATTATCGAAGCATCAGTTTTGCGTTTAAGGGCGGTGTTACTGACCTCACTAACCACTATCGGCGGATTGACACCGTTACTGTTTGAAACTTCACCTCAGGCACAATTTTTAATTCCGATGGCCGTTTCCATTTCATTCGGCCTGATGTTTGCCACCATCTTAGTGTTGCTGGTCATTCCTGCCTTGTTGTCGTTCCACGAAAGTATTGCCGACTATATGGCTAAATTTCGTTCCGGCAAGACACAAACAGAAAAAGGATAAAACGATGAAGCGACATTCACTGGGTTTATTAATTTGGCTGGCAGTCAGTGGCGTCAGTAGTTCGGTTTTCGCGGATGATGCTGCGGCTGTTACGTTGAAAACCCTGACAGATTATGTTTTCACGCATCATCCGGCACGTCAGGCTGAAGCCAGTATGGATGCCCTGGCAGAAAGTCGTTCAGCATTGGCCGGTCAGTTATTCGCCGAGCCGTTAAGTTTGTCGGTCAATCATTACAATGATGTAATCGGTAGCGGTGATGGCTTACAGGAATGGGAAACCTCGGTAGAAATGCCGATCTGGCTGCCCGGAGAAAAACGTCAGCAACAGAATCTGTCTCGTCATCTGGCTGCAGAAGTACCTTATTATCAGCAACGGATCCGTTTGGATGCGTCAGCTCAGGTGAGAGAGCATGTCTGGCAGGTAATGCTTTCAGCGGCTAAAGTCCGTCATGCCGAAGGCTTACTGGAAAACTCAGAAAATTTACTGAAAAGTGTCCAAGATCGCGTTGAGGGTGGTGATCTGGCTGATTCTGAAGCGTTGCTGGCACAAACGCATCAGCTGGAAATGCAGTCGCAACTTGCCTCGGCAAAACTGGATCTGCAACAAAGCTTAAATCAATATCGTTACCTGACCGGGCAGCAAGTGTTGCCCGACGAAATTGAAGAACGTCTGCCGGAATCGCCAGAAATTCATCGTGATCATCCTTTGTTGGCCGAACTGGAACAGCAAATTGCCAGACAACGCAGTGAAGTCGCCAATGCCCGTTATGAAAATGTGCGCCATCCAAGCTTGTCGCTAGGCATTAAACGAGAACGTGATGAACACGCCGCCCCATACAATAACAGTATCGGTGTTGGGATGAATTTTGCTTTGAATGATGCCCGCTATCAGCAACCGGCTATTGCTGCTGCAAGTCGACAATTAGCTGATTTGCAAATTGCCCAGCAACAGCAGCTTCGGCAACTGGAAGCCGCTTTACTTGCGGCAATGGATAGGCTGAACAGCTTGCAGCAAAGACAAGAAATGTTGAAACAGCAGTTTGATGTCAGTCAGCAATATGTTTCGATGCAGCAACGCAGTTTTGATATGGGTGGCATCGATTTAACGACATTGTTACGCAGTCAGGAAGTGACCAATAGCCATCGTCACCAATTGCTGCAGTTACAAATCGAAATTCAGCAGCAGATTGCTCAGATTAATCAGATCGCTGGCCGAACATTGTAATTAACCTGAGTTCTGGATAGCTGTGCTTCTCCAGAACTAAGGTTAATTATCTGCTGGTTCCCATTTCGGCGCGCATTCTGGCAGTCAGATCTTCCCATAATGATAAACGTGAAGCATCACCGACCCGTTGTCCCTCACCGCGGGATTTCGCCAGCCATAAACCCGTACCATTAAAACTGTAAACCGGGATCAGATCCTGGCGACGATTGGCCGGTTTGATTTCATTAATCAGGTTATCCAAAACCAGCGGGATGGCCCGTCTATTCTCAAAATACGTCAGCACCATATGTGCCTGACCTAAACTAACGGCTTTAACATAGGTGATACGCAGTTTATCTTCATCAACACCGAGTTGTTTCAGCGTGAAATACTTGGCAATCGAATAATCCTCACAATCACCAGCGCCCATTGACAGCATTTCTATGGGGGTAGCCCAGTAATCTTCCTGATTCCACAGCAAAATATCATCGACAAACATAATATTACTGTTGAAAAAATCATTCACCAGAGTGAGTTTTTCCAGATCCGTCAGCTCTTTGCCTTCCAACATTAATGTTTGCCAGGCCTCAACCCGGTTTCTGGCATCACGGTCGTATTGTTTTTCAATCTTTTGCAGTAATGCATCCGAGATCAGTAACTCTGCTAACAGCGGTACCGAAAACGGTAGCAACCATGCGAGGATGGCTGCTAAAACAATTGGCTTTAGCCGTTTTAACATTGACTAACGACTGATCCCGAATAAGCCTGCCTGTTGCAACCACAGGAAGTCTTCTTCATCTTGCACACTTTCGGCCAATACCCGCACTTCAATTAAACGAGCAATTTCCTGAATAATATCCAGCAAATCCGGTTTATTGGTATTGCTGCTGATATCGGTCGTTAAATCACGGGCAAGACGGATGTAATCAATATGCAGATCTTTAAGCAGGTTCACTGGGATGACGTCACTGCTATAACGTTTCAGCAAACTGTGTGCGCCTAGTTGTCTGACAAAAATACTGAAGTTGGTAAAGGTTTCCAGGTCTTTGGCTGCGGCATAAGCCGTCACACTAAAGGCTAACAGGGCAGGGGAAATACCTGACTGAATAACTTCTTTTGCCAACCATTGACGGAAATCCAGCGAGGCGATCGAAACCAGAGACAGGTTGATGGTGACCGGAGCAGGATCGGTTTCAGCTGACATCAGTTTCAATATTTTCTGTACCAGGTGTTTGTCCAAAATTTCAACCAGATCAAATGCTTCGGCCATTGAGAAAAATGTTCCTATTGGCAGCAAATCACCGTTTTCATCACGAACTTCGGTAAAGGCTTCGCGCATGACTAAGGTCGGTTTAACCGTATCGCTGTAGTTATAAGCCTGATTGGTAAAGGTGATAACTGCGGAATCGGTTTTAATGACTTGTTCGATGGTGGCTTTCCAGCTCATTTCGGTCATTGAGCTAAGCGTATTTTCTTTGAGATAAAACGCATTGGCTTCAATCATGCGAGCCTGTTCGTAGGCTTCAACCAGCGCAGGAACCATTCGTTCAAACTCACTGCTGCGTTCAAATGAAACAATACCCATATGCAAGAGATCAGCATGATCATATTGCTGACCTAAAGCATTGGCCAAAGATTGAATTTGTTCTGCAAGCAGCGTGATATCGTCGGCATTGCTGCCAGTTGTCATCACAGCAAATTCAGATCCATACCAACGGTAACAACGGGTGTGTTGAAATGGCAGTTGTTCTAACTGACCGGCAAAAGCTTTTAGTAATTCATCAACTGACTGCTTGCCATGATTTTTCGCAATCGCGCTTAAATCATCGAATTTAATATAGATAACGTGACCGAATTCTCCAATCGACAATGCCTGTTTAACGTCAACATTAAAGGTTTGTTGATTTAATAAATGGGTCAGTGGATCACGGTTGAGATTGTCGTTCAGTTTATCCAGCCGGGTATTCAAATGATGAATGGTTTTGCCGATTTTGCTCGACATGCTGTTCATTGATTTAGCCACAGAACGAACTTCTTTGGTCCAGGGCAAATGCTCGATAACAGTAAATTTACCAGCAGAAATATCATCAGCCTGTTTGGTAATGTCTTTTAATGGACGCAAGGTCATTCTTAATACAATCAACAGCAGCATGATCGCGCCAAGCAAAATCAGCAGGGAGAATTTCAGGGTGGATTTAAATTGCTCGTACAATTTGAGATAGCCATAACCGGGATTGCTGGTGACATGCAGGCTACCGGCAATATTCCAACCGGTGCTGATTTCACTGACGGCAGTAACAGTCTCAATTGGCAGCAGTGTAATCAGCCAATTCGGTACACCTCTGACTTCATCTGGATTGGTCAGTCGAATCAGCTCGTTATCGTCGACATCCAATAAACGCATTTCTTTGTAATAGCCGGTATCAAAAATGGCGTTCATCATGGTTCGCAGAATAGGATCGGTCTCATCTGCCATATGCGGGCTGAGAGATAATCCGAGAGAGGTTGCAGTGTCTTGTACATGGACTTCCGATTCACCTTGCAGATAACTACGGATATTGTCCATGCTCATGACAAAATTTACTGAGAACACAATCAGAAAAATCAGCGTTAGCAAGATAAGTAATTGTTTTGATAAAGACATAAGATACAACCTCAATATGAAA
>NZ_JAUSCC010000023.1 GCF_030651745.1 Methylophaga sp.
GACAGAAATGAACATAGTGCTTTATAGTCTGCGAGCGTATTTTCAACGTAAAACTACAAATTAAATCAATTATTAGGAGCATGTCAGCATGGCAAAAGCACTTATCCAAATGGCTCTGGATTCTCTGGACTTCGATCAAACAATCGCATTGGCAGAACAAGTTGCCCCTTATGTCGATATTCTGGAAGTCGGTACTCCTTGCATTAAATACAATGGCTTGGAAATCGTCACTGCCCTGAAAACCAAATTCCCTAACAACCTGATTCTGGTTGACCTGAAAACTATGGATGCTGGTGAATACGAAGCAACTCCTTTCTATGAAGCTGGTGCTGATATTTGTACCGTTCTGGGTGTTTCCGATAAAGCCACAATGGGCGGCGTTATTAAAGCTGCCAACGCAAACAATGCAGAAGCTCAAATTGACTTGATCAGCGTTAAAGACAAAAAAGCTGTTGCAACTGAAGCCGCTAAAAACGGTGCGCAAATCATCGGTGTTCACACTGGTCTGGACGCACAAGCAGCTGGTCAAACACCTTTTGCTGATTTACAAGCAATTGCATCACTGAACCTGGGTGTACGTATTTCTGTTGCTGGCGGTCTGAACAAAGACACCATTCAGAAAACCATTCAAGCTGGCGCAACAATTGTTGTTGTTGGTGCTGCTATCTACGGCGCGCCTTCTCCAGCAGAATCTGCTAAAGAACTGCGTGCATTAGTTGATGCTGCGTAAGCAGAAGAAACAGTAGCGCAAATAAAACGAGTGGCCCAGTGCCACTCGTTTTTTTTAAGCTTTACTGACTCATCCGATTTTTTTGGTGTGTTAGTCGTCGCAGTAGTAAGTTATTGACCATGCAGATAAATTGGTCAAAAACACCAGAGCGTGATTATAATCCTACGTCTGGGCCTGCTGGCTTGCCACAAAGAATCTAAAATAGTAATTTACCCGTTGCACCAACCTCATCATGTTGGGCAGATGGGGTTAAGAATGTAACAGGGGTATACTCATGAGTGATAAAGGTTTTTTTGCTTCAATCTGCAGCTTTTTTAAAGGTTTGTTTTCATCTGACAGCGATAGTTGCTGTAAGCCGGAATCCAAAGCCGCTGCTGCTCCAGCTTCAAAAAAAGCGAATGATGGTTTAACAGGTGTAGAACGCTACATCCGTGCCCAATCAAACAGCGGCTCAAAATTAACTAGCGTTGAAAAATATATTCGCAGTCAATTGTCGTCTAATAAACCGATGACAGGTGTTGAAAAATATATTCGCAGCAAAGCTAATGCAGCACCATTGACTGGCGTTGAACGTTATATTCGCAGTAAAGCTTAATACAACCTCTACTCGCGGCCCCCTGTTTAAGAATCAGGGTTGATAACGACCAGATACATAATCTGGTCGTTTATATCGCATACGTATTTTACTTAAGCTTAATGGCTCTACAAACTAACTCATAAAGGTAAGAAAATGGCGAATTTACTTGATCAATTAAAGCAAATGACCGTCGTTGTTGCTGATACCGGTGATATTCAAGCAATTGAAAAGTACACTCCTCGTGACGCAACAACTAACCCATCATTGATTACTGCAGCGGCACAAATGCCGCAA
>NZ_JAUSCC010000031.1 GCF_030651745.1 Methylophaga sp.
CATATTGATGTGATCCGAGTATTTACGGATGACATTACGCAGACGCCAGCTATTTAAAAATTCATCTTCACCTTCACGCAGATGCAGGGTGACTTCAGTACCGCGAGTAGCTTTTTCAATGGTTTCAATATTGAACTCGCCTTCACCGGCCGATTCCCATAAAACACCATGTTCTTGAGTGGTTCCGGCACGGCGGGTTTTCAGTGTGACTTTGTCGGCCACAATAAATGCTGAATAAAAACCTACACCGAACTGGCCAATAAGTTGTGAATCTTTGGCTTGATCGCCGGTTAACTGACCAAAAAATGCTTTGGTGCCGCTGCGGGCGATAGTACCAATATTATCGATAACTTCCTGACGGGTCATGCCAATGCCGTTATCGTTAATGGTAATCGTACGGGCTTCTTTATCAAAGGTGACACGGATTTTCAGCTCGCCGTCTTCTTCATATAAAGCGTCATCGGAAAGCGCTTCAAAACGCAATTTGTCGGCTGCATCGGCCGCGTTAGATATCAGCTCACGCAGAAAAATCTCTTTGTTGCTGTACAGCGAATGAATCATCAAATTGAGAAGTTGTTTAACTTCTGTCTGGAAACCCATGGTTTCTTTATGTGCATCAACGCCCATTTCTGTATTGCCTCCATCTGGCTGTTTTAACGATAGCTCACAGATGGGGCCATGCTGATAAATATCAATAGTGTGTAGCCACAAAAAAATAATTGTCATTCAAAATCATGTGATTAGGATGGTTTCAGTTTGAATTCATCATTATTGTGTTAGCCTGTTTTCGGCCATGATGCCCACCCAATTCAAAAAAAAACGAAAAGGATAGACAGCATGCGTAAATTAACTTTGAGCCTTTTGATGGCGTTCAGCCTGACCGCTCATGCCGAAGAAAACAAAATAGATCTTGAAGAGCAATCCGTGCTCGGCCATCAGGAAATCGTTACTTTGTTTCCCGGTGAAATCAAAACCAATGCACGCATTGATACTGGTGCCGCAACAAATTCCATGTTCGCTATTGATACCAAAGTATTCGAAGAAAACGGCGAAAAACTGATTCGTTTCAAATTTGTCGATCATGAAGAAAATGAACATGAAATCACCCGCCCGTTGGTTGACACAGTAACCGTAACCCAAGCCAGTGGTGCTCAAACCCGCTATGTAGTAAAAATGGGTTTATGTGTTGGTGATTATTACGAAGAAACGCGTTTTACCCTGGCAGATCGCAGCAATATGACCTTTCCGATTTTAGTGGGTCGTAACTTTCTGGAAAATTCATTATTAGTCAGTTCAGCTGAAAAAATGATTGCTTCACCTGAATGTGAAGTAAAACTGGCGAAAAAAGATCCGGAAGAACTTCCCGTTGTACAACCCTGATCAACTGCAATACCAGTAAAAATGCCACATTAGAAAGCGCCTGTTCATTTTTGAGCAGGCGCTTTTTTTGGGTTTAACTTGATAGTTTTAACCTCGATAATATTCCCATAACCTAAGAGATGTTAAGGTATGACTTTAGCTAATTTTCAGAGATGGAATGTCAAAACAATCACTTAGAATTCTGACCTACAATCTGCATAAAGGCTTTAATACCGGCAATCGGCAATTCATTCTGCATGAAATGCGCGAAGCGCTACGAGAAGCCGATGCCGATATTATGTTGTTGCAGGAAATTCAAGGTGAACATACCGGTCATGAGCAAAAACATCAGCATTGGCCAGGCCCTCACTGCGATTTTATTGCAGAAGATATGTGGCCACATTTCGCCTATGCCAAAAATGCGGTCTACAGCGTCGGTCATCACGGCAATGCCATCCTAAGTAAATATGCCCTGCAAAGCTGGGAAAATATTAATGTTTCACCCTATACCTGGGCCAGCCGTAGTTTATTACACGGCGTCATCCATATCCCCGACACCCAAAATGAACTGCATATCGTCTGTCTGCATCTTGGTCTGACCGGAACCGAACGTAAACGTCAGTTGCAAACTTTGTGTGAACGTATTGATGAACATGTACCTCACAATGCACCACTGATTGTTGCCGGTGATTTTAATGACTGGAACGGTCAGGCGGAAAAACATTTCACCCAACGATTAGAATTGAAAGAAGCCTTTCGAACCTTACACAAAACCCACGCACGAACCTGGCCGTCCTGGATGCCGATTTTCAAGATGGACCGTATTTACTATCGCGGGCTTGAGCCCACATCCTGTGAATGTCCGCCTCATTCTTCATGGAAAACACTCTCAGATCACGCGCCATTAATTGCCGCCTTCGAGTTTTAAAACCAGTTTTTTAACAAAACCTGCTGAAATTACTTCAGCGCTCCGATAAATTCACTAAAGGAAATGAAAATGTTGAGAACGCTCTCTACCGCAATGCTTGTGATGTTCATGTCGAGCAGTTTTGCCAACGACGAAAGCCAAATGCATGGCGCATGGAAACTGGTTTCATATGAAGTTGAAGTGCAGGAAACTGGCGAAATGTTTCATCCGATGGGTAAGAAACCCACTGGTTATGTGGTGTTTACTCCCGAACAGCGGGTTTGGTTTGTATTAACAGGTGAAGGCCGCAAACCAGCAAAAACCATTGAAGAAAAAGCAACTTTGTTGGACACCATTATTTCGTACACCGGCAAATATCGGATTGAAGATAATATGTGGACTACCAGCGTGGAAGTCGCCTGGAACCCGCAATGGGTGGATACAGAACAAGCCCGGGAATTCAAAATCGACGGTGATCGACTGCAAGTTTTCACGCCATGGCGCGTGATGCCAAACTGGCCGGAAAAGGACATGACTCGCAGTATCGTGACTTTTGAACGCTCCGAGTAGGCATTAAACGCAAATTGCATTAAAGTGCGCGGCATAACAAACCTGAGGAATTGATATGCCTGATATCGTTGTCATGTTTTTCCTGCTGGGTCTGGTCGGTGGTTTAGTGAAATCCGACCTGGCCATTCCCAAAGCAGCTTACGACGTATTAAGTCTGCTGTTAATGCTGACTATCGGGCTGAAAGGCGGTATGGCATTACATGGCAATATGGGCTGGAGTCTGCTGCCTGAGTTGCTGTCTGTCGCTGCATTGGGATTTTTAATCCCGCTGATTCTGTTCCCGCTGTTATGGAAAGTAGTACGGTTAAATCTGGCAGACAGTGCAAGTTTTGCTGCCCACTATGGTTCGGTGAGTGCCGGTACTTTTGCTGTGGCTCTGGCCTATGCAGAATCGAATCAGATGATTATTGGTGGTCAGGTAACCCTCTATCTGGTGCTGTTGGAATTACCCGCTATTGTTATCGGCCTGATGTTATACCGGCATTTTAGCGGGGTAAAAAATGCTGCCGCCGGTGGCATGATGAGCATCTTGCACGAATCATTAACTAACAGAGGCGTCATTCTGCTGGTTGGCGGCGTGTTGATTGGTTGGATGTATGGCCCAAGACAAGGCGCTGGTGTTACTGACTTATACACCGGCGCCTTTATGGGCGTGCTGGCCTTGTTTCTCTTAGAAATGGGCATAGTGGCTGCCGAAGCGCTAAGTAAATTATCCCGCGACAAAATCCCGGTGGTGATATTCGCGATAGTTGCACCCACTGTGCTGGCGCTAGCCGGTTTATTCACTGGTAAATTGCTGGGGCTGCCGGATGGTTCGGTATTGATTCTGGCAAGTTTAACGGCCAGTGCTTCTTATATCGCAGCACCGGTTGCTGTCCGCTCGGCCATTCCGCAAGCCGATATCGGTTTAGCTATGTTGGCAGCATTGGGACTGACATTTCCATTTAATGTCATTGTCGGCATACCGCTGTATCACAGCCTGATTGGTTAATCAGCGGTCTTTAAACCAGACCAATTGAATGGAACCCTGACAGACGAACTCAGTCGCACTAATTGTCCCGGCCTGAAATAAGGGTCTGTTTATCTTTCATAGTCGCCACTGTTGTGGCTATGTAAAGATAAACAGACCCTAAGGAGTTATTAATGTCTGTATTTCGTCGATTATCGTTTTTTGGTTTGCTAAGTTTATTGCTCATTTCTTCCGTACGAGCTGATTCAAACAACACCTTGGTCATTGACGCTGCAAGGTTATTTGATGGCGAGCATGTGATTGACCAGGCCAGGATGGTCATTAAAGATGACACGATAGTCGCCATTGGTTCACAACACGAAATTGCCATTCCGTCAGATGCACATCAGCTCAAATATCCAAACCGTTTCATCATGCCCGGCCTTATTGCAGCACATTCTCATGTTGGAACCGTATCGGGTTTAAACCATGGCGGCGAGTATTACAGCCGCAAAACCGTGATGCGTGATCTGGCACAATTTCAACGTTACGGGGTTGTTGCCGTTAATGCATTAGGTCTTAATCGCCCTCTATTCCATCAATTACGTAATGAAATGCGCGGCAAACAACATAATGGGGCTGATTTATATGGTGCAGGCGCCGGGGTTGGTGCTGTTGATGGCGCACCACCTAAAGGTCGAATGGGTTTAACCGAAGATCAGGCAGAACGACCAGCCACTGCTGAACAGGCCCGTTTAGCTGTCAGGCAGATGCATGATGCAGGCATTGATATGGTGAAAGTCTGGGTCGATGGAATGGGCGGTGATGTTCCCACCATGCCAGCCGAAATCTATCAGGCAGCTTTTGAAGAAGCACAGTCACTGGGTCTGCCATCCGCCGCCCATATCCATTATCTGGAAGATGCCAAAGGTGTGGTTGCGGCCGGTGTAGATGTTGTTGCTCACGGCGTACGTGATACCGATGTGGATCAGGAATTTATTGATTTGATGCTGGCTGGAGATGTCTGGTATGTGCCCACCATCAATATTAACGAAGCAGAATATATTTATGCCCAACACCCAGAGTGGCTACATGATCCATTCTTTGCCGACAGCCTGAGTGAGGAACTGAAGCAGCAGTTGAGTGATGATTCCTGGCGTGAAGAAACCTTGGCGAAAAGTGATAAAAACCGTCAGTCAGTCAACTACAACATTAAAAACCTCAAAAAACTGCACGATGCGGGAGTTAAAATTGCCTTGGGTACCGATTCGGGAGCAACAGCATTAAGAATTCCCGGATTTGCTGAACATCGTGAACTGGAATTGATGGTACAGGCTGGCATGACGCCAAAAGCCGTATTACAAGCTGCGACCGCCAATGCGGCAGCAATGATGCAACTGTCCAATCGAGGTCGATTGGCTACCGGTTATCAGGCTGACTTTCTGGTTCTGTCCGCCGATCCCACTTTTAATATTCTTGCCAGCAGACAGATTGTCGAGGTCTGGCGGTATGGAATTCAGCAAGAAAAATTCTAAAGCCGGCAAGTTCGGTTCAACTATTGCATAGTTGATGCTGAAGCTTGTTATTGCACCGCTGGTATTAATAGTTGTTTAACGACTGAAATCACGGCACAGCGCCATTTACTTACAGTTGGTGTGTTAGGTAATAACCAGTCGCCTGATTTCAGCGTGCTTTATTGTGGTGCGGTTAAACCATTTCAGATCGTTATATAGACTCATTTCGGAGTGATTAAACAGATAAAACAAGCCGTCTGATCATTGAAGGAGCAAGGAATGCATTCGTTAGCACTGCTAAAACCCATTCAATCCATTCTGTTTAGCGTGGCGCTATTACTGCTGGGCAATGGATTGATCAGTACTCTGCTCACCTTGCGTGGCACCAGTGAGGGGTTTTCCAGTGCAGTAATGGGCATGATCATGTCGGCCTATTTTGTCGGCTTTATCTGTGGTACCTGGGTCAGTGGTCGTTTAATCCGCCGGATGGGCCATATCCGCACTTTTGCTTTCTGTGCCTCGGTCTGTGCTACAACCACACTGTTGCACGTCATCGTTATCGATCAATGGGCCTGGATGGGCTTTCGTTTCTTTTATGGTCTGGCTTACATCACGTTGATGACAGTAATTGAAAGCTGGCTTAACAGTCAGGCCGCCAGCCATGAACGTGGCCGTATCTTTGCCTTTTATATGGTGGTTAACCTTGGTGCGCTTGCTGTTGCACAACAGATGCTGCACATTGATTCTCCTGAAGGCTTTTTGTTATTTGCCTTGGTATCCATTTTAGTCAGCTGGGCCATTCTGCCATTAACATTAACCCGACGTAATCAACCGAATATTGCCACGGAAAGACCTAAAAGCAGTCTTAAAACCTTATTGAAAATTGCTCCTCTGGCCGTTGCCGGAGCATTTTTGTCGGGATTGGCCATGGGCGCTTTCTGGTCAATGACACCGATTTATGCCACCCAACTGGGTTATGGCATCAGCGGTATTGCAACGGTCATGAGCTTGACCATTATCGGCGGCGCGGTGTTGCAAATACCAATTGGCCGATATTCTGATAAACATGATCGCCCCAAAGTGATGACCTGGGTGGTGATTCTCGCTGCAATCATGGCGTTATTAATGACGATTGCTCCATCACAACGCATCCTGTTCGGTATGTTTTTTCTGTGGGGCGGTTTATCGTTTTCCATTTATCCGCTGGCAGTTGCCCAGTTAATTGATCAGCTTCATCCTGATGAAATCGTTTCGGGCTCATCCGATATGTTGGTATTGCACGGTGCAGGTTGTGCATTTGCACCGGTTATTGCCGGTTGGCTAATGACGGTAGTTGGTGCCCATGGTTTACCCATCTATATTGGAATCGTACTGATTGGACTTGCTGCCTATGCCATTTATCGGCGTCGCAGGGTTACTGATCTGGTCACCGGCAGTAATGCACATTTCGAACCGATGGTGCAGACCAGTGCTCAGGCCTTAAATATGATGTTTGATCAGCAACAACGCGACTTGTTTGATGATCCCAGTTTTTATGGGGAAGAAGAACAGAACCGCATCATCAATGCCTTACGGCAAAGTGGATCTTAAACTGTCAGTTTTTTTATAGACATCCGCTTAAATAACCGTGATCCTTGCCAGTCTGAAAAGCTCTGCCAACAGCAACTCAATAGGTAAGCTGACCATAAGCTTTTGATTTTTTTGATCACGGAACTTGAATGGAACATCACCACCCTCATCATCACAAAGCCGCTAACTATAATCGCGCTTTTGCCATTGGCATCTCGCTGAATGTGGTGTTTGTCATTATCGAAGCCAGCTATGGCATTTTAGCCGGCTCGATGGCATTACTGGCAGATGCCGGTCATAACTTAAGTGATGTACTGAGTTTATTGCTGGCCTGGGGAGCCGGTATTCTGGCAAAAAAGGCAGCCACTGAAAGACGTACTTATGGTTTTCGAAAAGCCACAGTAATGGCGGCATTAATCAGTTCCATTATGTTGTTAATTGCCTTGGGTGCCATCGGCTGGGAATCGATTAACAGAATGTTAAATCCCCGACCAGTAGAAGGCATGACGGTAATCGTCGTGGCCAGCATTGGTGTAGTGATTAATACCATTACCGCACTACTGTTTTTTAAAGGTCAAAAACATGATTTGAATATCCGTGGCGCCTTTCTGCATATGGCTGCCGATGCGGCTGTGTCACTTGGTGTTGTAATTGCCGGTCTGTTTATTCTGTTCAAAGGCTGGTTATGGATTGATCCGGTGGTCAGCTTGCTGATCGTGGCAATTATTTTAGTAGGTACCTGGCGCTTATTCCGTGAGTCGTTTAATTATGCAATGGACGCTGTACCGGAAAATGTTGATCTGCAAAAAATCCAACAGTATTTGCTGGGCTTAGAACAGGTTGATTCATTACACGATTTACATGTGTGGCCATTGAGCACCAGTGAAACAGCTTTAACCGTACATTTAGTGGTCAACAAAAATCCGCTGGATAATGCGTTTTTGTCTCAACTGCAACATGACCTGCATGATCATTTTGATATTGAACATGCAACGATTCAGCTGGAGTCAATTGATGCTGCCAGTTTGTGTCCGCTCGGTAGCAACCAGGAGTGTCATCGTTAATTCGCTTTAGCTGTTAAAGTCCAGCATTCCTCCAGAACAATAACTCTGGTATGGTGCCTGACTTAATTATTTACTGAAGCTGATATCAAAATGCATGGCAAGTTAATTAAATGGAAAGATGACAGGGGTTTTGGCTTTATCCTCTGCGAGCACAATCAACAGGAAGTATTTGTCCATATTTCCGCATTTCCGGGCAGCAGCCCACGACCCAAAGTCGGTGAAATGCTCGGTTTTGAAATAGAAACCACGGCAGACGGTAAAACCCGGGCTATCAATATCAGCCGTGAAGCATCCTTAAAAACCAAAAATTCGCCCATTAAGCTCAGTAAAACTCCGGGGAAAAACACCAAAATAATCAATGTCATTATTGCATTGGTAGTGATCGGTTTGATTGCCGTAAGTGTTTCTCAAAAATTTACCTTCTAACACTCTCTACGCGAACGCACATCAAAATAACCATAGGCAGCGACCACCAGAAAACAGGCGGCAGGAACAATATAGGAAATCGCTGTGTTAAACACATCGATCAAAGCCCCCTGAAACAAAGGCATAATCGCGCCGCCAAGAATCGCCATCACCAGACCAGCAGCACCGAATTTAGTATCTTCGCCCAAGCCTTTTAAAGCCACACCATAGATAGTGGGAAACATCAGCGACAAACAGGCAGATATCGACACGATTGCCCATATCCCAGAAATCGTCGGGCTAAGCATCGCAAACAAACATAACGCCGTTCCCGTTAATGCCAGTATCGTCATCAATAAGGTGGGTCGGATATAGCCCATCAACCAGGTCATCGCAAAACGGGACACTAAAAACACCAACAAGCTGTATTGCAGATAAATACTGGCATCGGCCGCCGTGCCGCCCATCGCCTGTTGTACATATTGAATAGTAAAAGTCCAGACACAGACTTGTGCCGCGACATTAAAAAACTGTGCAATAACGCCAAACCGGTAATGGCTGTTGGCCATCAATCGTTTGAAGATCTGAGCAAAATGTAATTCACTGAGGCTCGACACCACCGCTTCACGCGGTTTTGGTACCTTGGAAAATAAAATCATCAGCCAAATAAGAAATAAGGCCAATGCCATACTGACATAAGGCAACATCACGGCTTTGAGTTCGGCTGACTGAACCAGCTTTAGCTCTTCCACCGTCATTAGCGCCCGATCAGCAGCTTCAGCAATATGTAAATTCGGCAGGATCAGCGTAGCGGCCAGGAACACGCCAAGATTGGTACCAACCGGATTAAAAGCCTGAGCCAGATTCAGTCTGCGAGTGGCATTTTCTATTGGCCCCATTGCCATCACAAACGGATTAGCTGAAGTTTCCAGAACCGATAAACCCGCCGCGAGAATAAATAACGCCGCCAGAAAATAATGATAATTCATCGCCAGACTGGCAGGATAAAACGCTAAAGCACCTATTACGGCCAACCCTAAACCACACAAAACACCGGTTTTATAGGAATACCTGCGATTGATAAACGCAGCGGGTATTGCCAGACAAAAATATGCTCCGTAATAGGCGAACTGCACCAAGGCAGATTGCAAGGTGCTCATAGCAAATATTTGACTGAACACCTTGACCAACGGATCGGTCATATTAGCTGCCACGCCCCAGGCTGCAAAACAGCTGATCAATAAAACAAACACCAGCCGCATTTCTGGGTAGACAAAGGGCTTTTTGACCGACATAAGGTTCTGGCTCCGTACTGTTTTCAGGCTTTTCCCTGAGTGTAACAGTAATTTAAATGGAACCCGAGATAGCTTGGCTTATTTACTTATCCCCAAATAACGCCACAAAATCACCGGAGAATTCGCCGGCCATTATCTGATTGCAATATAAACTGGCTACCACGCTTATCCGTGCTTTACCTTTACGCCGCAACGTCGTGAGAAATCTCTGCCACCCCTCTTCGTCTACCAATACAGCAGTGGCCGTAAACTCTTCGGTCATGGGTTTGAGATATGCCATTTCATTACGCTGAATCACTAAGCGTGAAGCGATACCCTCTTCAGCTAAACGGGTATGTAATAGCGACCAGGCCGAAAGTATTGCCAATGTCGAGGCACTGCCACCAAATACAGTTTCCTGATGATTGATATTGGGCGCTAATGGCGCGGCCAAAGTCAGCTCATGCTTATCTATCTCCAGCACCGAGACCCGCATGGCGGCAGACAAAGGGATATGCTGGTGCAGATATCGTTCCAGTTGTTGGGTTTTGGTCATGATTAATACGTCATTTTGTTTCAAGCTGATGTTGTGAGCCATGTAAATACTCTAGTAGGCCACTCATCAACTGATTGATATTTTGATAGTTTTTCATATCGACCGACAAAATCTCAGCCGCAGATTGCACATAAGGTGCGGGTTGCAGCTCATCAGCACAGTGGTCAACCAGAGCTTGAGCAGAATCCTGCGTGGTTTCCAGATGAAACTGCAGACCAATCACCAAGTTTCCCAACTGAAAAGCCTGATTTAGGCAACCATAACTTTCAGCGATCCGCTCTGCCCCTTCGGGTAAATCAAAGGTTTCACCATGCCAGTGAAATACGCTGGTTGTTTCAGGAAACTGGAATGCTGAGGCATTATTGTTTGCTACCGCTTGAATCGGCCACCAGCCAATTTCTTTTTCTTTATTGGGATACACTCTTGCCCCCATTGCACTGGCGATCAACTGAGCCCCCAAACATATCCCCAGCAAAGGTTTACCTGTTTCAATAAATTGACGAATAAACTGCTTTTCTGCTGCCAGCCAAGGATATTGTGACTCTTCATTGACACTCATAGGCCCGCCCATGACCAGCAGAAAATCCACATCGCTCACTTCGGGTAATTCAAAAGACTGATAAAACTGTGTTGAGCTTATTTGATAACCGCGTTTTTTTAGCCAGTCTTCAATACTGCCAAGCCCTTCAAAGGCAACATGCTGAAAATAGTGTGCTTGCATCATCTATCCTGACTTATTTTGCTTATCGCGTAATGATATCTATCTAATATTTAAACTTTGTGAATTTCAACATTCTAACAGGTGATTTTTACCCAACATAATCGGGAGCATTTCCTAGGTCAGGTGAAAAGTGATACGGTAAAAGCCCATCCAGCCTAAAGATTACTCTTAAGCAATCGTGATGCTGCTGGCTGGCAATATGGGCTTATATTTCAATGGAGGAAAGACCATGAAGCAAAATGCATTTTCGTCAAACGTAAAACTAAAATTGATTTTACCACTGGTATTTGGCCTAAGCCTTACGGCTTGTGCACCTGAACCTGAGGTACATGCCGCTCAAGTCAGTGAAGCCGAAATTCAAAATTTGTTTGAACGCTGGAATCAGTCCCTGCAAACGGGTGATCCTGCTGCGGTGACCGCTAATTACGCTTCAAATGCTGTGTTATTGCCAACGGTGTCTAATAAAGTGCGCACCAACCACACTGAAATCGAAGACTATTTTGTGCATTTTCTGGAACTGAATCCTTATGGTCGCATCGACGAAAGACATATCACGATAAATAATGACATTGCGATAGATGCCGGGATCTATACTTTTGATGTCACTAAAAATGGTGAACTAAAGCAGGTTCAGGCGCGTTATAACTTTGTTTACGAACGTCAGAATAACGGTGAATGGTTAATCGTCAACCATCACTCATCGGCAATGCCAGAAGTCATGGTCGACGAAGCTGAATTGATGGAAGATATACTGATTGAGGGATAATGGGTCGCTGGAGTGATGCGTTGCCAAGTGTCTTACAAAATGACATTCAGGCATACTTTGCGGGTAACAATAAAAACAACATTAACAGCGAGGAAAGAAAATGACGATTGCACTTACTCCCCTGATTTCATTAATTGCCGGTATTCTGATATTGCTGGTACCACGGTTATTGAACTATATCGTGGCGATTTATCTGATCATTATCGGTCTGGTTGGTATCTTTGGCGGTAATCTGAATTTCACGCCATAAACAAGCTGGTATTTTTGTATCGCGGTGGGATGGCATCAGATTCCCGCCGCTTTTTCTGCATAATCCATCGACTCTCAAGCACTGCCGACTTCGTAGTCATCTATTTAATGGCAGTGGTAGGTTCCAGCCTTAGTGTCTTTGTGACAACCATTTTTATCCGTTCGACCTGAGTGGGCATAGCTCAGACTTGCTCCGAACGTCATTAAAACGATAAAAAGCACGGTCAGTTTTTTCATAGTGATATCGCTTTTTGAGAGTAGTAAATGGAGAGTGTCTCCAATCTTTTTATTACTCCCTTTTACTCTCTTTATCTTGAGCTTGCCCGTTATTTTCCGGTCAGATTATTTCAACGAAATTTTGCGGCTATCAGCGAGTTCAACTAATTGTTCGAGCGGATCGGCCAGTGCTTTGATGCCTTCTGCAATTTCATCCGGCTTATAACCAAGCTGTTGCATCAGGTTAATTTGATTTTGCAGTAACTTCTGCATCGCCGCGATTTCTTTAAGCTGATGCATATGTTCGGCATGGCGGTTTTGTTCGCTGAGTTGTTGTTTAGTTAAACGATTCTGGTAGGAAATATCTTTCCAGAGTTCGCGTAATTGCTCGATGATTTTATCAAGCCCCAACAAATTGAAGTCCCCTGGCGAGTGAATTTCAATGGACTGAATAATCAGTCTATGTGGCTCCCTCACCGATGACAAAGACCCATGAAAGGCATTCTTAAGATTCGGGTTCTGGCCTTTGAGTTTTATTTTTTCCAGCACATACAAGCGGTTGTAAAGAATATTGAGCTGATGAAAAAAGCGGTAAAAGTCCTCTACCGTCCAATCCTCGCTGGTGCTAAAGCCTATCGGGCTGATGCTCTCTGACAAACCCGGTCTCCTTGGTCGAATTTTTTCAGTAACAAAACTCTAACATGATCTGGTAAGCAAATGACTCAATCCTCTTTACGACTGACAATTTCACCTTCAATGATATTTGCCTCATGTGGTGATTGCTGTTTTTGCTGGCGATAAAATTGCTGATATTGCTGGCCTGCTTCACTGGCTTTTCGCATTTGCCTGCGTGCCCGATACAGCATTAATGGGATAAGGATCCAGCTTAATAGCACTACAAACACCAGCAGTGTCAGACTGAGCATCATTACCAGCCCCAGCATAATCCAGGCAAAAACCCGCTGCAGCAGACCAGCTGATTGCAGCTGCCTGAATTGTTGTTGCCAGGCTTGAGTTTGCTGGCGAAAAGCATCTGATCGAAACATAAAACCTCTTTCAAGCACTTAGCGTGCTGCGTTGATATACCTGATAAAAAGAAAATTAAACTAGAAAGGAAGCTGATCCTGACGTTCTGTTTACTTATGGATTGAGATAGTCCCCAGACGTGATAAGTTTCAATCCAGTTGCCGGTCGATTGTAAAGATATACCCATGCCGTAATCTCACCACCATCGGCAAGAGTGATGTTTTGCTGGCTGCGAACGTATTCATGCGGTTCACAAAAACTTGCTGAACATTCTTCATAATCATCAAGCTCGGCAAACAGCAATTCATTATTGTTGATCCGATACACCTCACCGATAACTTGCTGGTGAGGGTCATCACTTAAAATAACACCTGGATAATAACTGACTTGATACAAGCTGGCTTGCAATCTGCCAAGTGCTATATATTCACAATATTGATGCAGCAAATCGTGACGAACAGTGTCTTTACGTAAGGTGCCGTAAACAAAAAGATAGTCTTCAGTCATAAATTCAGGGCTGTGAAATCAATACAATTAGAGGCTAATTACATTCTACGTGGTGAATTATCTCAACTAAATATGAATTCAGACTTAACATCCCTTAATTACATCGGTCGCTTTGCCCCTTCTCCCACCGGGCCTTTGCATTTTGGTTCTCTGGTAACAGCTACGGCCAGCTTTCTGGATGCGCGTTCACATGGTGGAAAATGGCTGGTGCGGATGGAAGATCTGGATAAACCACGAGAAGTCGCCGGTGCCGCCAAAGATATTCTCGATACGCTAGAGAGCTTTGGTTTTTATTGGGACGACGAAGTGTTGTTTCAAAGTCAACGAACTGTTCTTTACCAAAACACGCTACAACAATTGCAATCATTAAAACTGGCTTATCCTTGCGGATGTAGCAGAAAAGAAATTAATACCAGTGCGGTTTCAGGTATTGATGGTCCGGTGTATCCGGGTTTCTGTCGTCGGGGATTAGCGGCTGGCAAACATGCCCGTACCTGGCGACTTAGGGTAAATGATCAACCTATCTCTTTTCAGGATCTGATCCAGGGTGAGCAATCACAGGTCTTATCACAACAGGTTGGTGATTTTGTGATCCGGCGGGCAGATGGTTTATTTGCCTATCAGTTGGCTGTGGTTGTCGATGATGCATTACAAGAGGTGACGCATATTGTGCGAGGTGCCGACTTGCTCGATTCCACCCCACGGCAAATCTTTTTACAACAACAACTCAGCTTGGTCACACCAATGTATGCACACATGCCGATAGCCACTAATCTACAGGGTGAAAAGCTCAGTAAACAAACCCGTGCACAGCCAGTCAAACTCCGGGATAGCAGTGTAGTTTTGTGCCGGGTATTGCGCTTTCTGGGAATGCAACCACCGATAGATTTGGCTGAGACCGCGCTTGATGATTTATGGAGCTGGGCGATACAACGCTGGCAGATACAACACGTGCCTAAATTACGCCGGCAAGTGTCGTTGATTCCAACTTAAACTGGCCTCGAAATATCGAAGGTCTGTGATACTGGTCAAAGTCCCAAACATTTGCGCAATTCGCTGACTTTGGGAAATGTGAAAGATTATCGCGGATCCACAGATTCTGTTGCAGTGTATTAAATAAGATAGGAAGTCCACCACAAATCATGTTTTTCGCTGGATTTTTAATTGATGGCGTTGGCTTTTCTTGCACAGTTAAACGCTCTCGACTATGCTCAGAGGCAACTTTTCCCACTCTTAGTTGACTGAAGTCACAGCTAAATAATGACAAATTCACGTTTTTTATAATGGAATTGTCAGCTTGGTGGTGAGCTGAATTCAGGAGATATTGGATACGATGTTATTTGCCGTTTTATCAGGCTTTATTTTGGCAATGTTCACGCCACTGCTGCAGCATAGTGCCCAGAATAAAACTGGCTGGCTCCTGGCGATTTTGCCAGTATCGCTGACGATGTATTTTGCCAGCTTTATCCCGGCGGTAAGCCAAGGCGATGTCATCTATCAAGAGTGGCAATGGCTGCCAGGGATGGACATTAATCTGAGCTTTATGCTGGATGGCCTGTCTTTACTGTTTGCCTTGCTGATCAGTTTTATCGGCATCTTTATTTTCATCTACGCCGGCAGCTATCTGCAGGGGCATAAATCGTTAGCCCGCTTTTTTGTCATTATGCTTGCCTTTATGGCATCAATGCTGGGGTTGGTACTTTCCGATAATCTGATCAGCCTGTTTGTGTTCTGGGAATTAACCAGCATTACTTCATATCTGCTGATTGGCTTTGATCATGAAGACGAATCAGCCCGACGTTCAGCATTACAAGGTTTGTTTGTCACTGTCGGGGGGGGGCTGGCTCTGATGGCGGGTCTGATTATGTTAGCTACTGCAGGTGGCAGCTATCAGATCTCTGAATTGTTAGGTGCGTCAGACAGCGTGCTGGAAAGCCCACTGGCTATTGGCATGATCATCTGTATTTTGTTGGGTACATTTACCAAATCAGCCCAATTCCCCTTCCATTTTTGGTTACCTAATGCGATGGCGGCGCCAACGCCAGTATCGGCTTATCTGCATTCTGCGACCATGGTGAAAGCCGGGGTTTATTTGATGGCCAGGCTTAATCCGGCTTTTACTGAACATGCATTGTGGACATTCTCCCTCAGCCTGTTTGGCGCCATCACCATGTTTGTTGGAGCCTATCTGGCCTATAGCGCAACCGATATCAAGAAAGTACTGGCCTATTCCACTGTAATGGCACTTGGCACATTAACCATGCTGCTAGGTATAGGCACCGAGTATGCGTTAATTGCCTTTACCTGTTTCCTGCTGGCCCACTCGTTATACAAGGCAGCGCTGTTTATGCTGGCAGGCGCAATTGATCATGAAATTGGTACTAAAGATTTAACATTGATGGGTGGTTTGCGTAGCAAAATGCCACGTACCGCCCTGATTACTGCTGTTGCCGCCTTATCGCTTGCCGGGATGCCAC
The DNA here is from genome assembly GCF_030651745.1 of Methylophaga sp. Next base: position 16,130 of record NZ_JAUSCC010000031.1, read on the forward strand.
CATTATTTGGATTTATTGCCAAAGAAGCCATGTTTGAAGCAGTACTTGGCAACGAAAGTTATCAGCTATTGATCCTCATATTAGCCTTGGCCGCCGCAATGCTGGTGATGGCTATTGCCGCGGTAGTTGCTGTTAAACCTTTTTATGGGGAATTGCGTCCCACACCGAAAAAACCTCATGAAGCCCCCTTGGCAATGTTGATAGGCCCGGCGATTCTGGCGGTATTGTCACTTATGTTTGGTTTGCTGCCGTGGATTCCTCAAAACGCCATTTTAGCTGCCACCGTCAACGCCGTTTCCATGGCTCCAGCCAATTTATCATTGGCCTTATGGCATGGTTTTAATCTGCCATTGCTGTTATCGGTGATCGCCCTGTTTGGCGGTATCCTGCTGTTTATGGTCTGGCAAAAAACACGGCCAGCCATCGGTCAATTAACAACACAACTAAGTCGCTTCGGACCAGAAGCAGGCTATTTCAGCATGATGAACGGTATCACCGGAATCGCCAGTTGGCAGACCAAACTGCTGCAAAACGGCAAGCTGGGTAATTACATGATTGTGATGATCCTGACCACGGTGATCCTGGTTGGTTATACCTTGCTGAGTCAATATGGGTTGAACGTGTACCTGAATGTTGAAGGTGTGGCTTTTTACGAGTTTTCCATTGTTTTACTGATGTTGATGGCGACACTTTACGCCATTCATACCCGTTCACGCCTAGGGGCGGTGGCCAGTATGGGCGTTTTGGGCTTTACCGTGGCGCTGGTGTTTATTCATTTCAGTGCCCCGGATTTAGGTATTACCCAAGTGCTGGTGGAAACGCTCACCGTAATATTGCTGGTACTGGTATTGTTCAAATTGCCCGGCTTCTCCCGCTATTCAAGCCGTTATGAAGTGATTCGAGATGCCAGCGTAGCAGTGTTAATGGGTGTGTTAATGACATTACTTGTGCTGGCTGCAATTGATGTGCAGTTTTTTGAATCCATCTCAGGATATTTTGTTGAATCCAGTTATCCACTGGCTAAAGGTCGCAATATCGTCAATGTGATTCTGGTCGATTTCCGGGCATTGGATACGCTGGGCGAAATATTTGTGCTAGCTATTGCAGCGCTGGGGGTTTTCTCAATGCTCAAATTACGTGCTGAGGAAAAATAATGGACGATAACAAACTCAAAATAATGACCTTCAATACGCTGATCCTGCATACGGCCGCGTTGTTTTTATTGCCATTGCAGTTGATTTTTTCAGTGTTTCTATTATTACGCGGCCATGATGAACCGGGCGGTGGATTTATTGCCGGGCTGGTCGCTTCTGGAGCCTTTGTGCTGTATCTGTTTGCTCATGGCGTGGCGTCGACCCGGGAGATTATGCGGGTAGAACCTCGCGATTTGCTGGCATTAGGTCTGTTACTGGGTTTATCGGCCTTGTTTCCGGGCATGCTCAATGGCGAAGCCTTTCTTACCGCGCAATGGTGGGAGTTTTCTCTGGGTGATACCCAAGTCAAATTATCAACAGTGTTGATTTTCGATATCGGTGTTTATTTTGCGGTGTTGGGTACGATTTTGACCATCGTGATGTCACTGACGGAGTCCGAAGAGTGATCGATAAACTGACGATTCAACAGGAGATTTCAGTATGGAATCGTTGATGGCATATGTGATCGGCATTCTGTTTGCCGCGGCGATTTATATGATGTTACGTCGCTCAATCGTGAAGTTGGTGATCGGCTTAATCATTCTCAGCAATGCAGCCAATTTATTGATTTTTGCAGTCTCCGGTATGACCCGAGGTGCACCGCCATTAATTCCCGAAGGTGCGACGGCACCCTTAGGGGTGATTGCAGATCCGTTGCCACAGGCTCTGATATTAACCGCGATTGTCATTGCCTTTGGGGTGTTGGCATTTGCCGTTGTGCTGATTCACCGTGCCTATGAAGTGGTAGGTAATGATGATCTGGACCAAATGAAGGATACGGACACTTGAGCCCGGAAGTTGTATTACCCATTATCATCCCGTTATTCGCTGGTGCACTGACGCTAGCCTTCTGGCGGTCTACGTTTTATCAACGCTGGATAAGTTTATTGGCAACTTTTGCTTTACTGGGTGCAGGGATCTGGCTGTTAGAAAGTACCCGTGAAGCTGGTTTTGTGGTGATGCAAATGGGCGGCTGGGCAGCACCGTTTGGTATCACCATCGTGGCTGATTTACTTAGCGCGATTATGATCGTGTTAACCGGCATTATCTGCGTGGCGATCGCTATCTATTCGATGGTCGCCACACCGGACAAACATCAAAAATTCGGCTATTTCCCGTTAATGCACCTGCTGCTGGCAGGTGTTGCTGGTTCATTTCTGGCCGGTGATATTTTCAATCTGTTTGTCTGGTTTGAGGTGATGTTACTAGCCTCCTTCGCGCTGTTGACCTTGGGCGGCGAACGCGCCCAGATGGAAGGGGCAATAAAATACGTCACTTTGAATCTGTTTTCATCTGCGATATTCCTCTCTGCCATCGGCTTGTTATACGGCATGGTCGGCACGCTCAATATGGCCGATATTGGCGACAAACTGAGTCAGGTTGAACATACCGGCATGGTCAATGTACTGGCGATGATGTTTTTGATTTCGTTTGGTATTAAAGCGGCTGCTTTTCCGTTGTTTTTCTGGTTGCCCGCTTCATATCACACGCCATTGGTCGGTGTATCAGCCTTATTCGCCGGTTTGCTGACCAAGGTCGGTGTCTATGCTTTGTACCGAATCTTTACCCTGATCTTTATTGGCGATACTGAATTTACCCATACCATTTTGTTATGGATTGCGGTGCTCACCATGTTGACCGGGGTGTTAGGCGCAGCTGCCCAATTCGAATTCCGTCGTATTCTGTCATTTCATATTGTCAGCCAGATTGGTTATATGTTGCTGGGACTGGCGTTATTCACTCCGTTAGCCATTATCGGCGGGGTGTTTTACATCATGCATCACATTATTGTGAAGACTAATCTGTTTTTGATCAGTGGTGTGGTGTATCGACTGCTGGGCAGCTATGACTTAAAAAAGCTGGGCGGGGTGTATAAACATCGTCCGGGACTGGCGATTTTATTTCTGGTCCCTGCCCTGTCACTTGCCGGTTTACCGCCATTATCGGGATTCTTCGCCAAGTTTCTGGTGATCCGTGCCGGTCTTGAAGTGGAAGCCTGGGTGGCGACCGGTATTGCCTTGCTGGTCGGTCTGCTGACTTTATATTCCATGATCAAAATCTGGGCCGAGGTGTTCTGGAAAAAATTACCGGAAGGGATTGATGACTCACGTTTAACCGGTAAAAAAACCGATAAACAGCTTTGGGTAATGTTAATACCGGTTGTCGGCTTAACTGTCTGCACTTTATACATTGGCCTTAATGGCGAGCCTATTTACCAATTAGCCAGTGAGGCTGCCGATCAATTACTGAATCCTGCCGGTTACATTGAAGCAGTGTTGGGAGAGAGACCATGATTGGGTTTTTCTTAAATATTGTATTAGCCCTCTGCTGGGTAGCTTTGACAGGCAATTTTGGCGGACTGAATTTTATCTTCGGCTTTGCATTGGGTTATACCGCCCTGGCGATATTACAAAATCAGTTACCCCAGATGAGTGGTTATGCTCAACGGCTGCCATTGCTGCTGCGTTTTTCCGGCTTCTTTATTAAGGAACTGGTGAAGGCCAACTACAAGGTTGGCTTTGATATTCTGACTCCGCCCTGGCATATGCAGCCCGGTGTGATTGCCTTTCCATTGGAGGCCAAATCAGATTTTGAAATCACTATGGTGGCGAATTTTATTTCATTAACTCCGGGGACATTAACGCTGGATATTTCAGACGATCGTCGTGTGCTGTTTATTCATGCGATGTTTTTGCAAGATGAAAAAGCGTTGTTAACAGAGCTTCATGAAGTCGAACGGCGTTTGCTGGAAATACTGCGCTGAGGAGCCTTATGTGAATACGTTTGTTATTAATCTGGTTTATCTGATGCTGTCTGTCGCGCTATTACTGTCTTTTGTCAGAATGGCCAAAGGCCCGTCTTTACCGGATCGGGTTGTCGCACTGGAGCTTATTGCTTCGATCGTTGCGGGTATTGTCGGTGTTCATGCTATTGATACTGGTGTCAGCAGTTTTCTGGATGTGGCTATTGTGTTGGCACTAACCGCATTTTTGGCAGCCATCGGCTTTGCCCGCTTTCTGGAACGTGGAGGTCCGCGTGATGACTGAATTATTGGTCGGATTTTTTCTGATATTTGGAGCGGCCTTAATGCTGCTGGCAGCTATCGGCATTATTCGTTTGCCGGACTTACCAACACGAATGCACGCCACCACAAAATCAGGCGCTTTAGGCACAAGCCTGATCATGATTGGGGTGGCTGTCTATTTTGCTGATGTCACCGTGGTAACCCGGGTGATTGCCATTATCGCGTTTATTATTCTCACCGCACCGGTAGCGGCACATGTAATTGGACGAGCGGGATATTTTGTCGGTGTGCCATTGTGGGAAGGCACAGTAAAAGATGATCTGCGGAAAAACTATGATCCGGAAACCCATTCATTGAGCAGTGGTTTGGACAAGCCAATATCCACCAAAAAAACGAACAAACCTATCAAGCCAAATAAACGTCAAAAATAATGGTGATTTCAGGGATATAACTGCATAGCGCCATTGCGACCTTTGGCATCGCCAATTAACCAGATCTGTTCAAAAGGATGGGTCTCAGGAAGCTTTATCTGCTGACGATATTTTTCAAAGTCCGTCTGCTGCCACAAGGTGTTCATATTACGTAATACCAGCCAAACCTGGTGACTGTGATAGTTTTTCTGGGCCTTGCTGGCAAGTATCGCATTCAGTGCAGCCAGCAACCGTTCCGTCACTGGTAATAAGGTGAGTTGATGCAAGGCGGCCAGCATTTTTTCATCGGCTCCTCGCCCCAAAATAAGCTTGGCCTCAGCTTCACTGCCGTATATATGGGCGATTTCCAAATCCAGTTTTTTGCCATTCAGATAACAGGAAACATCTGGTTTGCGTGGCAGGTTATGCCATATATGTCGCATCGGCGTGCCAAATTGTTTTTCATAAAGCCGCATAAACAGTTTTGCTGCTTCGTGTTCTAAATGAATTTTTTCCTGGATGCTGTTAGGCATCAGGCTAGCGTCAGAATTGTTCACTCAGCCATCAATTTGTGGCTCAGGTAACAGTGGCGGCGAGTTATCCATATAGGTCAGATAACTGTGCCATATCTGGTGGGTGCGTAATTGTGTCATGCGAATAGAACAATTCAGACCCATGATGCTGCGTATGGTGCCATCACTCCAGATATCGTAAATTGAGCTACATTGGTCCAACCGATAGACCAGCCAGCTTTGCTGAGCTTTTTCAATTGATTCAACAATCTGCTCATTAGCTTTGTAACGCGCTCTGGCTTCTGCTAGATAATGCTGTAATTCCACCTCTCGCTGCTCAAGTTGCTCTGCCAGGCACACCCCTAATTCATAGGTATTATTTGCCTCAGGACAATTATCAGCAGCCAGCACTGGGGTTGAAACGAATAACAGAAAAAAAACCAATTTTCTCATAACCACTCCGGATAACCTCGTATGTGTGGGGCCGTGTCAAAGCCATGACCCCATCGAATCATCGGTATCGAGGTTAAAAGTCTATTTATTGATCATCTGCCACACAAAGGTTTCGGCCTTGTTGTTTGGCTTTAAGCAACGCCTGATCTGCTCGATTAAATACCATTTCGGTATTATCGCCGGCATGAAAAGTGGCGATTCCTGCTGACACTGTAATCGGCACCGGATTACCGTCATATACAAAACGCGCATTGCTGATTTCTTCGCGTATCTTATTTGCCAGAATCATCGTTTCTGGCACTGCCGTAGCCGGGAAAATACCGACAAATTCCTCACCACCATAACGGGCAACAAAATCAATTCCACGAGTAGAATTCACCAGGATTTCAGCAATTTTGGTAAGAATTTTATCCCCGGCCAGATGCCCTAAACTGTCATTGATTTGTTTGAAATTATCGATATCCCAAACCACGATACTGAGTGGATGTTTATAACGCTGCCAGCGAATATATTCCGTTTCCAAAGTATCCATCAACGCCTGACGATTATTGATACCGGTTAACGGATCCTTACGCACCATTTCATGTGCTTTGCGAATACCATCCTGCAAAGATTTGGTTTCACTTTCCAGTTCCTGCAGTCGATCAGTCAGCTTTTTGATCTCTAACTGCGATTGCAGATAGCGATTCTGATCGACATTTCGATATTCATCTACAGCACCCGACAAAGCAGACAATCTTTCACGAATAATGGATTTAAGTTCTCTAGGCTCGCTGGTGACATCAATCTGCTTGCGGATATCGTCCAGGCCAGCATCAACCCGTTCGCCAATCAGCTGACGCTGGTTAAAAGCTTCCTCATCGTCTTTTACCGTAATACGCAACAGATCATCCAGCTCGTTAATGCGCTCACTTAAGGTAGAGAGAAAAGCTCGATATTCCAGTTGTTGCAGCTGTGCCTGAGCACCCAGCGAGTTAATCAAATTGGCCAGTGCATCAACGATTTGAGGTAAGTTTTTTTTATTTGGAGACTGTAGTTGCTCTCTTATCGCCCGAAGCTGCTCATTGAATAGCTCTGGTAGTTGCAGATTATCGATCAGACCACATAACAACTGTGCTATTTCAGTATTTAGCTTACTTAGCCCCAGTTTCTGCAAAATACCTGAACGAGGTTTATCAGTAGTCACCAGAGGCACAAATTTATTGGAAAACATCTTTTCCAGTAAATTTACCAAATCAGGCAATAACTCACGGGCTTGTTGATTGGAAGCATCTTTAAGCTGAATTAACAGGTTGTCTACACTAGATTGTGAATCAGTCGGGATACTGAGTGATAACAGAAGATGGCGAAGTAGCTCTGAGCCGTCTGAAGCGTGGGGTCTTTCATCTATTTTGCTAATGCACTGCTGGATTTTCCCCAGAATTTCGCTGATCTGCTCAGCATCTTTTCTACTGCGTAGCTCCTGCCTGAGCAATTGTAATTGTTTGTCTAAAGCTGTATCAATGCCTTCCGAAACCAGGGCAAGCCGTCCAAGACTACGCTCAAGAAGTTGAGTGTAAACAGTTTGTTTCTCGTCACGTGCAAGCAGCTCAAGGTATTTTTGCTTCCATTGCTCGAGTTTGTTTTCCAATTCATCTGCCGCCATTATGGTTCAACCTTCTTTTGAGGCAAAGTAGACTCATTCCTGTTATGGATACTACAACAGCTATGAAGGCATCTGCACTGAAAATTTACTGATATACGATTCAAATTCTATCGTTAGATTAAAATTTAAACGTTTTACTTAAAGATGCCTTCACTGAAAAAACTAAAAGTATTTTTAAAAACAATATCTTTTAAATCTTCAGCGAGTACTTAAAGAATATGCTTAATACGCTGCAATCTTAGGGAATTTAACACAACCGAAATAGAGCTAAATGCCATGGCTGCGCCAGCAACCCAAGGAGCCAACAAGCCTGCAGCCGCAATTGGAATGCCCAGAGAATTGTAAGCAAAAGCCCAAAACAGATTCTGTCGAATATTCCTGACCGTTAAATAACTTAACTGGATAGCATTATCTACAGCATTTAGGTCAGCTCTCATCAACGCAATATCAGCTGTTTCTATGGCTACATCGGTGCCACTGCCCATGGCAATACCGATATCGGCTTCCGCTAAAGCCGGGGCATCATTAATACCGTCGCCTACCATAGCCACCACCTGGCCTTGCTGGCGTAATTCACGAATCTTATCGGCTTTATGTTCGGGCAAGACTTCGGCAATGACTTTATCAATTCCAAGCTCATCGGCAATAGCCTGAGCCGTGATCTGGTTATCTCCGGTCAACATAATGACTTGCAGACCACGATTTTTTAATGCGCTAATCGCCGATTTTGCCGACTCTCGGATGGTATCTGCCACCGCCAGTAATCCAATAACCTGCTGATCCACCGCAATTAACATGGCCGTTTTTCCCTGCTGCTCCAAGCTTTGTTGCTGCTGTAGCCAATGGCCCGTTTCAATCTGATAATCCTGCATCAGCTTTTTGGTGCCAATGAGGATCTGTGAATTTTTACCAGCTAATACCGTATTCGCCGCCACGCCATGACCACTCAGAGACTGAAAATTCTGAATTTCGGTTGTTTGGCTGTCGGATTTCTGCAATCCAGTGACAATGGCTTGTGCCAGAGGATGTTCTGATTTGGCCTCAATAGCACTGACCACGCTGGCAATAACAGATTGATCAAAATTATCTGCCACCACAAAATCGGTTAAGGCTGGTTTTCCCTGGGTCAACGTACCGGTTTTATCAAACACCACCGTGGTCAGTGACTGAGTCAGTTCAAGCGTATCCGCCTGTTTAAATAATATGCCCGCCTCTGCCGCCCGACCGGAGCCGGCCATGATAGAGGTAGGTGTCGCGAGTCCAAGCGCACAGGGACAGGCGATGACCAGAACAGCAACCATGGTTTGCAAAGCTTTTCCTGTATCACCGGGACTAAACCAGAACCACCATAATAAAAAGGTTATTAATGCAATCACCACCACAACGGGCACAAAAATCCCCGAGACTTTATCTGCCAGACGTTGAATAGGTGCTTTAGATCCCTGGGCCTGCTCAACTACCCGGACAATACGAGCCAAAGCAGCCTCTTCACCCAAATGAGTGGCGCGAACCCGCAAAAATCCATTCTGGTTAAACGTGGCACCCACCACTTTGTCGTTGACAGTTTTTTCCACAGGCATGCTTTCACCAGTCAGCATCGATTCATCCACCGCCGATTGACCTTCAACGATTACGCCGTCCACCGGAATTTGCTGACCAGGTTTAATCTGCACAACATCACCCTGCTGCAAATCTTTAACCGAAACCAATTCAGTATGACCGTCAGCAGATTCACGTAATGCCTGCTGCGGCTGGAGTTTTAACAGTTTGCGTATGGCTTCGGAAGTATGACCTTTAGCACGGGCTTCAAACCACTTGCCCAGCAGAATTAAAGTAATCAACACCGCGCTGGTTTCAAAATACAAGCCATCATGGGCCGCCATCGCACCATAGCTAAAGGTCAGCCACACACTATAAAAATAGGCTGCTGACGTGCCTAATGCCACCAGCACATCCATATTGGCACTACGATTTTTTAAGGCGAAATAACTGCCTCGATAAAACTGCCAGCCAATAATAAACTGCACCGGCGTGGCTAAAGCCATCTGAAACCAGGCATTCATTAACAACGATGGAACAGGGATACCGCTGGTCCAGCTGAAATGGCCGACCATGCTGTACAGCAAAGGGAACGACAAGATGGCCGCAGCAACAAATTTATAAAACTGCCGTTGTTGCAGTTGCTGGTTTGAATCTGTCTGCGGGTGTTCAATATCAATCAACTGAGCTGCATAGCCAGCCTGTTCGACAACATTTATCAGACTGTCTGCATTGAGGTTTTCACCGCGAATAGTCGCTTTTTCATTCGCGTAATTAACCTGAACCGACTTAACCGCAGAGTTTTTTTTCAAGGCCTTTTCAATACTATTGGCACAGGCTGCACAGCGCATACCGCTGAGTTGCAATTGAACAATTTGCTGAGCCATTTTATGTCCTGTTGGCAGATAAATCGTGAAGCAATACTTTTTAAGGTTGGGTCATAAAGCCTGAATACAAGTTTACAACGGCCATACCCACAATATGACGGGTAAAGCGGTCAGGATAACTAAAATCGATAATGGCAAACCCAGTTTCCAGTAATCGGTAAAACTATAACCACCCGGCTCCATCACCAAGGTATTGGATTGGTGAGCAATCGGCGTCAAAAAGGCACAGGAAGCGCCAATAGCCACAGCCATCAGTAATGGATCAGCAGAAACATTCATGCCGCTGGCAACACTAATCGCAATCGGTGCCGCCAATATGGCAGCAGCGGCATTGTTAATGATGTTGGACAGTAACATTGTCGCCACCATCAAAATCACCACTGTCATCGCAGGAGGCGCAGACTCCGCCATATTGAGCAGTAAATTAGCGATTAATTCTGAACCGCCTGTCGCCTCCAATGCCTGGCCGACTGGCAGCATCGCGGCCAGTAACACAACCACCGGCAAGTCGAGACTTTTATACAGTTTCGCCACGGGTAACAAACCTGCAAAAAACATCGCCACCACACCGGTAACCATTGCAGTTGCCGTGGAAACCACATCAAACATGATGAGGGCTATCACGCCGATAAAGATCACTGAAGCGATAGCAACCTTACGCGGTTGCCCCAACTGTAAACCTCTAGAAGCCAGTGGCAGGCAGCCCAACTCTCCCATCACTGATTTGAGCACATCGTCGCTGCCTTGCATCAACAAGATATCACCCGCCACAAAACGGATTTTATGCAAACGTTGTTTAAGCTGATGGCCGCGGCGCGCCACTGCAAGAATGTTGATGCCATAACGCTGACGAATCGACAGACTACTTAGCGTGTTGCCAACCAAAATCGAGTCATGAGCCAGAATGGCTTCAACAACATCCAAATCCTGAGGTTTTTTCGATTCAGATGCGGCTTCATCCTGTTCGGTTTGTTGATCGGTTTTATCTCCAGCCAGCTTTAACTTTGTTACATCGGTCAGCGCTTTCAAACTATCAGAATCCGCTTCAATCAACAGCACATCATCTTGCTGTAACACCCTATACATCGAAGGCGTGTTGAAGCGTTCTTCTCCACGCACCAATGCCACCACTGATATATCCGCTTCGTCTTCAACCGCAGCCACCAGATCCATCAGGCTTCGACCCTTATATTCAGATTCTTCCGGCACACTTAATTCGGTGAGATAGCTGCTGATTTCGAATAATTCGTCGTCACTGTTACTGGCTTCACGCTGCGGCGTGAGAAAGCGTCCCAGAAATACCAGAAAAAGCACACCTACCACGGTAATTGCGATACCCACCGGTAAAAAATCAAACATGCCAAACGCTGGCGAATCCGTTTGAGTGCGATAGCTGGCAATAATGATATTAGGTGGGGTGCCGATTAGCGTCAGACAACCGCCAAGTAACGAACCGAAGGCTAAAGGCATCAAAAACATCGAGGGTGAATGACCGCTTTGCCGAGACATCCAAATCGCCACTGGCATTAATAAAGCTAACGCGCCGACGTTATTCATAAAGCCTGAACAAATTGCCACGGTCACCGTCAGTGCAGCCATTTGCAAAGTAGGACTATCTCCGGCTTTGGTCAGTTGTCGCGCGATAGCATCTACCACCCCGGCATTGACCAGTGCTTGCCCAATAATCAACACTGCCGCCACCGTTATCACTGCTGGATGACCAAGTCCCGAAAACACGTCATCAGCGGGAATTAAACCGGTTAAAGCAACGGTCAATAAAGCCAGGACAGCAACAATGTCATAGCGCAATTTATCCCAGATAAACAAACCCAGTGTTGCTGCCAGCACAGCAAAAATAATCATTTGATCAGTGGTCATAACATCCCTTTTTTGGCTGGCAATATAGCAGTTTGTCCGTGGTGAAGCTTTAGTCAGGGTTAATCTGCAAAATTAACGTCTTATGCGCAGATCATGCCGGCCGGCTTCTGCTAGACTCAACGGGATATTCACTGATTAAACAACGGAGCAAGTATGGCCCACGAAGAGCTGCATCTGAATTTACGTAATCTCACTATGGAGGATTACGACCAGCTCAAAACTCTGATGGATACAGTCTATGAGGATATTGGTGGTGCCTGGCCCAAACCGACCATTGAAGCCTTGATTAATCAGTTTCAGGATGGGCAGATCTGCATCGAGGATTCGGGAGAACTGATTGCGGTGGCATTAACGGTCATGGTCAGTTATGAACGCTTCAGCAACCCGCATACCTACGATGATTTGATTCTGAGTAACGATAAAATCTGGCACAACCCGCATGGCGACTCATTATACGGTCTGGATGTATTCATTCATCCGGAATATCGCGGTTACCGTTTAGGTCGTCGTTTGTATGAAGCCCGCAAGGAATTGTGTCGATCAATGAATCTGCGAGCCATTCTGGCCGGTGGTCGTATCCCCAACTACCATAAATACGCAGACAAGTTTTCACCAGCTGAATACATTGATCAGGTCTCACGAAAAGAGATTTATGATCCCATTCTGACCTTTCAGCTTTCCAATGATTTTCAGGTTATGCGGCTGATGCACAAGTATCTTCCCGAAGACGAGAAGTCTTTGGGACACGCCACATTGCTGGATTGGAACAATATTCTTTACACACCGCCATCATCGGTATTGAACGTTCGTAAAACCCAGGTTCGGCTTGGGGCTGTGCAATGGCAGATGCGTGAATTTGCCTCGGTTGAAGAAGTGCTTAAACAAGTCGAGTATTTTGTCGATGCCTTGTCTGATTACAAAAGTGATTTTGCGTTATTTCCGGAATTCTTTAATGCGCCGTTAATGGGATTGACCGATCAGGTCGACCAGACCCGGGCTATTCGGTTTTTAGCCAGCTATACCCAACAGTTCCGCGATGCCATGTCGGATATGGCGGTCAGTTACAACATCAATATCATCACCGGTTCTATGCCGTTATTGGAAAATGACCGGGTTTATAACGTGTCCTATCTCTGCCACCGCGATGGTCGGGTGGAAGAACAACGCAAAATCCATATTACTCCGCATGAACGACGTGACTGGGTCATTGAAGGTGGCAACAAGTTTCAGGTGTTTGAAACCGATGCCGGCCGGGTGGCTATCATGATTTGTTATGACATTGAGTTTCCTGAATTGGGACGGATTGCCGCCGATCAGGAAGTGGATATTATTTTTGTGCCCTTCTGGACTGATACCAAAAACAGTTATCTGCGAGTACGTCATTGTGCTCAGGCTCGCGCCATTGAAAATGAATGTTATGTGGCTATCACCGGCAGTGTCGGCAACCTGCCCAAAGTGGAAAACCTCGATGTGCAGTACGCACAATCTTCGGTATTCTCGCCCTCAGATTTTGCCTTCCCGCACGATGCCATCATGGCCGAAACAACACCTAACAGTGAAATGATCATGTTTTCAGATCTGGACTTAGACAAACTCAAACTGGTACGGAGTGAGGGTGCTGTGACCAATCTGAAAGATCGGCGGGCTGATCTTTATGAGCTGTTTATCAAAAATACTGACTAGGGCTTTTTCAACCCGCACCCAAGTTATTTCTTGGGTGCGATAAAGATGGTTTGATAGGTAATTTCTGACTCAGGTCCATCAATCACTTCGACATTGAAAATAAGTGGGCTGATGCCTGGTTGCAGCTTATCCTCTGGCACTTTAACCAATGCAGTAATGGTTAAAACCTTGGCGGGTTCAATCACATACGATTCATGAATGCCATGCAGGTTAGCCCCATCCAGTCCTGCAACCCGATATTGCACTTCAATCGGCACATTTTCTTTGTTAAGCAGCTTCAGCGTATAACGATTCTGAATCGAGCCATCACTTAAACGCACAAATAACGGCTGACGATCCGGGCTGACGCTGAAATCTGTCGATGACAACGATAAAAAGCCATACACAATACCCAACAGAGAAGCCAGCAGAATAAACGTGTAGATAATCACCCGAGGACGTTTGTACAGCGCTTGTGGTTTGCTATGCCCTTGCAATTCAGCGTATGAAGCATAACGAATCAAGCCGCGCGGCTCATTGATTTTATCCATTACCGAATCACAGGCATCAATGCACATACCACAAGTGATACAACCTTCCTGTTGACCTTTACGGATATCAATACCGGTCGGGCAGACATTGACGCAAAGTTTGCAATCAATACAGCTGCCTTTACTCGGATCGGTCTGGCCTTTTTTCAGTTTGCCGCGAGGTTCACCGCGCTCAGCATCATAAGCCGGCAAAATCGTATTCTGGTCATACATCACCCCTTGCAAACGTGCATAAGGGCATAACCAGAAACACACCTGCTCACGCATAAAGCCGGCAAACACATAGGTGAAGGTGGTGAAAATGACCATCGCTATCCACACGGCAATATGCGCCTGCAGACTGAAGACATCACCCCACAATTCAAATGCATCGGTAAACCAGGCGGAAAAGGTCAGCCCGGTCAGCAAAGCAATAGCCATCCACAGGCTGTGTTTAGTGAATTTTTTCAAAATTTTGCCAACCGACCACGGGGCTTGTTTGAAGCGTAATTGTTTTTGGGGTGTATCACCCTCAAATTTGGTTTCAATCCAGGTATAAATATCGGTCCACACGGTCTGGAAACAGAAATAACCACAAAACACCCGTCCAGCCACACTGGTCACCGCCGCCAGCAAAATGGCAAAGAACAACAATGTCAGCGACAGCATCCAGATATCCTGCGGGAAAATAGTCAGTTCAAAAAAATGAAACTGACGATTGGGGATATCCAGCAATACCGCTTGCTCACCATTCCAGCGAATGTATGGCACCAGGAAATAGATCAGCCACACTGACATGCCAAACCATTTCAGATTACGGAAGCGACCCGACATACGTTTGGCGACGATTTTCTCGCCTCCGGCATTCACATCCCAGTCGGCCATTTCTTCATAGATATCGCCATTTTTTTCCATAAAGTGAATCGGTTGTTCAATCATATTTTTGCTCACTTTCGGGTTAGATGATGTGATGGGAGACGGTGGCAGGCTGAATCAACAAGCCACGTAAAATGCTTAACGCCTGTGAAAGCGTTGCATGATCCGGTGTCAGCCCGAGTGACAACCGAACCGCCTGACGCTGCCGATCACTAAAACCAAAACTGTTACATGCCACGACGGATACGCCCAATACCGTCGCCTGTTCAGCAAACGCATTCGCCTGCCAGCAACTGGGTAATTGCAGCCAGATATGATGGCCTGCTGCGTTACTGGAAAAATCCATTCCGGCCAATAGCTGTTTGGCGATCTGCTGACGTTGCTGGTTTTCTTCACGAATAGCTTCGGAAAAACGATTGATCCGCCCATCATGGATCCAGCGTGATACCAGAGCAGCCATCAATGGTGACGCCATGACGCTGATGGCACGTAAAACATTGGCCAGTCCCAATGCATGAGAATTACTGGGGGCAATCACATAGGCGAGACGTAATGCAGGCGTAATGCATTTGGATAGTGTGCGTATGTACCAGCTACGATCTGCCGCTAAATCAAATAAAGTTGTTTCAGGATCTTCCAGCAAAGGTGAATAGGGATCATCTTCAATAATGCTGATGTCATATTCTTCAGCAATGGCCACGATTTGCTGCCGTCTGGTTAATGACATGGTCGCCGTTGTCGGGTTATCCATGGTCGGCACCAGATAAATGGCTTTGATTGGGTATTGTCTGCACGCTTGTTCAAACGCATCCGGCAACACGCCTTGTTCGTCCATACTCAATGGCTGTAATGCCAATTGAAGTTGTTCTGCCGCAGACTTCAACCCCGGATAGACAAATTCACCACAGGCAATGATATCTCCGGGTTGAGCCATAGATTGCAAAATGGCATATAACGCCGCCTGGGCTCCACCGGTTATTAAGGTACGTTCCGTCGTTACCTTGTCGATTGTCTGTGCCAACCAGCCAGCGGCTGCACTTCGATCATGGGGATTACCGGCACTATCCTGATAATGCAATTGCAATATGCGATCAGCACCTGAAATAAGCTGAGCGATGCCTTGCGGAATATGTTGTTGCAACCCTGCTGATTCGGGTTGTGGAGGATTATTCATGCTCAGGTCAAGTAAAGGCCGAGCCGTTGAAATATGTGAAATAAGCTTGCTTTCAACATGCTGACGGACAAAACTGCCACGGCCCGTTGTGGCATCAATTAATCCACGACGTCTGGCTTCATTAAAAGCACGAGTGACGGTGGTTAAGTCCACATTCAATGCTTCTGCCACGGCACGTTGTGGCGGTAAACGATCCCCCGCTTTGACATATCCGGAATAGATATCGGCTTCCAAGGCTTCCACAATGCCGAGGTATTTGGTTTTGGCATCGGATTCGATTCGAGCTTTCCACGAGCGCATAGGTGCTCCTAATTACTGTTTAGAAGTCACGTTAGGCACTTTCCCAGACAAAAACAAACTTATTTGCATACAAAAATAAATAATGTATGGATATAACTACTGTTTTATTTTAATTGTATGGCCTGCATGCCGTTTTAATGTATTGATTTGCATCCAAGCCATACAATTTTTTACAACAAAACAGATTGCAAAATGAGAGATTCATACTGCATTGCGCAAAAAAGCCGAAATGCTCTGCGCCAGAGATTTATAGGTTTTTCTGTCGTTTGCTGGCTGCAGAGATAATCTCTTGCCATTCAGTGACCGGAGCCGGTTTACCAAAAAAATAGCCTTGATAAACATGGCAGCCGAATTTTTCCAGCAAAGCCGCCTGTTCTGCTGTTTCCACACCTTCAGCAATCACCGCTAAATCCAGACTCTGTCCCAGAGCAATAATGGTGCTGACGATGGCTTCATCATTGACGTCGGTCAGTACATCATGAACAAACGACTGGTCGATTTTCAATTTATTCAGAGGCAGTAATTTTAAATAACTTAGCGAAGCGTAACCGGTGCCAAAATCGTCCAGGGCAAAACGTAAACCACGCTGACGTAAAGCATTCATGCGCTCGATAGTGTGATCAATATCCTCAATTAACAGGCTTTCGGTGATTTCAAGTTCCAAGTGATTGGGATTAACCTTTAGCTCGATCAAGCAACTGTCGATATAGTCAATAAATTGCAAATGACGGAATTGCCTTGGACTGATATTGACTGATAAGGTCAGGTTTTCCATACCCGGTATTGTCGACCACTCGGCGAGGATCTGGCAGGCTTTTCTTAATACCCAGGCCCCCAGAGGGATGATCAGACCACTTGATTCGGCTATAGGGATAAAGTCGGCTGGTGAAATAAACCCTTCCACCGGGTCATTCCAGCGTAATAATGCTTCCATGCCGACATACTGCTTGTCACTACTGATTTGTGGCTGTACATACAACTCGAGCTGCTGCAGAGCAATGGCATCGCGTAATTTACGTTCCAATTCGCTGCGCCGGTTCACTTCTTTCTGCATGGTCGGATCAAAGAATTTCAGGCTGTTACGCCCGGATGCTTTGGCTCGATATAACGCCATATCGGCATCTTGCAGTAAGCGTTCAACATCGCCCTCTGCATCCGAAAACAAGGCGATACCAACACTGGCTGAGGCAATGTACTGAGTCTGATCCAGGCTAAAAGGCAGAATAAAATCTTGCAGGATTTCTTCAGCAAATTTTTGAGCACTGGTTTGTACCTCGTCGCGAAGTACTCCCATATTAGGCTTGACGATGACAAACTCATCAGAACCCAATCTGGCGGCCAAGTCCTGTGAAGCCAGCCGACTCTGAAGCCTTTTGGAAACCGCTTGCAGTAATAAATCCCCTGCGTGATGTCCCAGGGTATCGTTTAATGTTTTAAAGGCATCCAAATCAACGATCAGCAAAGCCCCTTCCTGGTGAAACTGACCATTTTCAGCCAGTGCATCCTCCAGAAACTCCATCAATAAGCGACGATTGGCCAGACCGGTGAGGGAATCATATAAAGCCAGTTTGCGCAGCTGCTTTTGTATCAACAGATAATCCGTAATATCGGTAGAAATACCGCATAACGCGTAAACAGTGCCATCTTCCTGTCGCAGCGGCAGCTTCACCGAAAGAAAGGTTTGTGGTGTTTCCGACCCAAGCACGGTATTGATTTCTTCTTCAACGATCCGCTCCCCTTTTTCGATGACTCTGAGATCATTTTCACGCAGCGTTTTACAGGTTTCCTGATCAAATAATATGGTGTCGGTTTTACCCAGGATATCTTTTTCATCCAGACCAATCAGCTTGCATACGTTCTGATTGACATACTGGTAATTCAATTGCAGATCTTTGATATAAATATGCGCATCGACACTATCGAGAATAACGCTCAGGTTTTGTTCAGATTGCCGTAAGGAAATCGTTTTTTCATGGACGCGCCGCCGCAATAACAATGAAAAACCGACGGCACTTACAAACCCTACAATTAACGCTATCAATAACCACCATAATTCTTTTGGAATAATGGTTTTGACCGCAGGGTTGTTCCATGTTTGTAATACGGAGAAATATGGCGAATTGGCTTCGTTTTGCCATTTTTGCAAATAATTATCCAGTGTCTCCAATACGTCGCCATGTTTACCTTTTGAGGTAGCGAAATATAAACGACTCGGCTGAAAAATAATGGAGGTGGGTTTTAAGTTCAGTTCAGCGGCTTTCAGCTCACTGATAAAGTTATTGGCAGTCACCGCATCGGCAACACCATTTACCAGGGCTGCAAAAGCTGCTTGCTGTGTATCGACCAAAACAAAGGTCACATCAATATTAAAGCTTTCCGCCAGTTGATTAAGATAATCGTACTGAATCGAGCCTTTCAGTAACGCCAGACGCTTACCATCCAGCTCCAGCAAGCTACTTAGGTTATTACCTCGACTGACGTAGATCTGTGACCAACTGAGCAGCGCCGGTGTGGAATGAAAATCATATAAATCTGTACGAGTTACCGCCATCGCGACATCTGGTAACAAATCAATTTCGCCCTTAGCTAGCATTTGCAGACAGTCATTCCAATAACAAGGTACGGCAATTAACTGCCAGTTTTCCCGCTCGGCAACTATCCGCAAAATATCGCCTAAAATCCCACTCACTTGCCCGTCAGAGTTCATCAACAACTTAGGTGGATTTTCATAGATCCCCACTCGCAGAGTGGTTTGCTCAGCCAGTAGTTTTCCGCTGGTTAATGATGTCAATAGCAACACCATTAACGAGCTTAAACTGAAAAAATTGGCTTTGGGAATCATTGATTGCGACAGTGGTCATCAGAGAAATACAGTTATAACAGATTTATCTCGTTGTTATTTGCATATATCTAGCATCAGTTATCGGTGATTGGCCAATGCATCACCGGATAATATTGGGGGCCATGATCGGTTGAAACCGATTTCATTAATACCAGCTCTTGAGCTCTGAAACGGACCGGAGCAATAGCTACCGGGACCGCTTGCTTAGCCTTGCGAGCAAGGGTGATGTGAGGCTGATACGGTTTTATATCTATGGCTATATCAGCATCGCTGGCAATCTGTTGCAGCTTGTTTACCAGATCAAATAATTCGGCACTTGGTGCACGACTGGTCAGACAAAAGATCTTGGGAGTATCCCAATAAGAAAGATGATCAAACTGCATATGTATCTCAGGAAAACGCAATGATTCGGTGCCTGCTAATAAAGCGTTGATTTGCTGCTGATCCAGTTGACCAAGAAACAATAGCGTTTGATGTAAGTTGGCAGTGGTTTGTAACTTTAAAGCTTTATCTTCAGGCAGACGTTTCATGATGTGCTGAATTTGCATGCGCGAATTCAGATCTGGCGACAAGGCAAAAAAATACCGCCCCGGGGTTAACTCAGTGTTTGGTGGTAAATTCATCTTAATCAGAGTCCGACATTACAACCTGATTACGACCATTGTTCTTTGCAAGATACAATGCGTCGTCAGCACGCTTAATCGTATCACTGATGGTTTCTCCAAGCCTATACTCGCTGAGTCCAAAACTGGCTGTAATTTGGCGATCCACTGAGAAATCCATGGTTTGCACTTGCAGTCGAATCTGCTCGGCCAAGTGAAAAGCACCATTTTGTGAGGTCTGTGAACAGAGGATTAAAAACTCCTCACCTCCCCAGCGGCCGACCAGATCGTTTTCACGCACCATTGACTTCAACAGTGAAGCAAACTCTTTGATAACGTTATCCCCCACTTCATGACCATGCTCGTCATTAATGGTTTTAAAAAAATCTAAATCCAGCATGATCAGCGAAAACAGCTGTTGTGTTTGTTTGGCAGTTTCGATTTCGACATTAAAACGCTGATGCAGGGCATACCGGTTTGCCAGCCCTGTGAGATGGTCATATTGGGAAATTTGCTCAAGTTTATTATTGAGATGGCGTAAATTTCGATTATGGTGATGCACCTGTCTGTAGCGAAACATCAGGATTATCAGCACCAGTATTACGCCGCTAAATAATATCCAGAATAAAGTCTTATCTTCAGGTTGAAGGTAATCTAAAGATAACCAGTTATTCAATACTCGCTGACGTTCCAGTTCAGTGGTATCGGCTATAACCTTGTTAAATATATCAAGCAATTGCGGTTCCCGGGTACTCACCCCCACAGACATTGCATATTGTAGATCCAATACCCCACTGATTTTCAGATGTGATACTCCCCAACGTAACATCTGAAAATTAATAGTCGGTACGGTATCTATGTATCCGTATACAAGGCCAGTTTCGACCATCTTCAGGCCTTCTCGGGATGACTTAACGACGTCTATATTGATATCGGGGTAACGATTACGCAGCATTTCAATGCCGGCATAACCTTCCACCATCACAAAATCACGATCCAGAACTTGTTCAAATTTCACCACAAATTCATGACTTGGCTGGGTAGCGACTGCCAATGGATAAAAAATATAAGGCGTGGTGACATTTAACCAGTCACGGCGACTGGGTACATCCATGGCACTGGAAAGAATATCGCATTTGCCATTTTGTATTAACTGCAATGACTGTTCCCAGCTAGAGCTTTGGACCAGTTCGATTGGCGTATTGATTTTGTCAGACCATAAAGCATAAAAATCCGACATGATGCCGGTAAATTCACTCTTTTCATCAATACCCTCATAGGGCAGCCAATCAGGATCAGTACACAGCTTTATCGATTGTTTTTGACTGAGATAATCTTGCTCTACCGCGCTCAATAGCACCGTAGCACTCACAGACTGGCTTGCCAGAAAGCTCATAAACATTAACGTAGAGGTGATAAGTTTCGTTACCGTCCCTGGCTGCATTGCCGCACCTATCTCACTTTAATTAATCATGATCCCGGATAAACACCCAATCATTTTTTTGACTCATTTCTTCGCTGTAACGATAGCCTTCTGAATCAAATTGCTTGAGTTTTTCCGGTGAATTAATTTGCTGATCAATAATGTAACGGCTCATCAGTCCCCGTGCTTTTTTGGCGTAAAAACTGATCATTTTATATTGACCATTTTTCCAGTCTTTAAAGACTGGCGTGATGATAGTTGCTTTGAGTTTTTTGGCGTTCACCGCTTTAAAGTATTCATTGGATGCCAGATTGATCAACACTCCATCTTGTAAAGCCGGTTCGGCTTCCAATGACTTCTGTAATTGCTCCCCCCAGAAAGTATAGAGATCTCTCCCAGCTTTATTCTGAAAGGGTGTACCCATTTCTAAACGATAAGGTTGCATCAAATCCAATGGGCGTAAAACACCATATAAACCAGACAAGATGCGTAAATGTTGCTGAGCAAATTCCAAGCCTTTCTCATCAAGGGTTTCTGCTTCCAGTCCAGTATAAACATCGCCTTTAAATGCCAGAATGGCTTGCTTGGCATTTTCCGCAGTAAATGGTGTTTGCCATTGTTGGAACCGCGCCATATTCAATCCAGCAAGTTTGTCACTAACCTTCATCAGATTGGCAATTTCCTGAGAAGATAACTTTTTCAATTGATCGATCAATTGCTGGGATTGAGAAAGGAACCGAGGTTCGGTGTGTTTATCGGTATGCGAAGGGGTATCAAAATCGAGTGTCTTCGCGGGAGAGATTACAGTGAGCATAAGAAAGTTAAATTTCCTTTAGTTCGAATTATTGTTTAGGTTTTGTCGGATCATCTTTATCAGTGATGTCTTCATAATCCGCAATATAATCGTCGTTATCGTATACCGCTTCAACCTCTACCTCATCATACAAAGGATTGAACGGAAAAGGCTTTCTCTCGTCGTTATAGGTCAGAAATAACACCATTTGCTGGATAAAGCGGGAAAGATCTTTGGAAAAATTAAGAATAGAGGGGTTGGGACTACCACTGAATAACGCAAAGACAAATTGCACAATAACCACTATCGCCAGTACCGACATGGTCAGATACAGCACAAAACCGTAAAGCAGCATATACAGAAGCCGGATTAGTTGCGCTTTTTCACTGCTGTATTTCAGACTTGTATTATCCATGTCATCTCTCCTCGTTTATTGGGTCAGTCGTATCACTTTACCACTTCCATTAAAGGTTGCGGATAACTGAACAGTAAATTTCATTTAATGGTGAATTGCTGGAGCAATTGACCGCTTTGTGGGAAACTTCAACGTTTATTTTGCTGGTGACAATCAACCATGGGCCGATTTTTTACCTCGTTGGAATTTTCGATAAACCGTTTTACCGAATTCACTGGAAAGCTCAGTAGCTGGTTGGTCTTACTGTTAGTGCTACTGACTTGTTATGACGTGATGATGCGTTATTTGTTCCAACAAGGCTCTGTTGGCTTGCAGGAGTTGGAATGGCACCTGTTTGCATTAATCTTTTTACTCGGCAGCGCTTATACCCTGAAACACGATGGTCACGTGCGGGTGGATATCCTTTATCGCAGTCAGCGGCTCAGTGATAAACATCGCGCCTGGATTGATGTCATCGGCATTGTGTTATTTCTCATGCCTTTTTGTGTGCTGATTCTAATCAGCAGTTGGCCATTTGCCTATAACGCGTATTTATATCAGGAAGGCTCCCCCGACCCCGGTGGCCTGCCCTATCGATTTATTCTCAAGTCTGCTTTATTGCTGGGATTCCTGTTGTTGATAATCCAGGCAATCGCTGAGTTAATTCGCAATATCCGACTCATTCGCCAACAGCAGGAACAACAATAATGGAATACATGGCTCTGCTGATGTTTGGCTTGTTGATCCTGTTGTTGCTCTCAGGTTACCCGGTGGCCTTTGTATTAGGTGCCATCTCACTGCTATTTGGCAGTATTTATCTGGGTTTTGATTTCTTCCAGTTATTACCGTTTCGCATCTGGGGCATCATGACCAACTTCACCTTGTTGGCTGTTCCCCTGTTTGTATTTATGGGCGTGGTGCTGGAAAAGTCCGGAGTAGCAGAAGAGCTACTCGATACCATGGGACGAGTATTTGGCCGCATTCGTGGTGGGCTGGCAATATCTGTGGTCATGGTGGGTGCTTTATTAGCCGCAACCACCGGTGTGGTTGGTGCCTCAGTGGTGACCATGACTGTTATTGCTTTACCTTCCATGTTAAAGCGCGGCTATGCACCATCATTAGCCAGTGGCACTATTGCCGCATCCGGCACCCTAGGACAAATCATTCCTCCAAGCATTATTCTGATTTTATTAGGTGATGTTATCGGTGTACCGGTGGGTGAATTATTTATTGGTGCTGTGGTGCCGGGCATCATGCTGATTGTGGCTTACACCCTATATATAGGTTATGTGGCTTGGCGTCACCCACATCTAGCACCCGCAGTGCAGGATGATAACACTGAACTTTCCGCATTATGGCTTAGCGTTTTAAAAAGTCTGCTGCCACCATTGCTGCTCATTATCGCGGTATTGGGCTCAATTTTTCATGGTATCGCCTCTCCCACTGAGTCGGCTGCTGTAGGTGCATTGGGCGCATTGATTCTGGCTGCTTTGCATCGACGTTTGACCATGCCAAATCTGCGTGATGCCATGCAAAAAACTGCACGACTGACCAGTATGGTGTTTTTGATCTTTATCGGTGCCACAGCGTTTGGTCTGGTATTTGTCGGCATGGGCGGTGATGGGCTTATTCTGGATATTTTTTCCGGCTTACCTGGCGGCAAATGGACGTTTCTGATTATCAGCATGCTACTGATTTTTGTATTGGGTTTTTTCCTCGACTTTATCGAGATTTGTTTTATCGTCGTGCCAATCATTGCGCCAGTGGCAATTCATTTAGGCATTGACCCGTTATGGTTTGCCTTATTGATTGCGATTAACCTGCAAACGTCATTTCTCACACCACCATTTGGCTTTTCGTTGTTTTATCTGAAAGCCAGTGCACCACCAACATTAAAGCTTATGGATATCTATAAAGGCATCACACCATTTGTCGCGATTCAGCTGGTGGTACTGGCATTGATCATAAGCTTCCCGATATTGACAATGTGGCTGCCTAACCTGATGGCTTAATTGAGCATTTCCGCCTGTATGGAAATTAATTGCTGATACTGTACCAACGTACAGTTGTTATTTATTTTGCATATAAATACTATTCAGCCAAAATTCATGTATTAAATAAAGGAATGAGTCAAGTGCATGTATCTAGATTAACGCTAGTCGGTCTCTTTTTTATCGGCATCAATCAGTTTGCTCATGCTGGCCCAGTCGACGCTACCTCATTACTCAACCAATATAATCTCATCACCTCTGGCAATGTAAAAAGCACCTCAGAAGTTGAAGGCAATGCACTTATTGGTGGCAATGTAGATGGTGGCATGTACAACATGCATCAAACTTCGAATGCTGAGGTTCCGGCTCTGACGGTGGCCGGTAATATAAATGGCAACGTTATAACCAAAGGCAAAGGTCTGAATGTTGGTGGCAACATTGCCGGTAATGTCACCATGAACGATGGTGGTGATGCTTTTGTAGGCTCGGTATCAGGTTCATTACAAAACAATGCCAACGGTAACGGCTCATCTTCAGTTATCGGTGATATCTCGGGTTCTGTAAACACCAATGGTGGCAATACTACATATGGCGGCAACCTGACCGGCACAGCAAATGCAAACGGTGGTGGAACCCTATCCAACCAACCTGTTACGGCACCCTTCAATCCAAGTACTGAAGCGTCAAATGCCATGACTGTATTAAGTGATTTTTCTAACCAATTATCCGGTCTCGACGCAAACAGTGGCTATAGCATTAACGGCGGTAAGGTCACATTTAATGCAGTTGGTAACGACTCTGGTCTTGCCATCTTCAATATCACCGATGCAAAAAGCTTTTTTGACGGTGCCTTTGAGTTTGATTTCAGCATGACCAATACGCAAAGCATCCTGTTTAATGTGTTTGGTGGCGACAATACGGTATTGGATATCAAGGCTAACTTTCTGGCCAGTGCTGCGACCATCTACGGCTCAATCTTTTTATGGAATTTTGTCGATGCCACCGTGCTGAATCTAGTCAGCCAATTTGGCGGTACTATTCTGGCTTTGAATGCAGATGTAACAAATTACAATAATATCGAAGGTACGCTGGTCGCTAAGAACCTGACACAATACGGTGAAATCCACTCTCAACCACTTAACTTTGTGCCACCGACACAAGTTCCTGTTCCTGGAGCTCTGCCTTTGTTTTTGAGTGGTTTGATCGGCTTTTTCGCGATGCGCCGCAACCGCAAAAAAACACTTTAATTTAGTCATAAAACCAAAAAGCCACCAACGACATCGTTGGTGGCTTTTTATTTGCCTAGGTCAAAACACCGTCTCAGCTCTCAGTAAAAGCAATACTTTGCACTTGGCTGATATGCTCTACGTTCATATGCAGCATCATTAATCGATCCAGCCCCAAGGCCACACCACTGCATTGCGGCAAACCGGTTTGCATGGCAATCAGCAGATTTTCATCTATCGGCATCGGTGGCTTGCCGTGTTGCTGACGTAGTTGGTTATCCCGCTCAAAGCGTTGCCGTAACTCTGCAGCATCACATAATTCGTCATAGCCATTGGCCAGCTCCATGCCTCCAGCGTAAAGCTCAAAACGCCTGGCAACCGAATGACCTTCGGTATTGATTTCTGTTTTTGCTAACTGCGCCTGGGAAGCAGGAAATTCGGTCACCATCACTGGCATGTCTAACATGTTAAGCTGAGGTTCAATCACTTCGCTCATCAGCATTTCCAGCCAACCATCACGATCGGTTTGCCAGTCTTTAGTTAGCCCGGCAATTCGATCTAAAGCGAATTGTTTAAGTGTTTCATCATCGGCCTGATAAATATCCACCTGCATATATTTCAAGAATAAATCACGATAGCGAAAGATGGCCGCTGCAGGTAAACCAATCACCTGTTGCATCAACGCATCCACTTCCGTCATTAAATCCGTCAGTGAAAAACCAGGGCGATACCACTCCAGCATCGAAAACTCGGGGGTATGTTGCCGTCCCAATTCACCATTACGAAATACCGTAGCAATCTGATAAATCGGTCCACTGCCCGCTGCCAGCAAGCGTTTCATCGCAAATTCAGGTGAGGTATGCAGATACAGGGTTTTCGAGTCATTTCCGACTGAAAACCGGGTGGAAAAACTGTCAAGATACGGCGCAGTTGGCGCGGCCGAAGACAAAATAGGGGTACTGACTTCCAGCACATTCCGAGTTGAAAAAAAACGGCGGACATTGGCTAAAAGCTTTGCCCGCCGTTTTAACATGCTTTGCAATGGTTCGCCTTGAAGCATCATTTATGCTTTAACTTTATGCATGTCATCGTTCAACATGCCAGATAAGAAGGCAAAAAATAAAAAGATAACTTTAATCTTTCTTGGCACGTTCAACGTAAGATGCAGAACGTGTATCAACCCGCAATACTTCACCGATTTCGATAAATAATGGTACGCGAACCACAGCGCCAGTTTCCAAGGTTGCCGGTTTACCGCCACCACCTGACGTATCGCCGCGCACACCTGGATCGGTTTCTACAACTGTCAGATTAACAAAGTTTGGTGGTGTCACCAGAAGTGGTGTGCCATTCCATAATGTTACTGTGTAAGTGTATTGCTCTTTGAGCCAGTCTTTACTTTCGCTAATGGCATTGGCATCAGCAGCATATTGTTCAAAGCTGCTCGGATCCATAAAGTGCCAGAACTCACCGTCGGTATAAGAAAATTCCAGATCCATTTCGACTACGTCAGCGCTTTCAACGGACTCGTTGGTTTTGAAAGTACGCTCGTTAACGCGACCAGTTTTCAGGTTACGGAATTTAACGCGGTTAAATGCCTGGCCTTTACCCGGTTTCACAAATTCATTTTCGATGATGCTGCAGGGATCGCCATCCATCATGAATTTCAGTCCGGCTTTAAACTCATTTGTACTATAACTTGCCATGCTTACCTCTTTTGGGGGACGATCGTCGCCTGTTCACAAAATCAAAGCCCACTATGATACCGCAATCGCAAGCTGACGTAATCTTTGCTGATTGGCAGGATGAATTAAGTCATGCCGTTAAAAATCCTGCCATCTTGCTGCAAATGCTGGGGCTGGAGAATCGTCTGCAGGCGATTGATGCTGAGAGCTTAAAAAACTTTCCGCTAAGAGTGACGCAAAGTTATATCAATAAAATGCATTACGGCGATGCCAATGACCCGCTGTTGCGCCAGGTTTTCCCGCTGATTGATGAAAATAGTGAAGTTGAAGGTTTCTCAACCGATCCAGTCGGTGATCATCTGGCAATCAGCTCACCCGGAATTCTGCATAAATATCAGGGCCGGGCATTATTACTCACAACGGGTGCCTGTGCGATTCATTGCCGTTACTGTTTCCGCCGGCATTTTCCCTACAGTGAAAGTAATCCGTTAGCCAGTCAGTGGCAACAATCAATAGCCGCATTACAAAGTGATAGCAGTATTCGTGAAGTAATTTTCAGTGGTGGCGATCCGCTGGCTTTAACTGACACAAAATTAGCGACAATGGTGCAAGACTTACAAAAAATTCCCCATATCAAACGTCTGCGAATTCATACCAGACTGCCATTGGTACTGCCCAAACGGGTAACCCAAAGTTTACTGAACTGGATCAGCAACAGTCATTTACGAGTAGTCATGGTGATCCATGCCAATCATGCTAATGAAATTGATGCTGAAACCGCTGAAGCCTTATTACAGTTACGCAATGCCGGTTGTGAGTTGCTGAATCAGGCTGTTTTATTGCGTGGAATTAATGATGATGCAGAGAGTTTAATCGCGCTTAGCGAAAGATTAAGTGAAGTTCAGGTACTGCCCTACTATTTGCATTTACTGGATAAAGTACAAGGAGCCAGTCATTTTGATGTTGTCGAACAAAAAGGCATTGCCTTAATAGCGGCAATGCGCCGCGAATTACCAGGCTACCTTGTGCCGCGCCTGGTGCGCGAGCAACAAGGTGAAGCCAGTAAAACCATTATTGCTTAGGCGCTTTTTTACGCTCAGACATTGGAATATATTCACGTTGTTCATGACCAACATAAATCTGTGTTGGCCGATAAATACGGTTATTGGAAATCTGCTCGCGCCAATGTGCCAGCCAACCGGCTGAACGTGCTACCGCAAACAAAGCAGTAAACTGATCTTCTGGAATGCCCATTTCTGAGTAGAGAATACCGGAATAGAAATCTACATTTGGGTAAACACCTTTGTGTCCAAGTCGATCCACACAGACTTCTTCCAATTTCATTGCCGTGGCGAACATCTTATCCAGTGAACCACCGCGTTCTTCCACCAGCTTGGTCACCAGTTTATGCAGGATTGTGGCACGAGGATCCTTAACTTTATATTCCCGATGCCCCATGCCCCAGATAACTTCTTTGTTGGCCAGTTTTTTATCAACCCAAGCTTCAACATTATCTGGGGAACCAATTTCCTGCAGCATGCCTACAACACGCTGATTCGCTCCACCGTGTAACGGACCGGAAAGCGTGCCAATGGCCGCAGAAATAACACTGTAAGGTGATGCCAGGGTCGAGCCGGCAACCAGTGCTGCAAACGTTGAAGCGTTCAAAGTGTGTTCAGCATGCAAGATTAAACAGACGTCCATAATACGGGCCATCAGACTATCCGGCTCTTTACCGGTAAACATATACAGCAGGTTTTCGGCGACCGATAAATCATCACGTGGATTGATTGGGTCATAGCCCTGACGCATGTGCTCCCACATGGCGACTAACGGCGCCATCTGCGCGATGATATTAACCGTCATATTGCGGACATAGTCGATATCTTTACAGCTATCCGCATCGGTCAGACATTCAGTACCCGGATAGAACATACCCAAACTGCAAACTGCGGTTTGCAACATATCCATCGGATGACCGGTATGCGGGAAATGCCGCATCATTTCGCGGATGTGATATTTGATTCGATAGCTGCTGCGTAGCTGTTTGGAAAAGCGATTCAGGGCAGCTTTGGTAGGTAATTCGCCATCGAGTAACAATAGCGTAGTTTCTTCAAAAGTACTGTTGGTTGCCAGTGTTTCCAGTGGATAACCACGGTAACTAAGGATGCCTTTTTCGCCATCAATAAATGAAATGGCTGACTTTGTGGCAGGCACACCTTCCAGGCCGGGTAAAAAATCGCTCATCTACTACCTCGTGTTTAAATCCAGCTGGTGGAGTTATTGAAATTGCGAGTCATTATACTGCAATGGGCAAAGACCGAAACCCTGCCTCAAATCAGCAGGTGAACAGGTGAATTTCAGCCTAATGTATCAGCCCAGATATTTTCCGCCCAGCCTTGGGCGTAACGGCCTTCCAGTTCACTGGCAGATTCAGAAACCCCGCCGCTGGGATGTGGAAGCATATCCCGACTGTCTTTATCATATCGATAAACAGCCGCAACATGTCCGGCTTGCTCACCATCAACAAAACTGTAACAGGTATTACTGAAAACCGGTTGTTGCTCGGGCAATTCATCACGCAACAGGGCAATCACTGCTGCGGCGCAAACCTTGGCTTGCTGATTGGCAATATGGGCTGATTTAGGTACTTTAGCGGAAACCGCATCCCCTATCACATGTATACGTTCAACCGCGGAAGATTCATAGGTTAAATAATCAACGTCACACCAGTGGTTATCGACATTGATAACACCGGCCATCGCAGCCACTCTACCGGCTTTCTGCGGCGGGATCACATTTAACACATCGGCTTTATAACTATCAAAAAAGCTTTCAACTGCCAGGCTTGCCACATTTACAGATTCAAGCGGATTCATTGGTTGATACTCAATCAGCCCGTTATATTGCTGTTGCCATGCATCGATAAATAAAGCTTTTTTGGAAACAATATCCGGATTGGCATCTAGAATCAGCAGCTTGCCGGTTGGATTATGCTGTTTAAGATATAACGCTATCTGGCAGGCCCGTTCATAAGGTCCCGGAGGACAACGAAATGGCGCTGCAGGCACCGTCATAATGACGACTCCCCCTGCACGCATGGCTTTAAGTTGATTGGCTAATATTACTGTCTGCGCGCCCGCCTTCCAGGCATGGGGAACATGCAGCTGAGCCTGCGGTGAGGCCAGAATAGGCAACTGGTCGTATATAAACTCCACACCAGGCGCAATGATCAACCGGTCATAATCCACACGGTTGTCATCCTCCAGCCACAATTGACGCTTATCGGGATCAACTGCAGTAACTTCCGCCTGAATAAAACGAATGGATCTGTCAGCTTGCAAATGATCATATTCATGAGTCAATTGTTGCAGACTGCGATTACCGCTGAGGATCAGATTGCTTTGCGGACAGGAAATAAACTGAGCATTTTTTTCAATCAACGTGATATCAAAGTCCGGCGCCCACATGGCCAGGTATCGCGCTGCAGTGGCACCAGCAAAACCGCCACCGACGACCACTACTCGTTGTCGTTGACTGCGATAACACGCAGTAGATAAACCCAATGGCAAGCTTGCCAGAGCGGAGGCATAGACCGCATTTTTTAACAATTGGCGTCGCTTGATAGCCATATAAAGCTCTCAGCTGTTAATTCATCGACTCAAGAAACTTTTTCACCCTGAGCCTGCAGATCCGCATGATACGACGAACGTACCATTGGTCCGCTGGCGACATGATCAAAGCCCATTGCCTTACCTGCCACCGCCAGTTCATCAAACTCTGCCGGACTGACAAAACGTTCAACGGCCAAATGATGGCGGCTCGGTTGCAGATATTGACCCAGTGTCAGCATACGGCAACCATGATCACGCAAATCCTGCATCACCTGTTTAACTTCATCAATGGTTTCCCCCAAGCCCAGCATTAAGCCGGATTTGGTCGGTACTTGAGGATGCATTTGCTGAAAGCGCCGAATCAAATCTAATGACCATTGGTAATCAGAACCTGGACGAACGGCCTTATAAAGTCGCGGAATGCTTTCCAGATTGTGATTAAAAATATCCGGTGGATTGTCCGCCAAAATTTCTAACGCTATATCCATACGTCCACGAAAATCGGGGACCAGCACTTCAATACGGGTTTGCGGCGATTGCTGGCGAATTTCACTGATACAGCGGCTGAAATGTGCAGCACCACCATCACGTAAATCATCACGATCCACTGAAGTCACTACTACATGTTTGAGTTGCATGGCAGCAATGGTTTTTGCCAGATGATTCGGTTCATTTTCATCCAGCGCATCAGGCCGGCCATGGGCTACATCACAAAAAGGACAACGCCGGGTACAGATATTGCCCATGATAAGAAACGTCGCCGTGCCGTGGGCAAAACATTCCCCCAGATTCGGGCAGGAAGCTTCTTCACATACAGTATGCAAATCATGATCACGCAGCATTTGTTTGATACGCTGCACTTCAGGCGCACCTTGCGATTTAGCACGGATCCATTCCGGTTTGCGCTTCGGATCACTGGGCACGATTTTTATCGGAATACGCGAAACTTTAGAAGCACCTTTCAGGGCTTTAACATCACGTTTTACTGTTTCAACGGTGTCGCTCATGGCGTATTGCCTTGTTCTATGTGTGACAGAAAAACAGACACAAATTGTTGTTTAATTAACGCCATATCTACTTTGGCACCTAATGTGTTCATATCGGTCATTTGCATCCCCGGATAACCGCAGGGATTGATATCGGCAAATGGTTGCAGATCCATATCAATGTTCAAACTCAGGCCATGATAACAGGCGCCACGTTTGACCCGTAATCCCAGCGAGGCAATTTTAGCGTCATTGCAATATACGCCCGGCGCATCTTTACGTGAATATGCGTCAATATCATGCTGTGCCAATAAGGTGATAGCGGAATTTTCCAGGTGAGTGATCATATGACGCACTCCCATATTTCGGCGACGTAAATCAATTAATGGATAGACAATCAATTGTCCGGGGCCATGGTAGGTAATCTGCCCGCCGCGGTCAGTTTGCACCACGGGAATAGTATTTTTATTCAGCAGATGTGCGTCCTGACCATTAAATCCCTGTGTGTAGACCGGATAATGTTCCAGCAACCAAAGTTCGTCTTCCGTAAGCTCATCGCGTTGCAGGGTGAACTGCTGCATGGCTTGTAAAGTTGGTAGGTAATCCCGCAAACCGAGATCCTGAATCTTCATAGAAAAATGCGTTAGAGCACGTATTTAACGGCTTGATGACTACTGAGATCTTGATAGATAGCATCCAGTTGTTTTTTACTGGTTGCTTCAATAACGACAGTGATGGAAGTGAACTTGCCGCCTGAACTTTGTTTGCTGGTGACCGCCCCTTCAGCAATATCGCCAGCATGACGGCGGATAATTTCCACTACGATATTATCAAGCTCAGGATGGCTCTCGCCCATGGCAATCACAGGATATTCGCAGGGGAATTCCAGTAGGGTTTCTTCTCCGCTTGCTTCACTCATCAAGCTACCTCTTGTTTATATTGCTGAAACAAAGCATGCATTTGCTGCCAAATCGGACCTGGCTTGCCACTGCCAACAATTTCACCATCCAATAAGGTGACTGGCACCACTTCTTTGGTCGAACTGCTGATCCATATTTCATCAGCATTACGTAAAGCAGATTCACTGACCGCTCTTTCATGCATAGGCATATCGGCTTGAGCCGCCAGTTCGATAATCAGATCACGGGTAATGCCAGGCAATACTTTTTCATCTTTCGGTGCTGTGAAAATAACACCGTCGATCACCGCATAGGCATTGCTGGCTGAACCTTCGGTCAAATAATTATCACGAATCAACAACGCTTCCTGAGCACCTGCATCCTGGGCCTGTTGTTTCATCAAACTGTTTGCCAACAGAGTTATTGCTTTAATATCACAACGCATCCAGCGAATATCTGCTGTAGTGATCGCTTTAATACCTTCGATTTTCCAACTCTCGGCAACCGGGTGCAAAGGATTACTCATCATAAATACGCTGGGAGCAACACCAACAGGGAATATATGGTCACGTGGTGCCACGCCTCGTGTGACCTGTAAATACAAGGATTGATCGCCGCCATTATTTTTGGCGATTAAATCATTGATGGTTTGAGTCCACTGTTCCTCTGAATGAGGATTTTCAATACGAACGCCATCAAGACTGTTTTGCAAACGCTGTAAATGACGCTCCAGTAAAAAGGCTTTTCCAGCGTACACCGGAATCACCTCGTAAACACCATCGCCTAATAAATATCCGCGATCATAAACAGATACCTGTGCTTTATCGGCAGGCAGGAATTCACCATTGAGATAGACTGTTGGCACGGTTGTTTTAACCCCAGATAAGCATTAATAAGCTGTCGATGATCCGTCTCCACCAGCTGCCTTTTTCGACATCATTTACTGCGACCAGCTTTTGTTGAGCAACTACTTCATCGCCTAAACGAATTTCAACTTCGCCCAACTCTGTTCCTTTAGCAATGGGGGCAACTACAGGTTGCTGAATGTTGGTAGAAGCCTGTAAATCCTTGTAACGTCCACGTGGTACGGTAATAGATAATGGTTTAGCCAAGCCCAGATTCAATTGATTAGTTTGCCCCTTCCAGACTTTAGTCTGGGTAATGGCTTCATCTGCTGCATACAGTTGGTGCGTTTCAAAGAAACGGAAACCGAAGTTAAACATCTTCTGGATTTCCTGGGCACGGGCGTTTTCACTGGCAGTACCCATAACCACAGCGATCAAACGCATACCATCACGTTTGGCAGACGCCGATAAACAATACCCTGCTTCTTCGGTATGACCGGTTTTCAGACCATCAACCGTATTATCACGCCATAACAGTTTGTTGCGGTTATGCTGGGTAATACCGTTATAGGTATATTCCTTCTCGGAATACCATTTGTAATGCTCTGGAAAATCACGAATCATCGCCGCAGAGAGAATCGCAATATCATGCGCCGTGGTGTAATGCTCCGCTCCAGGTAACCCGGTAGCATTTTGATAATTGGTGTTATACATGCCAAGTTTCTGCGCGTACTGATTCATCATCTGCGCAAACACTTCTTCACTCCCGGCCACATGTTCTGCCAGAGCGACCGCAGCATCATTGCCAGACTGTACAATCATGCCGCGAAATAAAGCCTCGACCGTCACTTTGGTATTCACTTCGATAAAGCTACGTGAGCCAATCATGCGCCAGGCTTTTTCGCTGATTAACACTTCATCATCCAGACGGATATTACCGTCATAAACTTCTTGGGAAACAACATAAGAAGTCATCAATTTTGTAATACTGGCAGGTGGCAGACGCTCGTCAGCATTTTGCGACATTAAGATCTGTCCACTGTCATAATCCTGCAGGATATAGGCCGTACCAGCAATTGATGGTGCAGTTGGATTTGGCGTGATCATGCCGGCTACTGTCAAAGTGGAAACACTAAACAACAGACCAGCCAGACTCATTTTTAGCAATTTAATCATTAGTTACTCTCAAGTGTAAAAGCGTTTTATTCAGTGACAATTCGGGTTTCGGAAAACCCTAAATCCATTAATCGGCTGGCAATACGTTCACCATACTCAGCGCTTTCCAGTGGTCCCACCCGAACTCTATACAGTGGCGACTGTGAACGTTCCAGCGTGGAAATATGTACACGTTCTTCGACCTGTTGCTGGACTTGTTGCTTGATTTGCTCCGCCCGGCTCATAGTGCTGAATGCACCAACCTGAAGAAACAATGCAACTTTCCCCAGCGTGCTGGTAGGTGCTGCAACAGTATTGGCAACTGGTGTTGGTTTGGCCACGGATTGCGTCGATGTGGTATTGGCAGACGCTGTTACATTCCGTTGGGTAATGGCACGAACTTCGACATTGCCGGTTCCCTTCGCAACAATCCCTAGTTTGGTGGCCGCACTATATGACAAATCGATCAGGCGGTCATCATGAAAGGGACCACGGTCATTAATCTTAACCACCACCTTACGTCCGTTATCCAAATTGGTGACTTCAGCATAACTGGGTAACGGCAGCGTTTTGTGCGCAGCAGTCATCGCATACATATCATAAGGCTCGCC
>NZ_JAUSCC010000032.1 GCF_030651745.1 Methylophaga sp.
GGACCATCGGCGCGTTCAATAAAGCCGAATCCTTTTGCGTCATTGAACCATTTCACTGTGCCTGTAACTTGCTCTGCCATATCAACCTCAATATCTTAAATCTTCTGCTAACTTAACTCCTAAGTCAGCTTACACTACCCCTTAAAAAGGGGTTAATCGCATTGTACGCCCAAAATTTAACAAAAAGTCACATTTATTTTGGAGATAACAAAATTTTTTAGTTGTTAGAAATAGCTGATAAATCGCGCAAAAAAACGCTTAGCTATTGAATTTAATGGCTTTATTTTTATTTCTGGCCACAAAAGAAGTAGATTTATTGAATTTAATTAACGACAACTGATGAGTCAGTATTGCAGTTAAAGTGCGCGATTTTGCTATTAACACAGGCTAAAGTGGCTTAAATTCAGCAGGCTTGTCTGAGCCTTCACCAAAGAAGAATTTCTCCAATTCGGTCTTTAAAAATGCTTGGGATTTCGGGTCGGCTAATGATAAGCGATATTCATTTATCAACATGGTTTGATGGGATATCCACATTTGCCAGCCTTCTTTTGAAACACTTTCGTAGATTTTTTTGCCCAGTTCGCCAGGATAGGGTGGGAAATCTAGTGCGTCTGCTTCTTTGTTGAGTTTTACACAATGCACGGTACGTGTCATAGCATCCTCTCGGTTGATGATAAGAATTCAATTAATTGTTTAACTGGAGCGGGTAAACCCATGGTTAATGCCTGGTCTATTTTAACCCAGATGTATGGATTATTCTCAGCAACTACATTAATCGGCTCGGCACTGAAAATAAGCGGTTGGATGGTTAATTTGAAATGACTGAAAACATGTCTGATTTCAGGTGTTGCTGAGTGAAAAACGCTATTTTTGATTGGCAGGGTATGATTTTCTGCCTCAGCGGTATCACCTTCCGGAAAACTCCATAAGCCTCCCCAGATACCATTTTGTGGTCGTTGTTCTAATAATATGTGCTTATCGTTATTAATATACACAAACCAGTTGGTTTGACGCGATGGTGTCTGTTTTTTGACTTTTCGTACCGGAAATAAAGTCGGTTCACCGGAGGCATAAGCCTGACAATCAGTTTGTAAAGGACAGCGCTCGCAATCAGGACGACTACGAGTACATAAGGTAGCGCCCAAATCCATTTGTGCCTGGATATAATTTGCAATACGGGCCGTAGGCAATAATTGCTCGGCACGTTGCCACATAGCGGCTTCGGCTTGTTTTTCACCTGGCCAGATATTGATTGCATCATAGCGAGCCAGCACACGCTTTACATTACCATCCAGAATAGGAAACGGTTGCTGATAGGCTAGAGCCATAATCGCTCCTGCTGTGGAGCGTCCAACTCCGGGTAAGTCGAGTAATGCCTGAAAATCTTGCGGAACCTTGCCCTCATGCAGTTGCTGCATTTGTACCGCCGCTTTATGCAGATTGCGCCCACGAGCGTAATAACCAAGTCCGCCCCAAAGACTGAGAACTTCATCAATATTGGCGTTTGCCAGCGCATTAACATCCGGAAAGTGTTTAATGAAACGCTGATAATAGGGGATAACGGTAGTGACCTGAGTCTGCTGCAGCATGACTTCTGAGAGCCAGATATGGTATGGCGAGGCATTTTGCTGCCAAGGTAAATCCTTACGACCATGTTGGTCATACCAGGCTAGCAAACGATCACTGAATGAATGAGTAGTCAAAATAGAAACAAGCCGTGGCCTATTGAGACCACGGCCGGAATGTCATTAATTAGAATAATTTTTTCAGCCGTTCTTTCAGCAAATCTTCAGCTGAAGGTTTAGTTTCTTCTGTTTTTTCTGAAGTCTGATCTTCAGCGGCTGGCTGTTCGGTAGTTTCTGTTTCGGATTCTGCTGGCGTCGCAGATTTGGATTCGATACCCAGTTTGCCACCCAATAAGCCACCGAGACCATCACCGAGTTTCTCTTTGAGTTTTTCTTCAGCTTTGGCCTTGATTTCACCTGTTGCCTGATCTTTTAAAACAGATGCTAAATCAACAGATGGTCTTGGGTTTTCAAAACTGCCGGTGATTTTGACTGGAATGGTCAGGCCTCTTAAATCTTCAAGACCTCTGCCGCCTTGACCTTCTGCAGTACCAACGACTGAAACCCTGACGGCATAATCAATAACTTCTCTGGGAATATCGATATCGCCAGCACCGGTCACGCGCAGTAATGGTGACATCAGTTCAAGATCCTGATTGTTAACAATACCTTCCTTTGCAGTGAATGAGCCTTTCAAACTGCTGAAATCAGTTTGAACAGGTCCAGTTGCATCGGTAGCCCGTTGACCAGAAATAACCGCTTTGGCCTGACGAATCGCTTCAGCAATATTAATACCTTTCAATGCGCCATCAGTGAAAGAAAATGCACCGTTACCAGCCAGACTTTGTTTAATGGCATCAATGTCTTTACCGCTGCCATTGAGCTTTACATTTGCATTGGCGGTGCCGGAAATGCGGTCATTACCGTTAAGATCCTTTAACAATGGTCCTGCCTGTACACCTTGCAGATTTTCATCAACAGCGAGTTTTAAACTGTCACCGCGAGCATCAAGGGTGACATTACCCTGGTACTTTCCCTGGTATAGATCCGCTGATAATGGACTGAGTTTTATCAGCCCATCTTTGGCATCAATAGTAATAACAATGTTTTCACTGCTGATACCACTTGCTTTAAGTTTGCCAATTTTGAAACTGCCCTTAGCGTTGATATCACGTAAGGTCTCCAGTGGAAAATCACTGCTGCCAGCAGCTGCGGCAGTAGCTGGTGTAGCAACCTCTTTTGCAGGTTTTTCAGTCGCTGGCTTGGCTTCTTTTTCTTTTACAGGCGGTAAATACCTATCAGCATCAATTTGATCCAGGGTCAGGTTGAAAGTGTAGGCAGGTTTTTCAAAATTATTGATGCCAAACTGGCCAGCAATCTGACTTTGATCGAGCGTTAGTTGTAGATCTTTAGCGTTAATGGCGTTTTTGCTGCCACTGATTTCGCTACTCAGTTGAACCAACTCCAAAGTGCTGGCATCTGCCATTTCCGGAAGCTCAATTTTAAGATCGCCGGCTAATTTACGTAAATTAAACGGTTTAATTTGCACATTACCGTTAAAAGCAAGATCGTCAGACAGAATCTTTTCAGCCTGCAGACGACCATTCATCGTCAAGTCTGCTAATTTAACAATCAGATCACTGGCTTGGAAAGTTTCGTCAGCCAGATTGGCAACGATATTAGTCTTCACATCTAATTTGGCTTTACCTCCAGGTAAATTTTCATTTGTGACATCACCAGTGATAGACAGATTGGTAATACGATGTTGCTGTGTTGCCAGATTAGCTTCGACCACACCGCTGAGTTTGGCATCAATGTTCTGATCTGTGCCACTGGCTTGCAAATCCATTGCAAGATTATTGATGGTTACCAATTCCCTGGCCATATTGGCGTTTATATCAGCACTCAGATTCAGGTTTGCCCGTTGTAACGGCATAGCAGAGCTGTTGGCAACCGTATTCAGTTTGAGTGATTCCAATGCGTAAATCTGTTTTTCCAGATCGACGATTACCTTGGTATCAACCTTGATATGAGCCTTAACATCAGGCTTGGTACTGATAAAGTCAAAAGAGGTGGTCAAGGCAGTAGGTTTGCCGGGAACCAAGGGGTCAGTATCCAGATTAAGATTACGTAGTTGGAAATTTTGATCGTTGCTGGCATCGGACCACAACACATTGGCATTACTTAATTTAACTCCAGCAATGTTGATTGCAGTCAGACCTTGACGTGGTTCTTTGGCCTGTTTTTCCACGGCAGGTGCCTTAGCATCACCTGTTGTCTCTTCGGCAGTGATCAGGTCATCCCAATTGGTTACGCCATCTTTATTGGTTTCCAGATTTAATAACAATCCATTTAACACAATGGTGTCCATTTCCAGCTGTTTTTTCAGTAACGGCAACAGTTTTATGCGAATTTCAGCACCTTGTACACTGGCAAACGATTCAGCTTTAAATCCACTAGCATTGCTAAGTGATAAAGCTCCAAGATCTAATGCTATCCAGGGAAATACAGACAGGCCGATATCTCCTTGTAAGGTCAATTTACGCCCTGTGGCCTTTTCGACCTGAGCTGCTATCTCATCTTTGTAGTCATTTGGATCAATAATGAAAGGAAGTGCTGCGAGAGCCGCAATAGCAATGATGATTATGGCGATAACCAGTTTGATAAAGGTGCGCATGCTTTGGATCCTGTGCTTTAGAGGGGTGTATAACGAAGATGATAAGCCATTTAACTGGGTTTATGAACCGGCTTTGACGATATAAGTAAAACGTTCATAGTCTAGGGTTGCTGAAAACAGATCCTTGGTTTCCACATTGATTGTCTTCCCTTTAGCATTAAATACCACCAGTTGGCGTTTGGGACTAAAGACACCTTTCTGTGTAATTAGTGCTGGAGATTGCGTATTTAATTGTAAACCCGGATATAAAAAACTTCCTGATTTGGGCTGGCAGGTCACTATTTCCGGAGAACCTTCAATTAAGCTGATACCAGCCTGAGCATTGTTTTGCCAATCACTACAAAACCAACAAATGGTGGCGAGTTGCAATTGATTCTGTATATTCAGCAATATCAATTCGTTCACATCAATACTGTGTTTGCAGTCTGCGATATGTAGCATGCTGCCTTGATCAGAATGGTTTAAAACCACGGCATTTAATGCTGTAGTCGCACCATTTAAAAAATCCACAATATTTTGAAAACCATGGACAAATTCGATCTGCTTAGCTTCGGGAAGCTGTTTTCTGGGAGATTGACGTTGATAATTGGCAGCCAGCTGTGGCAAAACGTGTCGAATCAGCTGTAAATCCAGAGTATTTTCTTGTTTATGAGTGGGGATGAGTTTTTGTCCGAGAACAGTTAACACATCCTGGGTTTGCAACATACGGTTGTCGACTGCTGCACGAATCAAGTGAGGTGTTTTAGCTAAGGCTCGAGGGGCATTATCTGCCTGTGCTTCAATACAAAAATAACCGGTTAACAGAAAAGTATTTTCAATAACTTGCTGTTGCGGAGGGATAGCGGTAATGACAACCTTATCCAGCAAATCTGAAAACATGGCATACAGCCGGTTGACGGCAAATTTCGATAAGCTGTATGGATCAGCAATGGCGATTAAGGCCAGACGTTTATAAATATTTTCGAAACTTTCCGTTTTGCCGAGCGCCGTAATTTCCGGCTGCAGCTCTAATGCCTTGGCCTTTTCGAGATACATCAATATTTGATTGAGTTGTAACCAGCAGTCCTGAGGAGCGGTTCGGTAGTGCATATAGGCATGCAAAACTTGCATAGCAATCAGGCTGCTACCCCGATTCAGGCAAAACAAGTAGCGAGGCTGATCGGCAGGACGTTCTCCGCGTTGATAATGTTTATCTGCCAGTGTGAAATATAGCTCGGCTAAACAACGTAAGGTATCGCTGAAGTTAATCAGGTTTTTAAACGTTGATTTTTTGATGCTGGCTGTTGCCATAATGGTTTTGCTGTCACGGTTTAATAAAAGCCGATTCAATTCATGGTAATAAACTTCAAGCAGGTTTATCTGACGACTTTCAGAAATGTACTGTTGTTTGATCGCTTGTAAGTTCACCAACAGAATTGACAGTCGCTGTGGTAAATCATCGGTAAGCTGGGATAACCAGGTTTTCAATAAAGCAGGATCAGTAATGATCTCGCCACGCCGTTCATCACCAACCATTGACGTAATTAAATGCAACTTTGGAAGATCTGGCGCTGGTCTGGCTTGTGAGCGTAACCATTTATTGCTAAGCCACATGCTGAATAATTTGGGATTAATTAATCTGGCAGGCGATTGCAGAAAATGAAAACCGTTAGCGGATAATTTAGTTGATTGTGAAAAATGTCTTTCAGCGAAAGCAAAAACAGAAAATACATTACCGCTGGTCAGTGGAAGTTTGATTTGCAGCAGATTGGGTTCACGATGGCTTTTGCCGCGGCTGCAATAAATATTGAGCAAGCTGATGTCACGTTGTTGCCAGGCTTTCAGCCCCTCTGCATTATCGACGTTATAAAAATATAAAACTGCGTGACCCAATCGGCTGATTTGCCATTTGGTCGTTACCGAAGCCTTGTATCGCGATAACAAGGCTTGCAGTTGTTGCTGATCTGCA
The DNA here is from genome assembly GCF_030651745.1 of Methylophaga sp. The sequence continues at coordinate 6,191 of NZ_JAUSCC010000032.1, forward strand.
TCCGAGAAGCCGAAGCACCGTATCCGCAGATTAGCCAATTTAGATTTGCTCCGCCTCAATCGCTGGATGAATCTGGCGAAGTCGCACTGTTCTTATTGCGTTATCCGCAGTTTGAATTACTTCGATAATATAGCTGTTGATCCGTATGCTGACGCCGGGATCAGGAATGCTTTCCAAATATTCCAACACCAGACCATTAATGGTTTTGGGGCCATCAGTAGGCAAATTCCAGTCCATAGTCCGATTCAGTTCGCGAATATTGGCAGAACCATTAATAAGGTAACTGCCGTCACTCTGCGGGTGAATTTCCTTTTCATCATCAATTGTATTGGCAGTAAATTCACCGACAATTTCACGGAAAATATCTTCCAGCGTGATCAAGCCGAGTAAATCGCCATATTCATCAACAACTAGGCCGGTACGACGTAATTTACGTTGGAACTGAATCAACTGAGTATTAAGAGGAGTGCCTTCCGGCACGAAATAAGCTTCTTTGACTATGCTTTGAAATGTCTGGGGATTCAGGTTGTCCTGCGTCATCAGATTCAAGGCTTTACGCACATGTAATATACCGACAATATTATCCATGCTGTCCCGGTAAACCGGCAGCCGGGTATAACCACAATGCGACAGTTGTTTGATAATCTCAGCAAATGGCTGATTGATATCAATACCCTCAATTTCATTTCGCGGCACCATCACGTCATTCACGGTGATTTGCTCTAGATCCAGAATGCTCATCAACATATCTTTATGTCGATTCGGGATCATACTGCCAGCTTCCATTAACGCCACTCGCAATTCTTCTATATTAATAGCAGTCGAGGTGGCATCTTCCCGTGACACGCCAAATAATCCCAGCAATCGATTGGTAATGACACTGGTAAACCACACCAGTGGATAGAGAATGAATAACAAGGGTTTTAAAACAAAACTGGCCGGGTAAGCAACGCGTTCAGGATGCAGGGCGGCTAATGTTTTTGGAGTGACTTCAGCGAATAATAGTATGACCAGAGTCAAGGTGAATGTCGCCACCACAATACCGTTCTCACCGAGCAATTTAATACCAATGACTGTTGCGATAGCCGAGGCAAATATATTGACGAAATTATTGCCTAGCAGGATCAAACCAATTAATCGGTCAGGTCTGGCCAACAGACTGCTGGCAATCATTGCACCTCGGTGGCCTTGTGAGGCGAGATGTTTTAAACGATAGCGATTTAAGGACATCAAAGCTGTTTCTGAGCTGGAGAAAAACGCAGATAAAACTAACAGTAGAAACAGAATTAAAAACAGCGCGATTAAAGAGGTATTTTCCAGCATTAATTTAGCTTTGTATTATGAATTCAAGGATTATTTTGCTACCGACATATGCCAGCAATAAAAATCCAAAACCGGATAACGTCCATTTCACGGCTGTCTGGCTGCGCCAGCCATACTGATGTCGGCCCCATAATAATGCGGCAAAAACCAGCCATGCAATAATAGAAAAAACCGTTTTATGGGCTACATGCTGAGCAATGAAATCATTCACAAACACAAAACCGGTAACTAATCCTAAAGTAAGCAATATGAAGCCGGCATATAGCAATTGAAATAAGGCTTTTTCCATCGATTGCAGTGGGGGAAGTTTACGCACCCAACCACCGGCATGTTTATGCCGTAATTGTCTTTCCTGGAGCGCAAGAATAATAGATTGCATAGCCGCCAGTGCGAGTAAGGCATATGCGGTCAGCGACAGTAATATATGCCACTCCAAAGCGGGATCGCTGAGTGCACGTTGACTTCCCGGTGCTTCAACTCTGAGCATGAGGCATAAAGCGACAAGCGGATAAACCACAATTCCTGGATGGGCTACTGGAAAACGTAAACCGGTTAGCATGGCAATAAAAGCCATTAACCATGCAGCCATGGACAATGTGCTCATAAGGCTGAGATCCCAACCCTGGGCAAATTTCATAGTGAAATAAATATCCGCAGCATGGAATAACAACGCCAATGTGGTCAATATTCCGATCGGTAAGGCAAGTTTATTCGCGTTATGATCACGTTTGACAAAGTCACGGATCAAAATAACGCTGCTACTTAAATAAAGTAGGAAGGCTAATGCGTTGGCAATGGCCATGAGGGGAGATCCTTAAGTTCCAATAATGTTATCCAGTTTAAATGCTAGCCTAATCATAAATGATAAGCTGCTTCGCCGGATATCATATCAGTTATAATGCCATACCTATCTAGATAGTACTGATTTTCAGACACCAAACGATGCAGGATACATTATGTTTGACAGCCTAAGTGACAGACTTGCCGGCAGCCTCAAAAAACTGCGGGGCCAGGGTCGGATCACCGAAGACAATATCAAAGAAACCTTACGCGAAGTACGTATGGCTTTACTTGAAGCTGATGTGGCTTTGCCCGTGGTTCGCGATTTTATTGAAAAAGTAAAAGAGCGGGCGATGGGGCAGGATGTGATGCGCAGTCTCACTCCAGGCCAGGTTTTCGTCAAAATAGTTAATGACGAACTGGTCGCCGTGATGGGTGATGAAGATAACAGTCTTAATCTGAACAGTCAGCCGCCGGTTGTCATTTTGATGGCAGGTTTACAAGGTGCGGGTAAAACCACCAGTGTGGCAAAACTGGCCAGATTCTTAAAAGAGCGGCATAAAAAATCGGTAATGGTTGCCAGTGCAGACGTCTACCGTCCAGCGGCGATCGAACAGCTTAAAACACTGGCGACTGACGTGGAAGCCATGTTTTTCCCCAGTGATGCCAGCCAGGATCCCGTCGAGATTGCCAAAGCTGCAGTAGCACAAGCCAAACTTGAATATGTTGATGTAGTCATTATTGATACTGCGGGACGTCTGCATATTGATGATGACATGATGGGTGAAATCAAACGCATCCATGCGGCAATTAATCCAGTTGAAACCTTGTTTACGGTTGATAGCATGACCGGTCAGGATGCGGCCAACACCGCTAAGGCGTTTAACGAAGCCTTACCGCTTACCGGGGTGATTCTGACTAAAACAGATGGTGATGCGCGTGGTGGTGCGGCCTTATCGATCCGTCATATCACTGGTAAGCCCATCAAATTTATGGGTGTCGGTGAAAAGACCACCGCGTTGGAAGTGTTCCATCCAGATCGTATTGTTTCTCGTATCCTTGGCATGGGTGACGTGCTCTCGCTGGTGGAAGAAGCGCAGCGCAAGATGGATGCCGGGTCAGCTGAAAAACTGGCTAACAAACTCAAAAAAGGCAAAGGTTTCGATTTCGAAGACTTCCGCGAACAATTACAGCAAATGAGCAAAATGGGCGGGCTTACTTCATTAATGGATAAATTGCCTGGTATGGGTCAGCTTCCTGATTCAGTTAAAAATCAGGCCAATGACAAAGAGCTGGTTAAAATGGAAGCAATGATTAATTCGATGACACCTAAAGAACGGCGGCGTCCTGAATTAATAAAAGGATCGAGAAAAAAACGTATCGCAGCTGGCTCAGGAACACAGATTCAGGATGTTAACCGGTTACTGAAACAGTTCTCACAAATGCAAAAAATGATGAAAAAAATGGGCCAGAAAGGTGGCATGGCTAAAATGATGCGCGGCCTTGGTGGAAAACTGCCAATGGGCGGCGGTGGCATGCCATTTTAAGGTAATCGTATTTACAGCTTTGCAAAGCTGAGATAAGTGCGTAAAATAACTCTATTTTTCCATCCAGATTTTCAACGGGTAGGTTTATGGTAACAATTAGAATGACTCGCGGCGGCGCTAAAAAGCGTCCTTTCTACGGCATTGTCGTAACAGATTCACGCAGCAAACGTGATGGTCGTTATATCGAACGTGTTGGTTTTTTCAACCCAATCGCTAAAGGCCAGGAAGAAGAATTACGCATTGATCTGGACCGCGTTAAACATTGGATCAGCCAAGGCGCGCAAACTTCTGAGCGTGTTGCTCAGCTGATCAAACAAGCGCAAAAAGCTGCTTAATTTCTATCCGGGAGCCTCGTGATGGCTGATGCCAGCGAATTTATCCCGGTTGGGAAAATATCAGGAGTTTTTGGCGTTAAAGGCTGGGTGAAAGTTTTTTCTTTTACCGATCCTCGCGACAACATACTTGAGTACAAACCACTTTATGTACATCGCCATGGAGATTGGGTACCAATCGAAGTGAATGGCGGTCAGTTGCAAGGTAAAGCGGTTGTCATGAGTCTGGATAAGGTTACTGACCGTAATCTTGCCATGACACTTATCGGTTCTGAGCTGGCGATTAAACGATCGCAACTGCTCGAAACTGAAGAAGATGAATATTACTGGGCTGATTTGGTTGGCCTGACAGTGATTAACACTGAAAATGAAGTACTGGGAGTAGTTGACCACCTGTTAGAAACAGGGGCCAACGATGTCCTGGTGGTAAATGGGACAGATGCTGATACGCAATATCTGATTCCATTTGTGCTGGAAAGAACCGTATTGCAGGTTGATCTGGAAAATAAACAGATTCAGGTTGATTGGCAAGCCGACTATCTTTGAACAATGAAATGCAGCTATCGGTAATTTCATTGTTTCCCGAGATGTTTGCTGCGGTTACAGAATATGGCGTAACAGGACGGGCGGTAAAACAAGGCAAATTAAGCCTGTATTATCATAATCCCCGGGATTTCACGTCCGATAAACATCAGACCGTGGATGACCGCCCTTATGGTGGCGGCCCTGGGATGGTCATGAAAGTAAGTCCATTGTTGGATGCCATTAATCTGGCAAAACAACAGCTTGGTGATGATGCAAAAGTCATTTATTTATCACCACAGGGACAGAAACTGAATCAACATGCGTTAGGCCAAATGGCTGAACGCAAATCGATGATTCTGCTGGCTGGTCGATACGAAGGTATTGATGAGCGGTTGATAGAACAGGAAATTGATGAGGAATGGTCGATTGGTGACTATGTCCTCAGTGGTGGTGAACTGGCAGCCATGGTGATGATTGATGGTATTGCCCGTTTGTTGCCTGGGGTATTGGGTGATGCTGAATCCGCAGAACAGGATTCATTTATGAGTGGTCTGTTAGACCATCCGCATTACACCCGCCCGGAAACGTTAAATGGCCAGACAGTGCCAGCCGTACTGTTAGGTGGAAATCATGAGGCGATACGTCAGTGGCGTCTCAAACAGTCCTTAGGACGAACATGGTTACGGCGACCTGATTTGTTGGAATTGATAACTTTAACAACAGAACAGGCTGCTTTATTGGAAGAATTTATTGCCGAGCGCGGGCAGGATTAGTTGGGA
>NZ_JAUSCC010000038.1 GCF_030651745.1 Methylophaga sp.
GGACTAATTCCGCCTAATGTCGAATGACGACGTTTCGGGTTATAAAAACGTTCAATGTAATCGAATACATCCGCCCGAACTTCATTACGGGTTTTATACCGCCTTCTGTTGACTCGCTCTATTTTCAGCGTTGAGAAAAAGCTTTCCATCGCCGCATTGTCCCAGCAATCACCTTTGCGACTCATACTGCAGGTAATACCCTGTGAAGCCAGCAATTGCTGAAAATCTTCACTGGTATATTGGCTGCCCTGATCAGAATGGTGTAGCAAAGCATCAGGCTTGCCCCGACGCCAAACAGCCATCATTAAGGCATCAATCACCAATTGCGCCGTCATGCCGCCCTGCATCGACCAGCCAACAATACGTCTGGAAAACAAATCCATGACAGCCGCCAGGTAAAGCCAACCCTCAGCCGTCCAGATATAGGTGAAATCCGCTACCCATCGCTGATTCGGGGCACTGGCATCAAACTGCCGTTCCAGCAGGTTTGGTGCAATCGCATGGAGCGCTCTGACACCATTATCGCTCGGTTTATAACGTCGTTTGCGTCGCGCCATGAGCCCTAGTTGCTGCATCAGCCGAGCAACCCGGTTAACAGAGCAGGTAATACCCCAATCATATAAATCACGCCATACACGCGGTGAACCATAGGTCCGGTCACTGCCGTGATAGCTTTCCTGTATATGGGCTTTAATGATTTGGTTAGCTTGTTCACGACGGCTTGGCTTTCTGACCAGCCAATCATAAAAACCGCTGTGCGACACGCCAATGACCCGGCACATCATTCTCACTGGCCAAATCACTTTGTATTTGGCGATAAAGGCATACTTCACTGCGGGTCTTTTGCGAAGTAGCCCAGCGCTTTTTTTATAATGTCACGCTCTGTTTTTAATTTGGCATTTTCCCGACGAAGCCTGACAAGCTCTTTATTCAGCTCAGCGTCAGCCATATTTTTTTGAGTGCTTGGCACGCCATTGGCCGTCTTTATCCAGCGTCGCAGCATGCCAGAGTTGATTCCCAGATCGTCCGCTATTCCCTGAATCGAGCTGTCCTGTTGACTCGCAAGCCTGATGGCCTCTGCTTTAAATTCATCGGTGTATTTTCTGCGTGTTCCCATTTGATTCATCTTCTACTTTTCCTTTCATGTTAAAACATGCTTATGAAAAGTGTCCGTTAAATTGTGGGAAACCCA
>NZ_JAUSCC010000040.1 GCF_030651745.1 Methylophaga sp.
TCCAGGTGCAAAAAAGTGCCAATAAGAGTAGCATACCGGAAGTTTTGTATCCGAAAGTTAGTGTCTAGGAATTACAATGAAAAAAATTATTTCAGCGGTGGTGCTGGGTTTGGGAGTAACGAGTTCGCCACTTGGTTTAGCTGCAGGTGATGTCTCAGCCGGAAGGGCTAAATCAGCTGTCTGTGCGGCCTGTCATGGTGCCGACGGCAACAGTCCATCAGACATGTATCCTAAACTGGCTGGACAACATGCCAGCTATCTCTATAAACAATTGGTTGAATTCAAGAGCGGTAAGCGTGAAAACGCCATCATGGCGCCCATGGTTGCCGGTTTATCTGAAGAAGATATGGCTGATTTAGCGGCATTTTATGCCAGTAAAGAAGCGACACCTGGCGCGGTAAGTGAAGACTTGTTAGAGCTTGGCAAACAAATTTATCGTGGTGGTAACAGCGAGTCCGGTGTACCAGCCTGTATGGCTTGTCATGGACCAAATGGCAACGGCATGCCAGCGGCGAAATGGCCGAAACTATCTGCTCAATATCGTGCCTATACAGAAGCGCAATTACACGCTTTTGCTAATGGGGAACGTCATAACGATCCTAATGGAATGATGCGTGATATTGCTTCTAAAATGACAGAAGAAGAGATCAAAGCGGTTGCCGCTTATGTATCCGGTCTGCATTAATTGCTGATAATTACTCCGGTGACAATGATCTGAATTGCACCGGAGTAAAAAATCAGCCCATGTTTGAGCAATTTCATGTCTGACTCCACCAAAAAAGGTCCATCTAGCCTGAGTTTTACCCGCCGTTTATTTCTGTTTATCGGCTCGATGGAATTGGCGATTACCTTATTACTGACGTTGGCCATTGCCTCAGTTATCGGTACCGTTCTGCAGCAAAATCAACCTTATGCTGACTATGTCATCAAATTCGGACCTTACTGGTTTGATGTGTTTGATAAGTTAGGGTTATACGACGTCTATAGTGCTTTGTGGTTTATCGCCATTCTGGCGTTACTGGTTATTTCCACATCAGTCTGTGTTATCCGCCACTTTCCCGCCATGGTCAAAGAGATGTGGCAACTGCGCACCAATGTGCAGAAAAAATCATTAAAAGCTATGCATCACAATGCACAATGGCAATCAAACGACAATCTGCAAACCGTTGCCAATAATCTGCAACAAGCATTCAAAAACCTCGGTTTTCGCAGCCGCCAAACCGTCAAACAAGAAGATGCCATCTTGATTTCGGCGATGCGTGGTGGGATGAATCGTCTTGGGTATTTATTCACGCATATTGCCATTGTAGTGATTTGTGTTGGTGGCCTGTTTGACAGCAATATGCCGCTTAAGCTTGCAGAATGGCGCGGTGACATCAAAATTGAGACGCGTGATCTTTCGATTCGTGATATTCCAGCGGAAAGTCGGCTGGGAGAGGGGAATCAGGGGTTTAGAGGATCTGTCAGTATTCCGGAAGGTAAAGCATCTGAAGTAGTTTTTTTACCAGTTCGTGATGGTTATTTGTTGCAAGCCTTGCCCTTCCGTATTGAAGTTAAAGATTTCCGAATTGAACATTATCCAAACGGTCAGCCAAAATCGTTTGAATCCGATTTAGTGATCCACGATGATGAATTGGATGCTCCGATGGAAGCCACTATCGCGGTCAATCACCCATTGATTTATCGTGGACACGCAATTTACCAAGCCAGTTTCAGTGATGGTGGTTCATTATTAACTCTGGATGCCTGGCCATTGGATAGTCGAGCCGGAACGGAACCTGTTTCCATTCAAACCAAAGTATTTGAAAATCGTCAAATGCTGTGGGGTGAAGAATCCATGCAGCTGGAAATGATTGATTTCCGCCCGTTCAATATCAACCCGGATCCTACTGAGGAAGATTCACGTAACGTACGTGATTTTGGACCTAATTTTACTTTCAAGTTACGTACTCAGACTGGCGAAGCCAGGGAATATGAAAACTATATGTTTCCTGTCGAGCGTGATGGCCGTGAATACTTTTTAAGTGGTGTGCGTAATAGCCCGGCAGAGTCATTTGCTTATCTTTATTTACCGGTTGATGAAGAGGGCAGCCTGCATCGCTTCCTGCAATATTCAGCCATGTTACGTGATGAACAATTGGTCTCCAGCATTGCCAACTCAATGATGATTGAAGCACTAGCCATGCTGCCTGAGCGAGATGAAGCGCTGGAAAAAAGTTTGCAGCAGACCCTGGAAACACTTATCAAAATGTTTGTTCGTGGTGGTTTTGATGAAGTCAGGGATTTTATTGATAATAATCTCCCTGATGCTGAGCGCGATAATTTAGCGCCTGCTTATTTAGGCATGTTACGAGAAATGCTGGCACGGATTTATTTCAGCATGGACGGAATTGATGCTGAAACGGTTAGCAATCAGCAATTACTGTTTTTACAGGATACGGTCGATACCATCGGTACTTTGTCACGTTATGGTTCACCGGTATTTTTACATTTGACAGATTTTGAACATATCCAATCTACCGGGCTGCAAATTGCAAAAGCGCCCGGCAAAAATGTGGTGTATTTCGGCTGTGCCTTGTTGGTTATCGGCATTTTTTTACTGTTCTATCTTCCGCAAAGACGGTTCTGGGCGTGGCTGGAACAAGAGGGCAGCCAAACCAACATTATTCTGGCTGGTTCCACTAATCGTAATGCACGAGAATTTGATACATTTTTCAACGAGCAACAAATACAGTTGGCGGCTAAAACGGGGAACTCCGACCTCTAGTCAGGTTCTTAAATGAAAGCGCAATAATGAGTATGAGAAACCAATGACAACAAATACTGAAATAATGACAAAACCGGCTGCACATACGTGGTGGTGGTACGGCATTTTATTGCTGGCATCCATTGGTATTTTGACGATTTACCAAGAAGTGCTGGATGTTTATGAAGTTTCCATTTTGATTTTTACTGCTGTCAGCATGGCGCTGGTAGGTAATCATTGGCCTGGTTTTCGTGGTCACGCTATTGCTGTTGCGATTTTAAGTTTAATGGCTTTACAGCTGTATGGCACCGATCTGGGTGCCGCTGAAACCAACGGTATTCTCAAATACATGCTTGCCAGTCAATCTGCAATTATGTGGATGAGTGTGTTTTTTATTGCAGCAACCTTCACCTATTTTGGTGGTTTGATTTTCCGTTCCAGTTATACCGAAAAAGTGGGCAGCGCCTTTACCTGGATCGCAACCACATTCGGTATGACAGGTTTGATGGTGCGTTGGCGTGAAACCCATATGATGGGTGCGGATATTGGCTATATTCCGGTCAGCAACTTATATGAAGTATTTATCCTGTTTGCCGTTGTAACGGCGCTGATTTATCTGTTTTACGAACGCCGTTATCAGGTCCGTAGTTTGGGTGGTTTTGTTTTATTGGTTATCTCTGCTGCAGTGATTTTCCAACTCTGGTATGCCTTTGAACGTAATGCCCACGAAATTCAGCCATTAGTACCGGCATTGCAAAGTTATTGGATGAAAATTCATGTACCGGCAAACTTTATCGGTTACGGTGCGTTTGCGATGGCCGCGATGATTGGTATCGCTTATTTGCTGGTCAGCTGGCGAGCTAACAAGAATCCAGACAGCGGTTTAGTGAAGGCCATGCCGCCGCTAACCATGATGGATGATTTAATGTATAAAAGCATAGCCTTGGGTTTTGCCTTTTTCACAGTGGCTACCATTCTCGGTGCTTTGTGGGCGGCAGAGGCCTGGGGTGGCTACTGGTCATGGGATCCAAAAGAAACCTGGGCATTGATCGTCTGGTTAAACTACGCTGCCTGGCTGCATATGCGTATGACTAAAGGCTGGAATGGAGTGCCAATGGCTTGGTGGGCAATTGTCGGACTGTTCGTGACCTTATTTGCCTTTCTCGGTGTCAATATGTTTCTGTCCGGACTACATTCTTACGGCAGTTTGTAATTAAAATTTTAAGGATATTTAAATGACAAGATCACTTCGTGCTTTGTTACTGACCACTGCGGCTTTGCTGTTGCCTTTATCTGTGTCAGCGGATTCAGCAAATTACAAAGAAGGTGAGCACTATGAGCCCACCTCTCAGCGTATGGCAAAAAACACTTCCAGTGAACAGATTGAAGTCATGGAATTATTCTCTTATTCCTGCCCGCATTGCTTTACCTTAGATTCACAAATTATGCAGTGGAAAGAAACCTTGCCTGAGAATGTTAAATTTACTCAGGTGCCAGCTATTTTCCGTGATAGCTGGTTGCAACTGGCCAGAGTATTTTATGCCGCTCAAGTGACTGGTGATTTAGACAAACTGCACAAAGCATTGTTTAATGCCATCCATATTGATAAACGTCGCCTGGACACTGAAGAACGGTTATTGGATTTTGTCGCAGAGCAGGGAATTGATAGAGAAAAATTTGCTGAAACGATGAATTCATTCACCGTCAAAACCAATGTCAAAAAAGCGCTAGTGATCAGTCAAACGGCAGGTGTGAGTGGTGTACCGTCAATCATTGTTGATGGACGATATCATACCGATGCTCCTAAAGCGGGCAGTATGACCGAAATGTTAAAAGTGGTTGAACATCTGATTGAAAAAGTTGAAGCTGAAAAATAAAGCAGTTTTGTAATTTAAAAAGGTCGGTTATACAAAATAACCGGCCTTTTTTTTGCCTTTTATAAGGCTGCCGGGAGTGTTTGATTAAGCTCCGCTGGCGGTGGGAGCGAGTTTCGATTTACTTCATCGTGGTGTAACAAAATATCGTAATAGCGCCGGATATTACCAACAAAACGGACTGGTTCTCCACCACGGGCGTAACCATAACGAGTCTGACTAAACCACTGTTGTTTTGCCAGTAATGGCAAGTTTTCCCGAACATCGGACCAGCGATCCGGGTTACCACCATTTTTTTCGGTAAGTATTCTGGCATCCTCCAGATGACCTAGGCCAATGTTGTAAGCCGCCAGAGCCAGCCACGTTCGATCAGGTTCAGCAATGCGCTCAGGTAAACGGTTCTTAATAATGGTCAGATAGGCGGTGCCTGCAATGATACTTTGCTGCGGATCTTCCCGGTCAGTGACGCCCATTTCATTAGCAGTGGCCTGGGTAAGCATCATTAACCCCCGAACGCCGGTACTGGAGACCGCTTCTGGATTCCAGTGTGATTCCTGATAGGCCATTGCTGCCAGTAATCTCCAATCATAACCGTAGGCTAATGCGGCAGCTTTAAAGGTGGATTCATATTGTGGTAGATGAGTTTGGATGCGTCGATGAATGGCGCGTGAATCAACATAATCAAAGCGTCGAATGTGGCCAAAGTACGTTTCAATGAGCTGATCCAGATAGCCCGAGCTTTCGATTTCCTCAAAAAAAGCATTTACCGCCAGTTGTAAACTCATATCTTCACTACGCCGCATTCCCCAGGCCAGTGGTTGAGGATCGGACACATCAAAGGCGACGCGCAATTCAGGATATAGGCTATGACTGGCAGCCATCTCATTAGAATCAACAATGGTGTAATCAATTAATTCAAGTTGAACCAGCTGTAACAAGCCACTGGTATCGATGGATTGATTTTCGGTCCAGGAAAGCAGGGGAATTTCTTGTTGTAATATGCCGAGCTGTTCAGCATGGCTGCTATTGGCAACGATTTCTAACTGACCACTGTTAATTTCGGTGATATCGCGAGGTTTATGGTTGCCGTGACGGTAAATAAGCTGTTGAGTGACTTCGTGATAAATTGGACCGAAGCGTAATCTGTTTTGTCTTGCCCGGGTGATGGTTAAACCGGCCGCAGCGATATCCGCCTGACCGTTCTCAATCATATCGAGTGTTTTACTAAGGGTAGTTGGAACGGTTACTTTGAGTTCAACCCCAAGATAATCAGCAAAAGCCTGTGCCAGATCGAATTCAAATCCTGCGAGTTGACCAGAATTACTGTAATAACTGGTCAAACCATAACGGCTGACCACACGAAGCTCGCCGCGCTCCAGAATCTGTTCAAGCTGATTGCTGGGGGTGTTGCAAGCACTTAATACGCAGAGCATGAGAATGAGAAAAAATAGCTTTTTCAAAACATCACTACAGTCAGCAGGGCACAAAATTATGCTACATAAGTAGTGCTTTGCCCACCTTAATTTCCCCAAACTTACTATCAAATATTGGGAAATGTGATGCCTATCGCTTAGATCGAAAGAAAGATTTTAAGATGGCACTGCTTTCGTCAGCTAACAGTCCGCTTTCACATTTAACGTGGTGATTCAGCCGTGAGGTATTGAATATGTCAAAACAACTGCCAGCAGCCCCGGTTTTAGGCTCAGTTGCAGCAAATACAACGCGTTCGATACGGGCATGCACAATTGCTCCTGCACACATGATGCAGGGTTCCAACGTGATATACATTGTGGCATTCGGCAGTCGATAGTTCTGTTGCTGTAAACAAGCTGCACGTAAGGCAACAATTTCGGCATGTGCGGTTGGATCCTGCTGGCTGATGGGTTGATTCCAACCGGCTCCGATGATCTGATCATCTAATACAATGACTGCTCCAACAGGTACCTCACCATGCTGTTCAGCTTGTTGCGCCAGCAGCAGGGCCTGACGCATCCAATATTCATCGTCTAACATGACTGATATGGATATCAATAAGGTTGAGCAGACGTTGGCTGGCTCCCTTACTTTGTTCAATTAATTGCCTGCCAGCATCGCCCATTTCAGCGCGATGTTGTGGAGCGTTTAATAAATCAATCACCGCATCCGCTAGTTGCTCCGGGTTTTTGACTTCAATGGCTGCATTATGCTCAAGAAACTGTTTGGTCACTTCGAGAAAATTAAAGTAATGCGGACCTGTAATAACCGGTCTGGACAGGGCTGCCGGTTCTAATAGATTGTGACCACCATGAGCAACCAGACTACCTCCGACAAAAGCGACATCAGCGGTGCCGTAGAAAATGGACAGCTCACCCATGGTGTCGACAACCATGGCCTGAACCTGGCTGTTACAGGGCTTACCTTCACTTCTGCGCAGCGTATTCAATCCTGCACGACGACATAATGCGGCTACCCGGTCAAAACGTTCTGGATGGCGGGGTACAATAATCAACAGTAAATCACGAAACTGACTGCGAATTTTGCGGGCCGCATCAATGATTTGTTCTTCTTCACCTTCATGAGTGCTTGCAGCGATAAATACAGGACGGTTACCCCATAAGGCCCGAATAGACTCAGCGCGTTCAATGGCGCTGGCTGGTAAGGTTATTTCATATTTCAGATTTCCAACCACATGCACTTTTTCTTTGGATGCACCTAATTGCAGGAATCGTTCACGATCGCTATGAGTTTGAGTCGCAATCAATGGCAAGCTCTGGAGCATTTGTCGGGATAGCTGGCTAAATTTTTGGTAGCCACGTGCACTTCGGGCAGAAAGTCTCGCATTCGCAATAACTATCGGTATGGACTGTTTTGCGCACTGCATAATCAGATTAGGCCAAAGCTCTGTTTCCATAATGATGCCAAACTGAGGTCGCATAGCCTTTAAGAAGCGTTTAACAGCAAACGGTAAATCATATGGTAAGTAGACATGCAGTACCTTCTCAGCAAACAGCGTTTTAACGCGCGCGCTACCAGTCGGTGTCATTGTAGTTATGAGAATTTTGTGGGCAGGATAACGTTGCTGTAATCCTTCAACCAATGGCCGGCAGGCTTCAGCTTCGCCTACCGATACAGCGTGAACCCAGATGAGTTTTTGTTCGGACTTTCGCGGCGCAATAAACCCGAAACGTTCATTCCAACGCTTAAAGTAATCCGGAGCCTTAAGCCCTCGCCAGATTAATCTCATCACGATAAGTGGCGTAGCAAGATAGAATAAAATTGAGTAAAAAACTTTCAAATTGGTCTCACTGCAGGGAGTTTTTAAAGCTTAAATCGAGTTGGGATGATAGCATAGACGCTGTTTTGTATTGTTAATGCACCGATGAAAATTCTTAGTAAAAAATTCCTTCACCCTCGCTTCTGGCCTAATTGGCTGGGCTTGTTACTCATGCGGCTTTCGGTCTATTTGCCTAAATCTTTGCAACTATTCGCCGGACGTTGCTTGGGGCGTTTGATGCGATTATTCATGAAAGATCGTGAACGGGTTGCCAGACGAAATCTTGAATTATGTTTTCCAGATATGAGTCAGCTAGAACGCGAAAAATTACTCAGTGAAAATATGTTAACCATGGGCGTGATGCCCATTGAAACGGCTGTCAGTTGGTGGGCCAGCGATAAAAGTCTTGAAAAGCGCGTCGAATATCATGGACTTGAACATATTCAAAATGCACTAGCGAAAGGTAAAGGTGTGCTGTTACTGACTGGGCACTTTACCAGTATGGAGTTAGGCGGTCGGCTGATCATGCTGAAACAACCTTGTTATGTGATGTTTCGCGAGCTGAAAAGCCCGCTATTCAATGCCGTTATGTTGCAGCAACGTAAACGCCATAGCGAGGGCATCGTGTTGCAGGCGGATATGCGTGGCATGTTACGGGCATTAAAAAAGAATAAAGTCGTATGGTATGCGCCGGATCAGGATTTTGGGCGCAGAACCAGTGTGTTTGCAAAGTTTTTTGGTATTAATGCGGCAACTATACCCGCTACGGCACGACTGGCCAAAATGAGTGGGGCAGCGATTGTGCCTTATGTGCCAAGACGTCTAGCCAATGGCAACTACTCAATCTACATTGGGCCAGCCTGGGAAAATTATCCTACCGATAACGAGATTGCTGATGCACAAAGAGTCAATGATTGGGTGGAAGCTGAAATAAAAAAATCGCCGGCGCAATATTTCTGGGTGCATCGGCGATTTAAAACGCAGCCTGAAGGCAAGGGTTTATTTTATAAGTAACTCAGCGATTAAACGGTGAAAAACTGTAGCTCAGGATCAATGATTCGGAGCCTGGATTGTTTTTAGCCAGGTTAGCATTAGACATGTGATAAAGCGTTAATGCCAAACGCGATCCTGGGGCCACCCGGTAACCGATTTCAATGCCAGAACGAAATAAAAAACCACTGCCTAGATCCTGACCATCTCCATCTTCATAGCCAACTACGGCGAGTTGAGGGGTTAAAATCCATTTCTCTCCGAGGTTGATATCATATCGACCTCCAGCATAAGCCCAATACCCACCGTCGGTATTTGCGCTAACACCGATGGCAGGAATGATGTTGAAAAATGATTCCTGTGATGCAAAACGATATTCAATGCCTAGCTCCAGCGAGCTGTCTTCAAAAACTTCAAAACTACCTGCGGAAATAGCGAGTTCTGGAGATTGTGCCTGAACGGAAAAGCAAGTCAGTAATCCTAAAAGTCCAATAATGCCCGGTTTTCTCATTTATATTATCCTTTTTAATCTAGCAAAATCAGTTTATTAGATAACATGATTCAAGCGGTTTGTGAAGTTTTAAACAAAAAAAACCACCCGAAGGTGGTTTTTTTGTTCTGAAAACGTTGTATTAACGTTTTGAGAATTGTGGTTTCTTACGTGCTTTATGCAGACCAATCTTCTTACGTTCAACGGCACGAGCATCACGAGTGATGAATCCGGCGCTACGTAAGTCAGTTTTCAGTTCGCTGTTGTATTCAACTAATGCGCGACTGATACCATGACGAATCGCACCAGCCTGGCCATTGTTACCACCGCCGCGAACGGTGATTTTCAAGTCAACTTTATCAAGCATTTCAACTAATTCAAGTGGCTGACGAACAACCATGCGAGAAGTTTCACGACCGAAGTAATCTTCAAGGCTGCGAGTGTTGATAGTAATGTTGCCGCTGCCTGGCTTCATGAATACACGAGCGGTTGAGCTTTTGCGGCGGCCTGTAGCGTAGTAAGAATCTGCCATGACGATATCCGATTAAATTTCCAGCATTTTAGGTTGTTGAGCAGCGTGTGGATGTTCAGTACCAGCATAAACTTTCAGTTTGCTGAACATAGCACGGCCCAGAGGATTTTTAGGCAACATGCCTTTCACTGCTGTCTGGATAACACGCTCAGGCGCTTTGTCCAGTTGTTTTTCCAGCGAGATAGATTTGATACCACCGATGTGACCTGTGTGGTGATAGTAAATTTTATCTTTCATTTTGTTACCGGAAACACGCAGTTTCTCAGCGTTAACAACAACAATGTAATCGCCGGTGTCAACGTGAGGTGTGTAGATAGCTTTGTGTTTGCCGCGCAGACGGCGAGCGATTTCTGTCGCCATACGGCCCAGAGTTTTGCCATCGGCATCAATTACGAACCAGTCGCGACGAACTTCTGCTGGTTTTGCACTTAAGGTTTTCATTCCGCGGGGTGCTCCTGAAAATATACGCATGCGGTCAAATAAAGAGGGAGAATGT
>NZ_JAUSCC010000043.1 GCF_030651745.1 Methylophaga sp.
TAACCATGGTGACTTTGAGGCCACGGGCTTCGAGAATCGCTGCCAGTGAAGCCGCCGCGATTCCCTTACCGAGAGACGACACAACACCACCAGTGACAAATATAAATTTAGTCATATTATGGAGAGTTTTTGCAATAGCGGCGCAGCCAGAATAGCCACACTCAAAAATATCGACATAAAGTATCAGAATTGCCCGATTCGCTCAATCAAAATCTCCCTGACAAATACGCTCTATCATCGGTACCCAGCCAGTTTGGTCTGATTGTGGTTTGGCCATTTCAGCACATGCATAACCGACAATTGCGACTAATTGCTGATCTGCAAATAGCAAAGGGATGGTGTCACGTTGCCAAACCGGAATTTGCCATTGCTGAAATAACTTTTTTACTGATTGGTGATGTGTCTTTCCCGCCAGCTGAATTTTTTCACCACCTTGACGATAGCTTAATGTCAGTCCAGAGCTGAATAATTCTGCCCGGATCCCTCTACCCTGCTGAGCCTGCCAGACAAGTCGATGTTTCTCATCCAACAACATTGGCTGTTGATTATGAATTAATTCTGCTGAAACCTCTGGAGACTGAGAGATCGACGTGTGCAGGTACAGCCTGTTCTGATAGCGTCTGGCAATGTATTCATGCCAGCTAACTTGTGGCTGGCCATCGACAGCAGCCGAGCACACCTCATCCAGAATACGTTGCAAATTTATTCGTGATGGCAGCGCCATATTTAACATTTTCATAAAAAACCGCAGCACATTCCGCTGCCTTGCTTCACTCAATGCCCGCAATTTATCAATGTTGATACTGCGGTCTTGCAGCTCTGCTTCGATGTTGAAAAAATCATCCTGCGCCAACTCATCCAGCAAAGTCTGGCTTTCCTGCAGGTTCTGGGCGGAACGTGCCAGATTTTGATTTATGGCCGGCCATCGACTATGAAGCAAGGGCCAAACCTGATGCCGTAAAAAATTACGATTTATCTCGGTATTTTGATTACTGGGATCGTCAATCCACTGCAATTGATGCGTTGTGGCATAGTCCAATAATGCTTCACGGGAAATGGTTAAAAGCGGTCGAACGATCTGCATTTTTTGCCAAAATGAAACCGTTTTCATTGCGCCCAGACCACGATTACCGGCACCACGCAGTAATTGCAGCATCAGCGTTTCTGCCTGATCTTGCAGATGCTGCCCTGTCAGCAAAATGCCTTCACCATTCATCAATTTATTTATTGCGTGATAGCGCGCACTGCGGGCGGCCGATTCCAATCCTGATTGATTAATATCAGTTACGGTAACTTTCAGACAATGGAATGGCAGTTGTAATGATTCGGCAACCCGTTGGCAATGCTCTGCCCAATCGGCTGATTGAGATTGCAATTGATGATCAACATGCACTACCTGGATTTTCTGGCTGAATTGATTGCGATGCGTTGCCAGCAAATGCAGCAACACATGAGAATCCATCCCGCCACTATAGGCCACCCATAACGCAGAAGATCCGCAAAGTTTGCGGATCTTCTGCAGGATTAACTCTGTGTCAAAAGACACTTTGGAATACTAGCCTTCAAAGGCACCGTAAGCTAAGAGGCGTTGTTGGCGACGTTTAACCAGTTCATCAACTGGCATCGCTTTTAACTGTTTCATTTTGCTATCGATTGCGGTTTTGATATTCGCCATCAATGCCTCAGGATCACGATGTGCGCCACCTAAAGGTTCTTTGACGATTTCATCGATAAGACCGAGTGATTTCAGACGATCCGATGTGACACCAAGTGTGGCGGCAGCATCCGAAGCTTTTTCAGCGCTTTTCCATAAAATGGATGCACAACCTTCTGGGGAAATAACCGAATAAATACTGTATTGCAGCATCATCAGGTGATCGGCCACACCGATCGCCAGTGCACCACCTGAACCACCTTCACCGATCACGGTGCTGATAATAGGTGTTTTTAATTTAGCCATTTCAAACAGATTTCTGGCGATGGCCTCACTTTGGCCACGTTCTTCAGCACCGATACCAGGATAGGCACCCGGCGTATCGATAAACGTTAATACTGGCATGCCAAAACGTTCTGCCAGCTTCATCACGCGCAAAGCTTTGCGATAACCTTCAGGGCGTGGCATACCAAAATTACGCGCCACTTTTTCTTTGGTATCGCGGCCTTTCTGATGTCCGATCACAATAACCGGTTGACCATTGAAACGGCCCATTCCGGTAATTAATGCCTGATCATCCGCGTAAGCACGATCGCCATGCAGTTCTTCAAAGTCGGTAATCAAATGCTTGATGTAATCGAACGTGTAAGGACGTTGCGGGTGACGTGCCATTTGTGTGACTTGCCATGGCGTTAATCCGGAAAAAATTGAACGCGTCAGCGATTCACTTTTTTCCTTAAGCTTCTGAATCTCTTCGGTGATATTCAGATCGCTGTCATTGCTCATGTAGCGAAGTTCGTCGATTTTGGCTTCCAGCTCGGCAATAGGCTGCTCGTAGTCAAGGAAATTCAACTGCATTACAAAATTACCTTCGAATCAAAATAGGTCGATTATACACGCACTATGAATGGTTACGCTCAGCTGAGGATTAATTCATCTTCCGAATCATTATCATCATGGGTGGCGCCCATACGGATTTCCAGACTCAGATCATTACGCGAATCGGCATTACGCAGCGCATCTTCCTGGGAAATTTTGCCTTCCCGATACAAGGCCAACAGGGCCTGATCAAAGGTAATAGTGCCGGGTTCACTGCTTTCTTTCATCGCATCTTTAATGGCGCTGATCTGACCTTTGTTAATGAGTTCAGCGATATAAGGCGAACTGAGCATCACTTCCACCGCAGGGACTAACTTGCCATCTTCAACCGAGGGCAATAAGCGCTGTGAAATGATGGCGCGCAGGTTCAGTGATAAATCCATCAAAATCTGCCGATGCATCATTTCCGGGAAAAAGTTAATGATCCGATCCAATGCCTGATTGGCATTATTGGCGTGTAATGTGGCCAAACAAAGATGACCGGTTTCAGAGTAATTGATGGCGTGTTTCATGGTATCCATATCGCGAATTTCACCAATCAGGATGACGTCCGGAGCTTCACGCAATGCATTTTTCAAGGCATTTTCATACGACAGCGTATCAATGCCCACTTCGCGTTGCTGCACAATAGAACGTTGATGTGAATGCACAAATTCCAATGGATCTTCAATGGTCAGAATATGTGAACCGGAATTGCGATTACGATGACCAATCATGGCCGCCAAGGTAGTCGACTTACCGCTGCCGGTGGCACCAACGACCAGAATCAGGCCACGTTTTTCCATCACTACATTGCCGAGTACCGGCGGTAAACTCATTTCTTCGAAATTAGGGATATGGATGCGAATGTAACGAATCACCATCGATACTTCGCCGCGTTGGCGAAAGATATTGACCCGGAACCGACCTACGCCATGAACTGGAACGGCAAAGTTCATTTCCAGCGTTTTTTCAAACTCAGCGATTTGCTGGGCATCCATTAATGTATAAGCGAGTTCTTTAACCTCGCCGGTCATCATTTTTTTATTGCCAACGGGACGAATGACCCCTTGAATTTTTACCTGCGGTTCAGTCGCCGTGCAAAAAAACAAATCCGAGGCACCTTTGTCTGCCATCAGTTTGAAATAAGGCATCATTTCCACGTTAGCAATCCTTGAAAAAAACGTTTAAGTTGCGGTAATCCTACACCATCACTATCAGGGCACAAAACGTATTTAGCGGCTTAATAGCGTACCGTCACAGTTTCACTGCCCGGTAAATCCGCCAGCTCTTTTAACAGCGTATCTGATGGAGTAATTTGCCAGTCATGTCCCAGTCGAATCAACACTTCCGCGTCTTGATTGAGATATTTAAGTTCAACCGGCACTACTCCACCACAAAACGGTGTCATCACTGCTTGCATCTGACTGACCCATTGCGTGTCATCACCCTGCTGTTTCACCGTCAGTTGCACAGCCTTACCAAATAATTCACGGGCTTTTTGCAAATCGTAAACTGATTCAGCGGTGCCAGCGAGGCCGCCACTGAAATTATCCTGACCAATCTTACCCTGGATAACCACCAGTTTATCTGGCTGTATAACACTCTGATATTGTTCATAGATATCGCCGAACACCCGCACTTCCAGCCGGGCCGTTTGATCATCCAAAGTAATAAATGCCATACGACTGCCATTTTTGGATTTCATGGTACGAATCGCGACGATCAAGCCGGCAGTCAATAAAGGGATCTCATTACGCTGATAGCCTTTGGATTCCGGGGCATCCAGTTCGCTGATCTTTTTCGGAATAAATTGGGCCAGTTCAGCTGCATACCGATCGATCGGATGCCCGCTTAAATACAAACCAAGGGTTTCTTTTTCAGCACGCAGTAATTGCTCTTCCTGCCACTCAGGCACATCTTCCAGCAAATCGGTTTGCGGTTGATCGACATGTGATGGCTCAGCCAGACCAAATAAATCATTCTGACCACTGGCAGCATCACGTCGATGTTGCTCTGCAATTTGCATTGCCCGACTGAGACTGGCTTCAAGACTGGCGCGATGTCCGCCTAATGAATCAAATGCACCGGCTTTAACTAAAGATTCCATCACCCGTCGGTTGATCTTTTTCAGTTCAACCCGGCGGCAAAAATCAAATAAGGAGGTAAACGCTTCACCCTGTTCACGTTCTGAGACGATACCGGCCAAGGCTGATTCACCGACGCCTTTAATGGCCCCCATGCCATAACGAATGGTGGATTCATTTTCTACGGTAAACTGGATTTTGCTGAAATTGACATCCGGTGGCAGCACGGTCAGATTCATATCCCGACACTCGTCAATCAAGCCGACTACTTTATCGGTGTTGTCCATATCAGCCGATAACACTGCCGCCATAAACGCCGCTGGATAATGCGCTTTTAGCCAGGCGGTTTGATAGGCAACTAACGCATAAGCAGCCGAATGTGATTTGTTAAAACCATATTCAGCAAACTTTTCCATCAAATCGAAAATCGGTCCGGCAGTATTTTCTTCAATGCCGCGATTTTTGGCGCCTTCCAGGAAGATTTGCCGTTGCTTGGCCATTTCCTCAGGCTTTTTCTTACCCATTGCCCGACGCAACATATCAGCGCCGCCCAGACTGTAACCTGCCAGGATCTGCGCGATCTGCATTACCTGTTCCTGATAAACGATAACCCCATAGGTGGGTTTCAGCACGGGTTCCAGATCGGGATGCGGATAGTCGACTTTAGCGCGACCATGTTTACGATTCACAAAATCGTCGACCATGCCTGATTGCAATGGGCCGGGGCGGAACAATGCTACCAAAGCGATAATGTCTTCGAAATTATCGGGTTGCAGGCGTTTGATAAGCTCTTTCATACCACGCGATTCCAACTGGAATACGGCAGTGGTTTCACATCGTTTCAACAAGTCGTAACTGGGCTTATCATCCAGCGGCAAAAGCGCGATATCAATTTTGTCAGCTTCCTCAGCTGGCAACATCGCTTTGACGTTTTTCACCGCCCAATCGATAACGGTCAGAGTTTTCAGACCTAAAAAGTCGAATTTGACCAGACCAACGCTTTCAACGTCGTCTTTATCATATTGCGATACCAGTCCAGCGCCATTCTGTTCGCAATACAGCGGTGTGTAATCGGTCAGTTTCTTCGGCGCGATAACCACACCACCGGCATGTTTACCGACGTTTCGGGTCAGACCTTCCAGCTGCAACGCCAAATCAATTAAGCCGCGGACATCTTCTTCTTTGTCATAGCGCTCTTTGAGCTGCGGCTCTTGTTCCAGCGCCTTACTTAGCGTCATTTTCAGTTCAAACGGCACCAGTTTGGCCAGCTGATCAACCATGCCATAAGGATGACCTAACACACGACCTACATCGCGCAATACCGCTTTGGCGGCCATGGTACCGAAGGTAATGATCTGTGAGACATGATCCCGGCCATAATGCCGGGACACATAATCGATAACCCGATCCCGACCATCCATACAGAAATCGACGTCAAAGTCAGGCAGCGATACCCGTTCCGGATTCAAAAATCGTTCAAACAGTAGATCGTATTGCAGCGGATCAATATCGGTAATTTTCAGTGCATAGGCCACCAGTGAACCGGCACCGGAACCCCGTCCCGGTCCAACCGGGACACCATTATTTTTAGCCCAGCGGATAAAGTCGGCAACGATTAAAAAGTAACCGGGGAAACCCATTTCATTGATAACGTCGAGTTCAATCTGCAACCGCGATTCATATTCGGCGCGTTTTTGTTCTCGTATGGTTTCATCCGGAAACAACACTGGCAGTCTTTCAGCCAGCCCATCAAATGATTCTTTAGAGAAGAATTCTGCGAGTGTCATGCCGTCAGGCACCGGGAAGTCCGGCAGGTAATGTTCGCCTAGTGTTAAAGGAACATTACAACGTTTTGCGATTTCAACGGTGTTGGTAATCGCTTCCGGAATATCAGCAAACAAGCGCACCATTTCTTCCGGGCTACGCAGGTATTGCTGTTCGGAATACATTCGCGGACGACGCGGGTCATCCAGTAATCGGCCTTCATTAATACAGACCTTGGCTTCATGGGCTTCAAACTGATCTGGTGTTAAAAACCGCACATCGTTGGTGGCGACCACTGGCAGGTCAAGTTCACTCGCAAGCAGTAATGCTTGCTGAATATAACGCTCTTCATCTTCCCGCCCGGTACGGATCAGTTCCAGATAAAAACGATTGGGAAACAACTTCATCCAATGTCTGGCCAGCTGTTCGGCTTCAGGTTGGCGACCACCGAGCAAATCACGACCTAACAAACCTTCACGCCCGCCACTTAAACAAATCAGCCCGTCGGTTTGCCCGTCCAGCCATTCAGGTTCCAGCATCGGCACGCCCAGATGCTGTCCTTCGGTATAGGCTCTGGAAATCAATCGTGACAGATTGTGATAGCCCTCCATCGTGCTGCACAGCAACACCATACGCAGACTTTTTTTGCTGTCACTACTATCACGCAAACGGATATCGGCACCCAGGATCGGTTTCACCCCAGCCTGCATTGCTGCGCTGTAGAGTTTGACGGCAGCAAACAGATTATGTTGATCAGTAATGGCAATTGCCGGCATGCCCGAGGCAGCCGCTGCTTTAACCAGAGGTTTGATCCGAACCAGGCCGTCAACCAGCGAATAATCGGTATGTAAATGAAGATGTACGAATTGCGAGGACATGAGACCGTTATTTAATTCAAAGCAAAATGATAACACTGCCAGCTGACAGCATCAGACTGATCGATTAATAAATGATCAGGCGAGATCCAGTTGGCGATCAGTATCAGGCGCATAGTTGGCAACGGTATATACCGCCTGTTTCCATTGTTCGCTGGCCATCAAAGTGTCGCGATCAATCGGATGACGGCCATGCAAACGAACCAGACGCATATGTCTTAGCGGATCAGCCTCACATTTGAGGTTATCCAGTACAGTTTCGACCTCCGTCGGGTTATTGCATAGCAGCAACAAATCACAGCCAGCAGCCAAAGCTGCTTCAGCCCTGGCGGTACTATCGCCCATAATCGCCGCACCGGCCATGCTCAAATCATCACTGATGACTGCACCCTGAAAGCCCATACGTTTACGCAGAATTTCCTGAATCCAATATGGTGAAAAGCCAGCCGGCAGACTGTCACATTTTTCGTAAACAATATGTGCCGGCATAATGCCCGCCAGCGTTTGTGAACACAATTGACGAAACGGCAACATATCGGCCTGCCACATATCTTCCAGATGGCGTTTATCGACAGGCAATCCCAAATGGGAATCCACTTCTACGGCTCCGTGACCGGGGAAATGTTTGCCAACAGCTGCCATGGAAGCCTGTTTCATACCACTGATATACGCAGCAGCCAGTTTAGTGACTGCCTGAGGATCACGGTGAAATGCCCGATCACCGATCACTTCACTGATGCCGTAATCCAGATCCAACACCGGCGCAAAACTGAAATCCACACCTACCGCTCGTAACTCAGCTGCCATTAACCAGCCAGTCACTTCTGCCTGCTTAAGCGTTTGCTGCGGATGTTGCATGTAATGCTGTCCCAACGTGCCAACTGGCGGAAGACGGCTAAAACCTTCACGGAAACGTTGAACGCGCCCGCCTTCATGATCGACAGCAATAATCAGATGCGGTTGTCGCAGCGCATGTATTTCCGTGGTTAACGCAGCAATCTGCTCGGGAGACTCATAATTACGACTGAACAGGATCACGCCGCCAACTAATGGATGTTTGAGAATTTCTTTTTCTGTCTCGCTGATCGTCAAGCCGACCAGGTCCACCATTAATGGGCCTAATGTCATGTGATTACCTTATTCGTGAATAAAGACTTTCAAGCCCGGTTTGACCTGATCAAACAAAGCCAGCAAATCCTGATTATGCATGCGGATACAACCGTGGGATTTGGCGATGCCCATAGGCTCGCTATCCGGTGTGCCATGAATGTAAATATAGCGACGCATTGTATCAACATTTCCCAGTCGATTCTTGCCGGGCTCCAATCCGCTTAACCAGAGAATGCGGGTTAAAATCCAGTCTTTATCAGGAAACTGTGCAGCCAGCTCAGAGCTATAGATTTCACCAGTTGGGCGTCTGCCACGAAAAACCATATTAACTGGCTGTCCGGCACCGATACAGGCACGGATCGTGTGCCATCCTCTCGGCGTGCAACCAGAATTTTCCTGTTCACCCGGACCATTCAATGCGGTAGAAACAGCGGTCGAAAACACAACCTCATCATCCAGCCACAGCTCACAAAGTTGTTTATTAAGGGAAATGTCCAGATAGTGATTTGGCATAAAGTTTCGTTAAATTTCAACCAGGGTTTGAGAGGGAAATATCAGCGCTTTAAACGATAGGCTCGGGAGACACCTGACCAAGTGTATAACTGTGATGCGGTGAGCGGCAACAAACTCAGTAATGCGACCCACAGAAAATAATCGGCTAATGATTGGCGTGGCATGCGTTGTTCCAACATTAAGGTCTGATAATGTTGCTGATCAATGGTTGTCATTGCTTCAGAAAACTCTTCCAGCGATCCGGCTTCAAATGCCCGATATGGAACCTCCAGCGTGTTAAAGAAATTATGTAACTGCCGCTCAGGTGCACCTTGCCACAAAATACTTTCACCTGGCTTTTCGTCAAGCGTCATACCAGTCACTGAACGCATATAGATCCAATACAAAGTCAGCTGATTGTCGCGTAACAGTTGGCTTATCTGTTGCTCTTGTTCGGTGGATAAAATCTGTCCACCATCGGAGATAAGCAGCACAATTCGCGCGCCGCGATAGGTTTCACCGTCAAACATTTTTCCGGCTTGTTTCAACGCTACCGCGATATCGGTTTT
Source organism: Methylophaga sp. (assembly GCF_030651745.1). The sequence goes on from NZ_JAUSCC010000043.1 coordinate 9,410, forward strand.
GGTCAAACCCCGCCCCAAACCACCAGCTTCAATTGTCGCCAGTGTCGTTTCTTTGCTATAGGTCAATGGCAAAATAGTCGTGGCCTGCTCACTGAACAAGACATAAGCAAAGCGATCATCTGGCCGACTATTCACAAATTCCGTTAAATAATATCGGGCAATACTGCGTTTACTCTCTTTAAAATTCATTTCGGTAGAAAGTCGAAAGCGGTGCCGTCGAGCAAAAGGCTGATCCATGCTGCGGCTGCGATCCAGCAGAATAATAACTTCTGCTCCTTGGCCGCTGCGTTGCACGGTATGTTCAGGAATATGAGGCCCCGCCAGGGCCATGATAAGAGATGCTACTGTTACGGAAGCTAACAAATGCAGGGTAAAACCAATAACTAAAGAAGCATTATCTCTGGGTAATAATGCCTGCCAGACAATTTGCTTTTCAGTATTTCGGCTCAGCCATGGTAAAACCGCCAGTGGCAGTAAATAAAGCAGATATGGGTGAGACCAACTCATGCTTTAAAGCCGAAACAGGCGGATTCAGCGAGCGATCATGGCGATAAAATCCATTTCATCACAACAACGTATTCAGTATTACTAATCATGTTGTTTACTGAACAAACTATAGGGTAAAAACACCAAAATCAGCAGAATCAAAGCTATTGATGCCAGCCAGACAAACAGATCGTATTTCACCGGTTGTTGGCGGGTGAGTGAAATCTTCTGCATTTCTTTAATCAGGTTTTGTGCTGATGTGGGTGAGGAAATAAATTCAAATCCGACACGTTTCGCTATGGTTTCCATATGCGACTTCTTTTGTGAGGATAAATGCTCGGTGCGTGGGCGATTTTCATTCAACTCTGCTGCATCGCCACGACTTGAAGCATATACATCACGATGCATAACTTCATTGATACCCCAATAGCCTTCAATCTCGCCAAACTCGTTGGTTTTGGGAATCGGCAGTAGATCACTGCCACCAATACCCACAATGATTCCCGGGACTTCACCCGGTGTATCAGTGAATTTAGGGAACAGCGTTTCATGCACTGGCGGGGCTTCATGACCATCGGTTAAAAACACTACTGTGGGCTGCGGTGTGATTTCCTTGGCTTGGCGAATAGCGGTGTAAAGCGCTTTGGAGACCTCACTGGATCTAGCCCACGCCATAGTCGGATGAAATTGTGACAACATCTGCATCAAATCATGATAATTGGCACATACTTCCACCGGCGTCATCAAAATCAAACTGCGTGCTTCACTGAAAATCCCCAGACCAACATGTGAACCACAAGGCATACTGAGGATCGCCTGACGGGTATATTCCTTGGCCCAATCCAGTCGATTAATATTTTCGTTACCGAATCTGGCATCTTCAACGTTCATACTGTCAGTAATATCAATAACAAATAAGCTGTCCATCACTTGAACTTCGCGATCAATCGGCGGCAACCACAGTGCCGCCATTATCATTAACAGCCCCAGTAACATCACCAGCGCTGTTAAAAATATGCGTTTGGGATAACTCAAACTCATGGCAGGTCAACCTTAAAGGCTTTGGTTTCAATACTGCGTTCGCTGTAGATTTCCTGCTTGTCAAAATTGCCATCCATATCAGGATCTTCCGGCACTAAACGTAATGCAACTTCGAGGTTAAAACGTGCATCCCAGAAACTGGGTTGCTGCAATAAGGCACTGCGATAATCCTGCTTGGCCAACTCGACCAGAGGGATCATCCGTGGATCATTGCCTTGCATGGTCATGGCTTCTCTCAGGTTAATGTTGCCACGATTAAAGTAGGCAGCCGGCAGCCATTGAGTTTGCTGACTGCCCAAGACCAAAGTGAATTGCTCCAGCGCGGCATCAGTTTCTTCCTGGCTCACCAGATAACTGCCTTGAGCAAAATGCGCACGCGGATGATCAGGTATGGTTTCAAACTCCTGAGGCGCAGCCACAAATGCTTCAATCTGATACTGACGCCATAATTGCCATGCCGTGAACGCCATTATCAGCAGGCTGATACTCAATGTGGCCAGTAAACCCACTCGCAATAATTTCAATGTATTACTCATGTGCTTTTCTAACTCCCCAGTAACTGTATAAATGTGAGCTTGCCAATGGCAGCATGGCGAGCAAGGCTAACCATAAAAACCAATCGGCTTTCGGTTCATGAGGTACCAGCTCTTCGACAATCAGTGTTTGATATTGCTGTTGATCAATCTCATCCATCGCAGCAGAAAATTCTTCCAACGAGCCGGCCTCAAACGCACGGTAAGGAACGCCGATACTTTTAAAAAACTCGTGGACTTTACGTTCAGGTATATCGGTGTACAAAATATTGTCATTTTCTGAGGGCTCCAGCGTCATTTCCTGTCTGGCTTTCAGATAAATCCAGTAAATACTCAGATTCATTTCTTTATAACGCTGCGTGATCATTTCCATCGCTTCATCGGACATCAACTGACCGCCATCAGATACCAGCAATACAATACGGGCTCCGCGATAAGGCTGGTCTTCAAACATGATGGCCGAGTTCATTAATGCATCCACTAAATTGGTATCGGATAAGCCTTTACCTAAAGAATTCGCTTCAATGGTCGCCAAAATGGCTTCTTTGCTATACGTCAGTGGCAGTAAATTGATGGAATTGGTACTGAAAAATACAAAACCAAATCGATCATCTGGACGCTTTTTTACAAATTCGGTCAGATACGTTTTGGCAACCCGACGTTTGGAATTATCTCCGGCAACTGAATAGTTAGCCGCCTGAGTTGTCACGGCAAAGGCATCATCCATACTGCGACTGCGATCCAGCAACAAGACGATCTCCGCACCCTCAGCAAAACGTTGCATCGTGCGTTCTGGTATAGCAGGACTGGCAACCGCCAGCAGCAATGCAGCGATTACCACAGAAGCCAGAAAGTTCAGGCTCAGACTAATGATCCTTGATAATGGATCATGGGGCACCAATGCTGTCCATGCCACGGTTTTATCCAGATTATTGTTAAACCATGGCAATAAGGCCAACGGCAGCAACAACAAAACCAGAGGAAAAGCCCATTCAAGGCCAAACAGCATCATGCCATTTTCTCCCTCGCCCGGCAGGCACGAGCAAGTTTGATCAAACTCTCAAAATCGGCGGATTGCTGCGGATTGCGGCTGAAATAATGCGATGCCGATTGTTGATAAAAACGTGTGATTTCCGGCTGCAAATCGTCTAACCATGGGCAGCTATCCCATAGCTGCTGTATCTGACTGTAAATCACTACCGTGCCAGCACTTTCATTGAAAGCGTGATGCATAACTCTAGTGGCTGAATCCACGTCTTTATGACCGAACCAACGCAGTTTATTCATCGAGAAAACCGCTTTGGCAAAAGGCAATCGTTTACCCGGACGCAGGCCGATATGCCAGATAAACCAGATTAGTGCCGTTAACAACGCCACTAACGCGGCATAGGTCAGTTGCTTTGGTAACGGAGCAAAATCAGCGGCGACTAACTGATGATCGCCACGCAGCGTTACCGAACTGGCATCATCCGAATTGCTTAAAAATGAACCGGCAGAAAAACTTGTCGACGGAATAGTCAGTAACTCCCCTGCCGTAGTTCTTAGGGTATAGGTCGGAGTACCCAGTTGACGTGTTTCAGCCGGTACATTGACCAACTGGTAATGCAACTCTATTTTCTCGCCCATCGGCACAACTTCTTGCAGATACAACCAGGGACCATGACGTTTTCCGATTTGCTGCAAGCTATCCTGATCAAGTTCACTGACATTGACTGGAAGATTCACTGTGGCGATAACCTGATCACCAATCAACAAGCCCCAACTGCGATCCAGATTAAGGGTGACCTCTTCGGCCATAAGCTGACTGCTGAATATAAAACTGATAACAAACATCAAACGACGCATTGTGTGCATTCCTATGATTTTTTCATGGCGGAGAAATACTGAGTCAACTGTTGCGGTGTGACTTCTCCGGAGACGAACAGAGGCTTAACGCGATAACGCATAAAACAAGCCGTCAGTTTCTCAAAATGATCATCCAGTTGTTGTTGCCAACGTTTTTTGATGCCGGGACGGATCCACACACTGTGACGCTTGCCGGTTTCGGAATCTCGGGTTTCAGTCCAACCAGCATGCGAAGGCAGATGATCGACTTCATCATGCTGCCAGACAATAGGCACTACCGTGTAATGCGCCAATTTACGTAAAGTGCGATCCACCAAATCAACGTCACAGCAAAAATCCGATGCCAAAAACACAATTGCCCGTTTGCTGCTGATTAAATCTGCTGCATCAAACAAGCCTTCTGCTCCAGGTGCTGATGGCGGTGTTGCATTAATGATTTTTTCTGCAGCCACCGCGGGCATGCTGCGTTGTCGAGTGGGCATAACTGAAACATCTTTACGCCAGATGGCATCAAATCCGGCCATGGCAAACCGATCACCAAATCTGATCGAAGTATGAGCAATCATATGCGCTAATCGGGCAACCCGTTCATTACTGACGCTGGAAACCGACATGGATCGACTTAAATCCGAGAGCAGCCATAAGGTGATGGATGAACGTTGTTGATAGCGACGCACCAACCAGCGTTCCTGATTTCCCAATGCTGAATCAGCAATATTGGTACGCAAACTGGCACGCACGTCCAGACGCCGAGGATCCGGATAATCAAACAGATCGGCAAACCCGGCAAAACGATCACCGCTGCCCAAAGCTGTTCCGCTATGTGCACCGGGCACATGACCAAACACCTTATCCGGAAAGCGGTAACTAAACTCCTGAGGTTGAATAGGCTTCATTAGAATGCCTTCTTACGGAGTAGCTATGTGATCGCGTAACGCCTGAATAAATTGCGGCATCAACTGTTCACGGCGACCGTCATAGACCGGTGACAGGAACACGCGATGCGTGAGAGATGGCAATAATACAAAATGAATATCGTCTGGCAATACATGATCACGGCCTTCTAACCATGCACAGACTTTCGCTGCACGCACCATTGCCGACATACCGCGAACACTGGCACCAGCGACCACGAGATCTTCGACATACACATCAGGCAGAGTAATGCCGAGCTTGTGTGGTTCCCAGCTGGCATCCCACAAACGCACTACATAGTTTTCAATTTCCGGCGAGACAAACACGCTGTTTTGGATATCACGATCCAATTCATTGAGATCACGGTAGTTGAGTAACGGTGCGCCTATTAAACTGAGCAAAGCATCCACATCATGAAACGCTGGATCAAAGATCAGCTTACGGCGTGATTCATCTTCCAGCGGACGGCTGATGTTGATTTCAAACAGAAAACGGTCACGAGCAGCAGCGCTAAGCTCAAAGGTTTCTTCTTTTTCGACGGCATTACGATCGGCAAATACAATCATATGCGGGAAGCGATATTCTTTCCCAAAGGCTTCGGCACTGCGTTCAGCCATTGCTCTTAACAGTAAAGATTGAACTTGAGGACGCGCCCGGTTGATTTCGTTAAAGAAAAACACCGCGGTTTCTTCACCTTTGGCAATCAGCGGGCCCGGTTCAATCACCGGCTTACCATCTGCATTAACCCAGGCACTGTACAGCAGATCATTTGGCATTAAATCGACACTGCCTTCGATACGACCAAATGCGCCGCCCAATGCTTTGGAAAAAGCACGCAGCAACGTGGTTTTACCCACCCCGACACCACCTTCGAGTAAAACATGACCACGGGCATGTAATGCAATCAAAATCAAACGAATAGCTTGATGTTGACCAATCACCACATCATTGACGACTTTTTCCAGCGCCAAAGCGTGTTCACGAGCAGTATTCAGTTGCTGCTTATCCGACATTCTCTCTCCCCTTTTATTAGGTAATATTTTTTTATTAAGACTTACTGATACTAAAATCTGACCGTAAGTCATTTTGTTACTTTTAAATGATGCTTGGTATCAAGTTCTTCAGCGGTAGACTGAAAGCAAAAGCGCAAATATCCCAGAATTAGTCATTTGCCTGGGAACTCATCATTCGCCACTCAGGTTTATGCTTTTTGTTATTGCAGGAATCTATCATCAAACAGATGGATATGAAACCGACCAGAAACCGTGAGCCTAAAATCTACCTCAGTTTTATCTAACACAGGAACAGCTATCTAGCTCACACTAAGCTTTAATGTCGCTTATTAAACCGTGAAAGCCAAATCATCACATCAGATATTTGCCCATGGACATCGGGCAAATTTCCCGTGTGTTGCTGGCATACTTTGCAGAGCGCAAATCTGCGCCTAGACTGTGCTCATTGTATATTCGGATAAACCATGAATCTCAGACTGCAGCTTTTCTTTAGAATCATGTTGATAGGTTTTGTCTGTTTGTTGGGAAGTGCTGGTTATGTGCTTTATCAAACCGATCAACAAGCCAAGTTGGAAGCAGATTTAACCGCACTGCGGATTGAAAAACAGCTCACCCAGCAATTGTTAAAAATGTTTTCCCGTTATGATTATTCCGTCGCCTTTCCGGATACCGATATCCTGCAACAACTTAACGGAGTACCGGGCTCCTGCGTGCAGTTTCTGTCTCGCACCGAAAGTCGGCGCCGAAGTTTATGCAATGAAGTGATTCACGATGAAGCGCGTTGGCCACAATGGTTTGGCAATATTTATCAAAAGCTGTTTCAGCCAAATTATGAAGCCAGCCGCCGCTTTTCCTTTAATGCCATTACCTACGGCAATATCCTGGTTTCATTGAATGTAGAAACGGAAATTGCCCGCGCCTGGAGTAATTTGCGAGCAGTGTTTGGCATTCTGTCAGTGAGCATATTCGCCGTAGCATTATTGGTATTCATGACCATTCACCAACTATTACGTCCGGCACAATTGATTGTCCGAGGTCTGGAAAAAATGCACCAAGGCGAGTTGCAAACCCGTATTCCCAGTTTTGATATCCGCGAATGGCGGCGAACCAGTGAAGCAATTAATGCGCTGGCTGCCAGTCAGCAACATATCATGGCTGAGAATCGCCAACTTGCCTTGAAACTGATTAATGCTCAGGAAGAAGAACACCGTTATATCAGTCGTGAACTGCATGATGAATTTGGGCAGTGTCTGGCCGGCATTAATGCGTTGACCACCTCAATCAGCCAGACTGCTCGCAAGGATTGCCCTTCCATCCTCACAGAAACCGAAGGTATCAGTCATATTACTGAGCATATGATGTCGGCCTTACGCGGCTTATTGACTCGGTTGCGACCTGCCGATGTGGATGAATTAGGATTGACACGAAGCCTGGAGAAACTGATTAAAAGCTGGAATCAACGTACTGGCGGAGAAACACAGTTTAATTTGCAGATTGGAGATGGTGTTGATGCCCTACCCGAACCGCTACCGGTTAATTTATATCGGATTGTCCAGGAATCACTGACCAATATCGCCAAACACGCTGACGCCAGTGAGGCCAATATCAAACTGATGTTTAGCAACCACAATCACCTGATTTTAGAAGTGGAAGATAATGGCAAGGCCAAACGCGACAGTCTCAACCAACATATGGGCGTAGGATTGCTGGGTATATCAGAACGAGTGAACGCTCTAGGTGGAAAAATCACCATGGATACCCATAACGAAGGCGGCTTAAAACTGCTGATCGACTTACCGGTGAATCCGCCAGTAGAACTCACCTAAGAGAATCAACATGACTGAAAACTCAATCCAAATCCTGCTGGTAGATGACCATGCCATCGTCAGAGAAGGCTATCGTTCATTACTGCAAAAACAGCCAAATCTGAGTGTCATTGCTGATGCCCGTGATGCCGCAGAGGCCTACCAGAATTACAAAACCTTTCAGCCGGATGTGGTGATTATGGATATTTCCATGCCGGGTCAAAGTGGTTTGGAAGCCATATCACGTATCCGACAATATGATGCCCAGGCACGCATTCTGGTGTTCAGCATGCATCAAAACCCCAGTTTTGCTCTGCAGGCTATTCGTGCTGGCGCATTAGGCTATGTCACAAAAAGTAGTGACCCAGCCTTGCTCATTCATGGGATATATCAGGTTTATGAAAACAAACTCAGTCTCAGCCCAGATATTGCGCAGGCGCTGGCATTAGAAAAACTGGGCCAGGATAAAGCCCGATTGGATGATTTAACGGTGCGGGAGTTTGAGATTTTGCGCTTATTACTGGAGGCCAAAAATAATCAGCAGATAGCCGATATCCTTAATATCAGCCCGAAAACAGTTTCCAATTCGCATTACATTATTAAACGAAAACTTGAAGTGAATTCAGATATCGAACTCACCCGCCTCGCCATTCGCATGAAGTTGTTAAACCTGCGCGATTTAATTGACGAGGCGGAATGAACTCAGCTCTAGCAGCTAAATATCAAGCTGCTTTTTCTTTATCATCAAAGTCATTCCGGATCAGATAGTCAAAAGCACCTAATGCTGCTCGGGCCCCCTCACCCATGGCCATAATGATCTGCTTGTATGGAATGGTGGTTACATCACCGGCAGCAAATACACCCGGCATTGAGGTGGCACCGTGAGAGTCAATTTCAATCTCACCATACTTGCTCAGCGTTAACGTATCTTTCAACCAGTCAGTATTCGGTAACAAACCAATCTGTACAAACACCCCCGCCACTTCAACATGATGTGCTTCTTCGGTGGCCCGATCTTTATAATTCAGACCATTAACCTTTTTGCCATCACCAGTCACTTCCATGGTTTGTGCGCCGATGATCACCGTGACGTTGCTAAGACTGTGCAGTTTTTTCTGTAATATTGCATCGGCTTTCAATTGATCAGCATATTCCAGCAAGGTCACGTGACCGACAATACCGGCCAGATCAATCGCAGCTTCCACACCGGAGTTACCACCACCAATTACGGCAACATGTTTGCCTTTGAATAACGGACCGTCACAATGCGGGCAATACGCTACACCATGACCACGGTATTCAGTTTCGCCAGGCACACCCAACTCACGCCAGCGTGCACCAGTGGCGATAATAATGGCTTTACTGGTTAATTTAGCGCCACTTTCCAGCTCCACTTCAATCATTTTGCCTTGCTGGCGTAACTTGTTGGCACGCTGCAGTTTCATCACGTCCACTTCGTATTGCTTGACGTGTTCTTCCAGTGCGGCAACCAATTTGGGACCTTCGGTTTCTTTAATTGAAATAAAGTTTTCAATTGCCAAAGTATCCATCACCTGGCCACCAAAACGCTCTGCAACAATACCGGTACGAATACCTTTACGCGATGCATAAATTGACGCTGACGCACCAGCAGGACCACCACCTATGATCAATACATCATAGGGAGCGCGTTGATTGATTTTTTCTGCTTCGCGTTTAATCGAACCAGTATCCAATTTGCCAATGATTTCTGTCAGGCCCATGCGACCTTGACCGAAAACCTCGCCATTCAGGTATATCGTGGGTACCGCCATGATTTGGCGTGCTTCCACTTCTTCAGGATATAAAGCACCGTCAATCATGGTGTGATGAATATTCGGATTCAACACCGCCATCAGATTTAACGCCTGAACCACTTCAGGGCAGTTCTGGCATGACAATGAAATATAGGTTTCAAACACAAACTCGCCATCGAGTTGTTTGATTTGTTCAATCACTTCAGGCTCGGTCTTCATCGGATGACCACCGGTATGCAGCAAAGCCAAGACCAGCGAAGTGAACTCATGCCCCATCGGAATACCGGCAAAACGGATATGCTCCTGACCGTCAGGCTGCTTGATACGGAATGATGGTTTACGTGCATCATTATCGGCATCAGAAAAGCTGACTTTGTCAGACATACCAGCAATTTCAACCAGCAACTCACGCATTTCCTGAGATTTTTTGCCATCATCAAGTGATGCAATGATCTCAACCGGGCGTTGCAGATTCTGCAGATAAGTTTTTAATTGTCCAGCAATGTTTGCATCCAACATAAGGCACCTGCCTGAATAAAATTCTATAAATGTTTGGGTGTTGTCCGGACCGTTTGGCCCGGACACACAAGATCCAATGGATCAAGAATTTCGTGAGAAATAGTCATCTAATCAAGCGACTACTTGCTGCAGATTTTCTTTAGATTTTGCCAACCAAATCCAGAGATGGTGACAAGGTTTCTTCACCTGGCTGCCAAGAAGCTGGGCAAACTTCACCGTCATGAGAAGCAACATATTGAGCAGCTTGGATTTTACGAACCAGTTCTTTTGCACTGCGGCCAATACCCAGATCATGAACTTCACATACTTTGATCACGCCTTCTGGGTCAATAACGAATGTACCACGCAGAGCCAGACCTTCTTCTTCAATCATTACTTCGAAGTTACGGCTGATTGAGCCGGTCGCATCAGCAAGCATTGGGAAGTTGATTTTTTTGATGGTTTCAGACGCATCATGCCAAGCTTTGTGAGTGAAGTGGGTATCAGTAGAAACTGAATAAACTTCAACGCCCATTTCTTGCAGTTTTGGATAATGATCCGCTAAGTCACCCAGTTCAGTAGGACAAACAAAGGTGAAGTCGGCCGGGTAAAAGAATACAACTGACCACTTGCCTTTCAGATCAGCATCAGTAACTGGTACGAATTCGCCTTTGTGGAATGCGGTGGTTTTAAACGGTTTAACGGTAGTATTAATCAAAGTCGACATGTTCTACTCCTTGTTGGTTGTCAATAGCGACAGAGGCCATTCTATGGCCCGGAGATACAACGGTCAAACAACTTAATTCTATTAATATAATCGGAATAGACGATTTGAAAGATAAGCTTATAAAAAAAGCCCCTGGAGCTAAACTCCAGAGGCTTTTTAAGTACTTTTGAGCCGTATTAACGGTTGCAAATGTACATGGTTACTTCAAAACCGAAACGCATATCTGAATATTCTGGTTTAGTCCACATAATCATTTCTCCATTCTATTTTAGGGTTATCGCTATCCGTTTTTCTGAATAACGTGAAGTGATACTACGCTGCAAAAACCAGAAATCTATCAGGCATAAACTTGATCGAACTCAGGATTTTACTGATTCTTCCAAATTAATGATGATGGCTTTGATCGCTTGAGTGAGTGTGCTTAGTTGCTCAGCGCTAATGATATAAGGTGGCATCACATAAATCATTGAGCGAAAAGGTCTGATCCATACACCTTGATCCACAATAAATTTCGGCAACCATTCCATAAAACTATCGAGAGGCTGGTTCAGCTCGACCACACCTATCGCCCCTTTGACCCGAACATCTTTCACTAACGAATGGGAAATTAATTCGCTCAGTTCATTAGTCAGTTGGGTTTCAATATTCAACACCTGTGTTTGCCAATCGGATTCAAGTAAAACATCAATACTTTCACAGGCGACCCGACAGGCCAGTGGATTGCCCATAAAGGTCGGGCCATGCATTAATACACCTTGACTGTCCGCCGATATTCCGTGAGCCACTTTGGTCTGACACAAAGTGGCTGCCAGCGTCATATAACCGCCAGTCAACGCCTTACCAACACATAAAATATCCGGCACCACTCCAGCTGCTTCGTAAGCAAACAAATGTCCGGTACGGCCAAAGCCGGTGGCGATTTCATCAAAAATCAGCAGCAAATCATGCTTGTCACATAAGGCGCGAAGTTCACGCAGATATTGCGGACAATAAAAATGCATACCGCCAGCGCCCTGCACCAATGGTTCAACGATTACTGCCGCCAGTTGTTGATGGTTTGATTCGATTAATGCTCGCATTTCGGCAATATCTTCATCTTGCCAGTCACTGTCTTCACGACAGGTTGGCGCTGGAGCAAACAGATGTTTTGGCAACACATTGGCAAACTGTGAATGCATGCCATTGACCGGATCGCAAACCGCCATCGCTCCGAAGGTATCGCCGTGATAGCCATTTCTCAGTGACAGCAGTTTTTGTTTATCGGCTTTGCCTTGAGCGAACCAATATTGAATGGCCATTTTGATAGCCACCTCAACGGACACCGAACCGGAATCCGCCAGAAACACATACTGCAATGCATCATCGGTGATATCGATTAAACGTCGTGCCAGGCTGACCGCAGGATCATGGGTTAATCCGCCGAACATCACATGCGACATTTTATCGAGTTGATCTTTGGCTGCCGCATTTAATCGTGGATGACCATAACCGTGAATGGCGGACCACCAGGAAGACATGCCATCAATAATTTGCCGGCCATCCGCCAATGTTAAATATACACCTTTTGCAGAAACCACCTCATGCAGTAGCGGTGGATTTTGCACACTACTATATGGATGCCAGAGATGCTTGGCGTCAAATTGCAGATTATTAAGTTCAGTCATGGAAGGATTCAATCACAGCTTAAGCGCCGGGTAAAACAAAACCGCCCGTTAAAAGCTTAACGGGCAGTTTGAAACATAAAAATAGAGATCAGTTTATTTGGTAACGCTAAAGCTCTCTCCACAGCCACATTCAGAAGTGACATTCGGATTTCTGAATTTGAAGCTTTGGTTCAAACCTTCTTTAACGAAATCCAGAATCATGCCTTCCAATAATGGCAGGCTTTCTTTATCGACCACCACCTTGACGTCATCCTGCTCGATAACCATATCGTTGGCAGCCACTTCATCAGCATAATCCAGTGCATAGCTGTAGCCCGAGCAACCGCTTTTGACCACACCAATACGCAAGCCAATTCCGCTATCACGTTTAGCGACCATGTCACGTACACGTTTTACTGCTGATTGTGTCAATGTAATTGTTGTCATTTTATTACCTGTTCATCAAATGGTTAAAACGACTGGCTTCTTTCTCAATTACGACTGCCAGCTGTTCAATTTGTTCTTTAGTGTTTTCCAGTGAAACACTCACCCGGACCGCACCTAGTGCCGTCATATCATCAATATTCATTGCTTTCAGCACATGGCTGGGAGTCTGCCGGCCTGTACCACAAGCCGAACCGCTGGCGACTGAAAACCCTTTGCGGTCCAGTGACATCAATAAAGTGTCGGAATCAAAGCCCTGTAATGAAAAAAACACCGTATTCGGCAGGCGCTCGGTTGATTGAGCAAAAATGGTGACGCCAGGTATTTTCCGTAACTGGATTTCCAGCAAATCCCTCAATTCACGACAATACCGTTGATAATGCGTTAATTGCAGTTTCGCTTGTTCAGCTGCTTTGCCAAAACCGACAATTGCGGCAACGTTTTCGGTGCCACTGCGTTTTTCATGTTCCTGCCCACCGCCTAATACATATGCGGGCCAATCCAGCTTTTTATCAACTATTAATGCGCCGATACCCTTAGGCCCACCAAACTTATGTGCCGACAGGCTCATCAATTGGATTCCAGCCGCCTGAAAATCAATTTCCAGTTTGCCAGCGGCCTGCACGGCATCGCAGTGAAACACAATATCTCTTGCTTTGGTCAGCTCTGTTAACCGAGCAATATTCTGCACCACGCCGGTTTCGTTATTGGCCCACATCACCGACACCAGTCGGGTATCGTCGGTAAGCAAGGTTTCAAATATCTCGCTATTAATCAGTCCATCGGCATTCACCGGGATGAATAACACTTCAAAGCCCTGTTGCTGCAACCGTTTGGCCGGTTCCAATACAGCTGGATGCTCGGTACTACCGATTAATACTCTGCCTGAATCAAATAACTGCGCAACACCGCTAATGGCCTGGTTATTGGACTCGGTGCCACCGCTGGTAAAAATGATTTGGTCGATGTCCACATTGACCAAATCCGCCACTTGCTGACGTGCATGATCAAGCGCTGCCTGCGTGTATCGACCAAACCGATGACTGCTGGAAGGATTGCCCTGTTGTTGTTTCAAGTAAGGCAACATGGCATCCAAAACCCCTTCCGCCAGTCCGGTTCCGGCATTGTGGTCTAGATAAGCAAAAGACATAAGACTCGGTGGGTTAATTAAAGCACATCAAATTTGATGACTTTTTCGCCGCTATTGCGACTATTGCGGTTACGCTCATAATCACTAACAACATGATGCAAAGTGATACCAGCAAGATAGACACGTATCTGATCGCTGAGACTTTGCCACAATTCATGGCTGACACATTGCTCGTCAGCATGACAATTATGCTTGCCCTGGCATTGTGTACTGTCCACTTTTTCATCGACAGCTGAAATCACATCTAACACAGTGATTTCTGCCGCCGCACGACTCAGTTTGTAACCACCGCCCGGTCCACGGGAGCTGCTCACCAAGCCCTGTTTACGCAAGCGGGCAAACAATTGTTCCAAATAGGACAGTGAAATCCCCTGACGCTCAGAAATATCAGCAAGCGTAATCGCTCCAACTCCATAATTGAGACTTAAATCGAGCATCGCTGTCACAGCATAGCGACCTTTCGTCGTTAAGCGCATATTGATTTCCTATCAAAAACTATTTTGGTAGTTTTTCATACCCGACTATTTTAGTCAACTTTAGCCGAATCAGACTCTTTATCAAGTTCACAACCATCCAGTTCGGGCATAGAAACGTCCGGTATTTCACCGCCCAGACGATGAATGGTCTGGCACATCGCATCCATACGCTTTTCCATTAGATGAATATGCTCAATCAGACCATGTATCGCAGAGGCCACCGGATCCGGTGTTTGTGTGGAGGTACCATAAGCGTCAAAGCCAACTGATTGAGCCAGTTTCTCCTGAGCTTGTTTGTCTGGATTTTTCTGGCTTCTAACCACCCGACCAGGAATACCAACTACCGTTTCATTTGCAGCAACATCCTTAACGACTACGGCATTAGATCCGATTCGGGCACCGTCATGAATTGTAATCGGACCCAAGACTTTTGCCCCGGCACCCACTACAACATTATTGGTTAATGTCGGATGCCGTTTACCGCCCTTCCAGGATGTTCCGCCTAAGGTCACACCATGATATAGCGTGCAATCATCGCCAATTTCAGCTGTTTCACCGATCACAACACCCATGCCATGATCAATAAAAAATCGTCGACCGATTTTGGCACCTGGATGAATTTCGATGCCAGTCATCCAACGACCAATGGTTGAGATAAACCTGGCCAGCCACATCCAGCCTTTTTTCCATAGCCAGTGACTGAAACGATGCAAAGTCAGAGCATGTACGCCAGGATAAGTAGTGACGATCTCAAATACATTGCGCGCAGCCGGATCTCTGTCAAATACGCAGTAGATATCTTCTTTAAAACGCTGCCAGCGGGTTACATGTATTTGATCGTTCATTTTGAATTCCTCGCTTTGGTTTCTGCTGCACGCAAAATACCATGCAAAATCTGAACTTCGTTACGGTCTAGATCCGCTCGATTAAATAACCGGCGAATCCGTCGCATTAAATAACGTGGATTGGTCGGGTCCAAAAAGCCAATGGTGGTCAAGCTACGTTCGAAATGATCATATAAATGCACCAAATCTTCAGCATGAATTGCTTCCCGCTCCTCACCCACTCGACCTTTTTCAATTGTTGGATTAAAACTCATGCGTAATTCATAAGCCATCACTTGCACCGCTGCTGCCAGATTCAGTGAGCTATAGTCTGGATTAGCCGGAATATTCACCAAGGTATGACACATATCGAGTTCATCATTTGATAAACCTGAATGCTCCCGACCAAACACAATAGCAATATGGGTGTCGTCATCATATTTTTCAAGCGAGGTAACCGCTTCCCGTGGGTTCATTAACGGCACAGCCAAATGTCTGAGTCGAGCGCTCATGCCAAATACATGTTGGCATCCGGTTAACGCTGATTGCAGACTGTCATGCACCACTGCTTTGGCAAGCACATCATCCGCGCCAGATGCACGGGCTGTAGCTTCAGCACTTGGGTATATTTTAGGTGCGACCAGATGCAGATTAGATAGGCCCATCGTTTTCATTGCTCTGGCTGAGGCACCGATATTGCCCGGATGGGTGGTGCCAACCAGCACAAAGCGAACTTTTTCTAAAAGCGTCATACAGTTTTCCTGGTGATAAACATGGCGTCACCGTAACTGAAAAAACGATAACGTTGCTCAATAGCGTGTTGATAGGCAGACATAATATGCTCACGTCCAGCAAAGGCAGACACCAACATTAATAAGGTGGATTCAGATAAATGAAAGTTAGTCACCATCGCATCCACTGAGCGGAATTGATATCCCGGATAAATAAAGATATCTGTTTCGCCGGAATAAGCGGCAATTTCACCACTTCGAGAAGCACTTTCTAAAGCCCGCACACTGGTGGTACCTACCGCAATCACTCGTCCGCCTTTTTCACGGGTTTGACGAACTTTTTCACATACAGTTTCACTGACATCAATACGTTCGGAATGCATCTGATGAGTACGAATATCTTCAACACGAACTGGCTGAAAGGTGCCGGCACCAACATGTAAAGTCACTTCAACCATATCGATACCACTGTCACGAATACGCTGCATCAACTCATTATCAAAATGTAGTCCGGCAGTTGGTGCCGCCACTGCACCGACTTGCTTGGCATACACCGTCTGATAACGGTCCAAATCGCTTTTATCAACTTCACGTTCTATATAAGGAGGAAGCGGTAACCGGCCATATTGCTCAAGTGCTTCGATTACATCGCCTGCAATATCAAACTGAAGCTCAAATAAAGCATCATGGCGGCCTAATACTTGTGCACGAAGCTCAGATTCCAGAATTAATATCCGCCCCGCCCCAGGGGATTTACTGCTGCGGATATGTGCCAAAACCCGTTTATCATCCAACACCCGTTCCACCAATACTTCAATCTTGCCGCCAGTTTCCTTTTCACCCAGCAAACGGGCAGGAATTACCTTGGTATTATTGAAGACCAGTAAATCATTGGGTTTTAGTAAATCCAGGATCTCACTGAACTGGCGATCAGCCAATTCACCACGATTACCATCCAGTGTCAGCAAGCGGCTGGCAGTTCGATGTTTTGACGGATACTGGGCGATTAACTCCGGCGGGAGTTCAAATTGAAAGTCGGTACGATGCATGGCGAGATCATAGCAGAGCTACTATGTTTTTCGTTAGGTTAAATCTGGGCCGAACAAGAAAATATTACTAATTAGTTAATTCAGGCTTTCATAATGAGGCAGCCCTCGTTATAATGCTCGGCTTGTTGCCGGGGTGGCGGAACTGGTAGACGCGCCGGATTCAAAATCCGGTTTCTTCGGAAGTGCGAGTTCGATTCTCGCCCTCGGTACCAACATTAACCTAGTATTATCAATAGGTTA
>NZ_JAUSCC010000044.1 GCF_030651745.1 Methylophaga sp.
TAGTGCCTGAACGGAAAAGCCGTTTTTTCAAAGTTTCCGCATCAAAGTGGGCGATTTATTTTTCAAAAAATTTTCCGGGCACATCAAAAACCAGTTATTTTCGGAATGCCTGTCATTTAATAAGAATTGTTCTCAATAACCTCAAGTTATAGGCGCACCCATCCTGTGGGTAACTTTCCAGGCTTGCAAAAAACAGCGTCAGGCCGCTAGCTTTTGTTTTTCAAGCAGCAGCCGTTGCCGCTCCGCGTCGCGTTTAATAGTGCCCAGTTTTTGAATATTGCGTGATAGCACGGCTAACGCCACATAACGTTCAAAGGCGTCAATACCGTGATCAGGGCATTTATCCAGGCCATGGACTTCCAAAGCATTAATAGCCGATTCAACGGCGGAATGTTGCCTTTTAGCATGCCTAAATTCCGGTGCGTACTCGCGTTCCTGATCGGCTTTGGAGAGCTTGCCTTTTTTGGGTAAAACAACGTGCTCAAGATGGTTTTTCAGTTCTTTTTGATTGTCCGGGCTATGGAAGCCCTGGTCAAAACTGCAGGCATTAAAACTCGGGAATTGCGCTTTAGTCGCTTTAACCATGGGTACGGCGACTTTCTCATCGGTGGTTTTTTGCATCACTTGGCTGTGCAAGATAAAGCCATGCGTGTCTTCCATGATGCAGACCCGCAAGCCCAATTCAACCGGGACACCGGCTTTGCCTTTACTGATCCATTCGGTATGCGGTTGAAACAAGGAAAAGACTTTTTCGGCATGAGGAATGGTTTCGTCTAAAATAGCGCGGCGTCTAATCTGATCAATTTGGCGCTCGGCATGCTGACTAAAGGTGTGTAGGTCAGCGAGATGTATTTCGGGGATTTTATAGTCGTTTTTCAAAACCTCGATACTGGTTTGAGCGCGGTCAAGATAGACCCCGGCCAGATCAATGTAGTCCTGGTAGGCTTGCTGGATCTCCCGTTCTTTAGCGGCTTTTTTGTCTTCATTTTTAGAGGTCGAATGCTTGAGCTTCTGCAGCTTGCGATACTGGCGTTTGAATTGACGCCGGTTACTTTCATGATTCCGCCAGCCGGGCAAGACATGCTGCGCATGCCATTTAGAACAGACCTGAATCAAAATGCGGATGGCGTCATACAACAAGTTGGTATCGGTGGGAAAATGCACATCCGTCTTTAAGACAAACGAATCGCAACGGCCGCGAATCATGGCATGAACATCAAGATCCAGTAAGCGATAACCGGCTCGAATGACTTCGACATTGATACGCGCCATGACCTTGGGTGTTAACAGTTCAAGATTGTCTTTCAAGGTTTGCAAGCAATAACGTTGGTCAACATCGAAACAGCCATGACCCAACATTTCACGCAGAGTTCTATGCTGATTGGCCAGCTCCAGAATACGATCGTAGTCCGCGTTCAAGCCCAAACGTAAGGCGCCTAATACCAAAATCGACCATTGATCCATTCCCGGACGCCCTTTAGTGATAGAGACGACCTTCTCTACCTCGTTGTCCACTTTTGTCGGCGCGACTTCCTCCAGGATTTTAAACACTGCCGCTCTTAATGGCAGGGTCGTGTAAATGTGCTGAAGACCCAGCAAGATGACCGGAATATCATCGCGGGAAGAGACATCGATTTGGATGTCGGAAATACCGACTTGGCCGATGCTCATTTGGAGCGGAAATACGTTTCTCATAGGGCTTTTTTTAACGAAGTTTTGACAGTTTGACGCGCTGATTAAGGGCCAGATTACGCTAATCTTATTTCTTGAAAAAGAATACTATTAATTATCAGCAGGTTACTAATATTAAGCAGTTATCAAGCCATAAAGGATTTGGCGAATCTTCAACGACCAATTATATCATAACTTGTTGTTTTTTATATGATAAAAGATTATCGTTCAGGCACTA
>NZ_JAUSCC010000048.1 GCF_030651745.1 Methylophaga sp.
GCCATTACACACACCAACCATCAAGGCTAAATCATGGATATTCGTAAAATAAAAAAATTGATTGATTTGATTCAGGAATCGGATGTTGCAGAGATCGAAATTTCTGAAGGTGAAGAATCTGTTCGTATCAGCCGCGCCAGCTCTGCTTACCCACAACAACAATATTTTGCTGCTCCGCAACCTGCTCCAGTCGCACCAAGTGTGCCGTCTTTTGCCAGTGAAGCGGCTACTGCCGCAGCAACAGCTGCAGCAACCAAATCTTCTAACGAAGCCAATGCGGTACGCTCGCCGATGGTTGGTACTTTTTATCGATCGCCGTCGCCGGAAGCCGCTTCATTTGTGGAAATCGGCCAGCAAGTTTCAGCCGGTGATGTAATTTGCATTATCGAAGCAATGAAAATGTTCAATCAAATTGAAGCGGATCGCAGCGGTATCGTCAAAGCTATCCTGGTCGAAGATGGTCACCCGGTTGAGTATGACGAACCGTTGATCGTTATTGAATAATACTGCTGGCAGCTTCGGCTGTCTTAGCAAGCTAAACACTGCGGATAAAACATCATGATTGATAAAATTGTCATCGCTAATCGCGGCGAGATCGCTTTGCGTATTCTCAGAGCCTGCTGGGAATTAGGCATTAAAACCGTTGCTGTCCACTCTGATGTGGATCGTGATTTGAAACATGTACTGCTGGCCGATGAAAGTGTCTGTATCGGCCCTGCACCTTCCGGACTCAGCTATCTGAATGTGCCAGCCTTAATCAGTGCAGCCGAAATCACTGATGCCACTGCAATTCATCCTGGTTATGGATTCCTGTCAGAAAATGCTGACTTTGCTGAACGTGTCGAAGAAAGTGGCTTTATTTTCATCGGCCCCCGCCCTGAAACCATTCGTATCATGGGTGACAAAGTTGAAGCGATAAAAGCCATGAAAGCCGCTGGTGTACCTTGTGTACCGGGCTCTGATGGTCCGCTTGGCAATCATGATGAGACTAATCTGCGTCTGGCACGTGAAATTGGCTATCCGATCATTATCAAAGCGGCTGGCGGTGGCGGTGGACGTGGTATGCGTGAAGTGCACAGTGAAGCTCATTTGCTGAATGCCATTGCCTTAACCAAAAGTGAAGCAAAATCGGCGTTCAGTAATGATATGGTTTACATGGAAAAATTCCTGGAAAACCCGCGTCATATCGAGTTTCAGGTATTAGCCGATGAGCATGGCAATGCCGTGCACTTGGGTGAACGTGACTGCTCAATGCAACGTCGTCATCAGAAAGTTGTTGAAGAAGCGCCTGCACCGGGCATTACCAAAGAAATGCGCGATCGTATGGGTAAAGTCTGTGCCGATGCCTGTGTGCGTATCGGTTACCGCGGTGCAGGTACCTTTGAGTTTCTCTATCAGGACGGTGAGTTCTATTTCATCGAAATGAACACCCGTATTCAAGTTGAACATCCGGTCACCGAACGTGTTACCGGCGTGGATTTAGTTGTTGAACAGATTCGTATTGCATCAGGTTTACCGCTGTCAATTAAACAAGAAGATGTAGTGATGCGCGGTCATGCGATTGAATGTCGCATCAATGCTGAAGATCCACGTACCTTTATGCCAAGTCCGGGTCTGGTTACGCATTATCATGCACCAGGCGGTGCCGGTATTCGTATGGATTCGCACCTATACAGCGGTTACCGCGTACCACCAAACTACGATTCTTTAATTGGCAAACTGATTGCCTACGGTAATACCCGTGAATCAGCGATTGCCCGTATGCGTACTGCATTGAAAGAAATCGGCATTGAAGGCATCAAAACCAACGTTGAATTACAACGCGACATCATGGATGACACGCATTTTCAGACTGGTGGCACCAATATTCACTATCTTGAAAAGAAACTCGGACTATAAGTCCGACTGTTATGGCCTGGATCCAACTTATTTTCACCAGCTCGCCGCAGCAGGCAGAAGCATTATCCGATGCACTGTCTGAATGCGGCGCGGCAGCAGTCACCTTTCAGGACAATGCCGATCAGCCCATCTATGAACCAGCTATCGGCGAGACACCGTTATGGACTGCAACTTCGGTAATTGCATTGTTTGATGCCGAAACTGACACTGACATGCTGCTGGCATCATTAAAATCCCAGATAAGTGATTTACCAGTCTGCCGCATTGAAGCGGTTGAAGATAAAGACTGGGAACGGGAGTGGATGGATAACTTCAAACCGATCTGCTTCGGTGAGAAATTATGGATAGTGCCCAGCTGGCATCAACCTCCCCAACCGGAAGCCATTAATATTCTGCTGGATCCCGGCCTGGCGTTCGGTACCGGCACCCACCCAACCACCGCGTTATGTCTGCAATGGCTGGATCAGGCTGATTTAACCGGTAAAACTGTGATTGACTATGGCTGCGGTAGCGGCATCCTGGCGATAGCTGCGGCGCTGCTTGGCGCAGATAAAGTTATTGGTGTTGATACCGACCCACAAGCTTTAGAAGCTACACAAGCCAATGCACAGCGTAATGGCGTCATTATTGAGACCTATCTGCCGCAACACTGCCCGACTTTTGAATGTGATTTATTGCTGGCAAATATTCTGGCCGGTCCGTTAATGGAATTAATGCCACGTTTTCTCGAATTAACCCGTGCTCAATCTCAGTTGGTGTTATCGGGTCTTCTCGATGTCCAAGCCGAAACATTACGGCAGCATTATCAGACCGCGTTTGCTATGGATGCCCCTGTTGTATTGGAAGAATGGGCGCGCCTGACTGGTATTCGTCATGGCTGATAAAGCTTTATCCATCGGCCCTTACACCTTACCGAATAATCTGTTTCTGGCGCCAATGGCTGGCGTAACCGATCGTCCGTTTCGCCAACTGTGCCGTAAACTTGGTGCTGGCATGGCGGTGTCGGAAATGATCACAGCTAACAAAGCCTTGTGGGCCAGTAAAAAATCCCTGTTACGTGCCAATCACGAAGGCGAACCTGAACCTCGTAGTGTGCAGATTGCCGGGGCGGATCCACAGATGATGGCTGAAGCGGCCCGACATAATGTGGCGGAAGGTGCGCATATTATCGACATCAATATGGGTTGCCCGGCAAAAAAAGTCTGCAATGTGATGGCAGGTTCCGCTTTGTTACAACATGAAAAACTGGTTGGCGATATTCTGCAAGCGGTGGTCAATGCGGTTGATGTACCGGTGACTTTGAAAATCCGTACCGGCTGGGATCGCGATAACCGCAATGGTGTGCGAATCGCCAGAATCGCTGAAGATGCTGGTATTCAAGCGCTGGCCATTCATGGTCGAACCCGCGCCGATGCCTATAAAGGTGATGCCGAATACGACACCATTGCGGAAATCAAATCGCGCATTACGATTCCGGTGATTGCCAACGGCGATATTGATAATCCGCAAAAAGCGCTATTGGTGTTACAGAAAACTGGTGCGGATGGTTTGATGATTGGTCGTGCGGCCCAGGGCAACCCTTGGATATTCAAGCAAATATTGCATTTCTTACAAACTGGTGACAATTTAGCTGAACCTGCTGTAACAGAAGTGCAACAGATCTTGATTAGTCACCTGCACACGCTGTACGATTTCTATGGTGAATATTCCGGTGTGCGCATGGCGCGCAAGCACATTGCGTGGTACAGCAAAGGTTTACGCAATGGTAATGCCTTTCGCCAACAGATGAATACACTGGAGAAAGCTGAACAACAGCTGGCTTTTACAGATGCATTTTTTGCGCAACTCGCTGACAAGGATTCACTGGCCGCATGAATAACGCGCTGAACAACGACTTAGCTGATTGTATTGATTTAGGTGTCACCGCCGAACAGCAACACGCCCCTTTGAATCAATGTGTCACCAACGCGCTGAAAACCTATTTTGAACAGCTGGACGGTCACTCCCCTGCCAATCTTTATGAAATGTTGATGACAGAGGTTGAAGTACCTTTGTTACAAGCCGCATTGGCACACACCCACGGAAATCAAAGTCGCGCTGCCGAAATTCTGGGCATTAACCGCGGCACCCTGCGAAAAAAACTCAAGCAATACGGCTTGTAATCAAGCCTGAATCTCAATCTG
>NZ_JAUSCC010000052.1 GCF_030651745.1 Methylophaga sp.
TTCGGGCGGATGTATTCGATTACATTGAACGTTTTTATAACCCGAAACGTCGTCATTCGACATTAGGCGGAATTAGTCCGGTAGAATTTGAAAAAGGCTATACGGGCTTAACTATGTGTCCGTGAATTTGTGGGAAACCCATGGAGTATCCCGAAAATTGAAGATTCGATAAAGAAAATATCGAGAGGAATTTTGCTGCAAAAACCGCAATTTGTTTGGGGTAACAAAGAACGGGGTGTTCTTACCGTATTTTGTTGTCTTTGCATTAGTTTAGGGCAGTGTAAAACCTCAATTTGCGTTAACGTTTACCACTGAGCCAGTGGTATCCAACTACTTTCGGAAACGCTTAAAAGAATTATCAAAACTAATCTTCTCGGAAGCGTCTAGGATTTCAGAAAGCCCGCTGATAGTGCGACTGCTTATTTTTTCAGTGCAATAGTACAGCTCTTTATTTTCGTCGTTCCTGAAAAGGTGAAAGTACTTTTTTAGCGAATCGTTTATCTCAAATTTTAGCCGTTCTACGGTGTGAGGCATGAATCTCTTATTTTCAAATCCAGTGACTTCGATCAAGATAGCTTTTCTATGAATAATATCTCCACGAAACTCATGTAATCTGTTGAACCACTCATGATGTTCTCTGGCTACAAGAGTTCCAAAGTCGTGCTCTGAATAAACCTCTTTAGTTTTTTTAACAAAGCCATTCCATTTCAAGGTCTGGCACTTAGGCCCGTACAAATATAAACCTAGGTAGTTTCCGAAGTAATCCGACAGTGATCCAAGATTGAACAAGATATTATCAAAACAATAGCTCAGCTGATTTATTGCATTGAAAGTGAGATCCAGTTGGTCACCAGTGTCTCCACTATTCACTTCGTATTTCTTTACATGCACATCGATAAATTGCTTAAGAATAGACATCTGCTGAAACGTGGCTCCCAGCCGATGCTTAACATAGTCTCGACGTGTAGTGCACTCTTTGGAGTGCGGAAACATTAAATTCTGCCCGTATTTATTCAGGGCAAGCTGAGAATTATTCTTTAGCAATTTTCTGTCAAATTCTCTGAATATTTGCACTAAACTTCCTAGAAGGGCTTATGGTTGCGCATAACCGCGCGCAAAAAAAGCAGAGCGAAGCGCCACTTTTTGAAATCCGATTTTATGCGATTGTTAGCCAATTTTAAGTTGCTTCACACCATTCCACAGCATGTTTTCAATAATCTCTTCAGAACGTGAAATGGTTTTCTCTTTTCTCTCACCATGTGAAATAGAACCTCGGCTTGTTGTTTTAAACTCGCTTAGAAATTCGAGATTGAAGCGCTTCGTGTACATCTTTGATTCTGCTGCATCTTCCTTTTCTTCGTCGCGCCATACAATAGTGATCCAAAATTCTAATTTGTCTTCCTGGCCTAGATTCAGTTCGCCGATCTTTTTATTAAACGATTGTTTTTTCTTATCTAGTGTCAGCGATATCGAAGGCCCAGCAGACGTGCCTAAATCTTGATAATTAGTCCATTCAAGTGAAACTCCAAGTAAATCTTTAACAACATCGACAAGGTGCTTAACCGTAAGATCTGGAGAAAAAGGTACTTCTAGTATCGCAGGTGTTCGATTATTAGAGATACGCATGATCAGACTAGAACACTTAACTTATGATGCATATTGCGAGACGTAATGGGGAAAGTAGCTTTGGTTTTCAAATGCTTGAATTACGCGTTCTTTCGCCACAGGCACTCTATAGTCAAAACGATCATAGATTAAATTTGCGTGGCGAATGCAAAGCTTATCCCAATACTCTGGACCTAAAAATTCTATTTGTTTTTCATTTAACCCTAGCTCTTTAGCAGTACCTATAATCGACGTGAATGCAGTGCCAGTGTAATTAGCGTTTGTGGCAAACGCAAAAGCTTCCCATGAGAGTTTTTCTTTCTCTGAAAAGGCGGAGTTTAGAGATTTTATACTTTCAGTTGAATTTAGAGACCCGAACGCGCCTTGTTCATTACTCTTACACTGAAATGCTCTTTGTGCATTTCTATGAAGTATGTCGACCCCTTTATCGGGTGGCCGAAGCCGAATCAAAGAAGAGTCGTTAAGTTCCGCATCCAACAAAGTAAAACAAAGTGATTCCCATGCATCACCGAAGCTTGTGTCTGGCGGATTAATACGAAGAAACTGAGCTGAAAAATCAAACTTCAAGATGCTTCCTTATTGTGTTGGCTAACGCCTGCATTTTCGGCTGGTTTGGAGCGCAGCGGAAACCCAGTCCGGCAACATGCGCTTGTTAGAAGATTTTTGCGTGATCACACTCTACTACTTCAAATTGCTTCCCTGATTCACGACCGTCAAAGTATGCTAATACTTTATTGCCGCCTAGAAAAATTACGGATTTTGATTCATTAGCCCATTCGTCTCCACAAAGATGGGAAGAATTAAAGTCTGTGTTGAGAGCAAATGTTCGAGTTATATCTTTTATGTGCATTGTAAAATTAAGCATTAATGTCACAAAGAAAGACATTAAGAAAGTTAGAGCAAAGATTCCTGCAATAATCTTCAGCGTTTTCTTAATTGAAAAACCTACTAAAAGTGCAATACCCAAAAAAGGTATTATAAACATTGAAATTACTATAGTTGCCGTATGAATACCGGCCAAATAGTCGGGATAGTAAAGAAGACTTACTGGAGCAACTAAGACAGTTAGAAACGCGCCTGTAATACCAAATTTAGAAGGATCTACCGGAAAGGTGGAATTTAACAATGCTGTAGCCCACGATTGAGCATATAGAGAGTAAACAAATACAATGTACGAAATAACAACAGTCCAATGCCAGAATTTTAAGTGCTCCCTTATCTGTTTTCCTGTATCAGATAAAGACAACCAGAATAATGCATTTATATGTGGTAGATAGCCTGTATATACCAAAAGAATCGTTAGAGTGTAAATATTCATTTTAATGAAAGCTATA
Organism: Methylophaga sp.; assembly: GCF_030651745.1. The sequence continues at coordinate 2,961 of NZ_JAUSCC010000052.1, forward strand.
GCAATCAAAGCCACCCACAAATAGAGAGTGTTTAAATGAATGTTATTGAATATTTTCAAGTCAGCTCCTTGAGCATGGGGAACTCATTCTTCTAACGTTTGCAGCAGGGGCGCGACGTCAGGAGCGTCCCTTGCCTGCATTTGTTAGTAAATTGTTTGCAGCTTCATAGTGCTCTTTCCGAGTAAGCTGCATGCCCTGAAGGTCAACGAAACTTCTACTAGTTTGCTTCAAGTTAATCGCCCACTTGGATGGATCAACAAGCTGCATCCCTTTGTTTTCTTTCAGCCAGCGTCTCAGTTGGGAACGCCTAAAGCCAGGCTTCACTTCACTGTTGAAAATAACTAAATGGAAAACCAATGCTCCAATGACTATGGATCTTACAATATGGCTACCTGAGATGCCCGGCACCCAAGATAACCTCACGAAAAATGGGTTTGAGTAGCCTTGGTCCGAAATTGGCAATTGGCTCGAAAATTTCACCGCCTCCTCATTAGAGAGCTTCTCCGGCTTAACTAAGCCAGCTAGCAGGAAAATATTTTTCGGGGCTCCCCGGTCGCCCTCACCACCCAATATAAACCCTCTGTAACATTCCAATATATGCGCTTGATTTTTTGCCGCCCTTGCAGAATTGAAAGAGAGCTTCATTAGCCACCGCAAAAGCAAGCAATGATCATACTGGACAACTTTATTTTTCAGAAGAAAATTATCGACAAAGACTCCAGCATCAGTAAGAAAATTCTTTCCGTAGCCATCAAGCTCGCTCAAAATCCCATTGTTGCATTGCCTACAAACATCTCTTATTTTAGCCTCACCACCTACTATTTTTTTGGCGCTTTCATTCCACCCGATGTTACCACCACTAGTCCTTTGGTAGCTGTATAAGAAACTAGGAATAATATGCTCACGCGAAGGCGAACATTCATTATCACAGTAGGCACAAATTGACATGCTGCTTCCCTAGTAACGCCTGTAACACTTGTCCGAAAAAGCGTAGATTTTTTGGGTCAAGTGCTTTTTTTTGTTAACCAAGATTTTCACAATATACGATTCCATCGCCGTCCATGTAACCAAAAGTATGCGGATGAAATAACTTTGGTCCTGGATAAAATGAATTCTCTTTCGGCCCATGATATAGAAGTATAAGTATGAGCAATGCAGCACTAGAGTTTAAAGCATTCTTTAATGTCGCCCGATTAAAATGGGTAGTTCGATGGTGCTTTACCTTATTATTGCTCTGCCACCATAATGGTGGATTATTTTCTTCTTCCCAGTTACTCCAAGGCCTAAGCTCTATACCAAACCTTGGAATCGTTAATCTTGCATTAACTATGCGAGGATATCTTGGCACAATTATGCTTCGATACGCATTAATGCCGCTTGCAGCTGCGGAAGGAGCTATCTCTTCACAGATATGTCTAGCCAGTACATCAACCTCTGCTGAAGCAGCCATCAAAATCCTAGCCAACTCTATGGAATAACACTCGTAGTTAGCTTCCGTAATTTCAATCCACCTGGACAGCCGCGAGATATCTTCTTCTATGCAGAGAAAATAGTTCAGATGATCAGGTAGTTTGTAATGTTCTATTCCCATTCGGTTTCATCCATAGGGCTAACGCCTTGCTCACTGGAAAATTTCGAGCGCAGCGAGTAATTTTTCCGCGTGCAGCAAATTGTTATGCCTTAGCGCTCCAAATGATTGAGAATCAATTCCTCAGTAAACACGATCGTCGTATCGACATCACCCAACTCGAACTCGCCCCATTGTGCATGTGTTGCCTTCGTGCGTACGTGTGCTGCAACCTTAGCGCGTTTTGCCTTCACTTGGGTTAGAGTTCCGGACTTAACAAGATCGTCGATTAACGTATCTAATTTCTTGCCTTTCTCAGTAACACCCGCGTTTCGACAAATGCTCCGCAATGAGTCCTCAAAAACAACACCGGCAATTACACCAGCCTCATTCTTACGCTTCTCTCTTGCATATTCCTTTGCGTGGTCCAAGAAGTCGTCAAAAACAGCCGCTCTAGTTTGATTTTCTATAGAGGCTAACAAGCCCAAATCAATGTCTTCCAATAGCGCCTTAAGAATTACTGTAACTTCACCTACCGACTCTTGTGTACAGTATCCGCGATCTAAACCACATATTTTATCCACGGACATCCTATATGGATTGCTGGGGTTGTTTACAACCAAATGTACGATATTGTGAGTTGAAGCTAGCCACGCAACACAATCTTGCAGATGCGCCTTATTACGCACTTGGCCGTGCTCGTTTCCATGTTTTAGCTGATCACCTGACCGTATTAGGACACCGAACTTGCTTCTCACTCTTTCGTCAATTTCCATCGGCAGCTTCCATTTTATAAGGCATAACAGTCTGTTAATGAGGTCTGCGACCTCATAATAATTATTAACGTGAATGGATCATAAATGTAGTGCACTAAATTCGCGCCAAATAACACATTGAAATATTTGATTTTTTTCAGGTAGGATTTTGCTGTATGAATTAATCGTGAATGATTAATTATTAGTTTTCTGCCCGAACAGGCTTGGAATTGAGTTGATGCGAGCTGAATATCCATACCGGCCTCAAAATGAGAGATGGCTCACAATTTATACGGTTTTAGAAATTAAAACAAACCTTTGATTTATTTGAAATATTAATGGTTAGCCGGAGATATAAATTTACTGCAGATGATTTCATTGGCTGAGGTTAAATCTGTAATGACAATCCAAAGATTTTCTCTGTGATCTCTGTGCCTCTGTGGTTAATTTTTAAAAACCGATCAGCTCTCAAATCCCAGACAAAAAAATGGCCCAGTTTTAGTTCAAAACTGAGCCATTTTTAGTTAGCTGAATAATTAAGGGACTAACATTTACAACTCAGTCTTCAGACTTTCCAATGAAGCGGTAAATGACCGCGCCCAGAAGACCGCCGATAAGGGGTGCAACCCAGAAAAGCCAGAGCTGAGCAGTCGCCCAATCACCGACGAAGACTGCCACACCTGTGCTTCGAGCTGGATTGACCGAAGTGTTCGTCACCGGAATACTAATTAGATGGATCAACGTTAGACCCAAGCCAATAGCAATGGGAGCAAAGCCAGCAGGTGCTCGCTTATCTGTCGCTCCCAGTATGATGACAACGAACATCATGGTCATAACAACTTCGGTAATTAAAGCTGCTTGCAATGTGTAGCCGCCAGGCGAGTGCTCACCGTAACCATTCGAAGCAAAGCCGCTTGCCACATCAAAACCCGCTTGGCCCGTGGCAATAAGATAAAGTACGCCGCCCGCCAAAATGGCACCAAAGACCTGCGCGGCGATATAAGGTGGTAGTTCCTTTGCCGGAAACCTCCCACCGGCCCAAAGCCCGACGGAAACTGCAGGATTCAAATGACAACCTGAAATGTGTCCGATCGCGTAGGCCATTGTCAGTACCGTTAAACCAAAGGCAAGCGACACACCCACTAAACCTATACCGACTTCCGGAAAGGCCGCCGCTAGCACTGCACTACCGCAACCTCCCAGAACCAGCCAAAATGTACCAATCAACTCTGCTGCATACTTTTTCATGTTTCTTTCCTTTTATTAATAAAGTGCTTCCTAACAGGCAGTTAATGAGGTCTTTAACCTCAGAATAATCATTCACGTGACTGGCTCATAAGCAGATCTGTTCTGCATGGGCAGCTTTAAGTGACTGAAATTTAATATGTTCTTCAGGGGATTTTGGACGAGATTCATTAATCGTGAATGATTGACGATTAATTTTCTGTATGAACAAAATTGGAATATGGGTGTGGGGGTAAGCTGAATATCCATATCGGCCATCAAAAATGTGAAAGACAAAATTCTAATACTATTCAGGAATGTCAGAAAACCTTTTTTGAATGCCCCGGGTTTGCCTGAGATGCTAGCGATGATGGTTTCACTTGATGCCAGAAAGGCACAATCCTCGACAATTGTTTTCTCGGTGCCCTATGGTTAATTTTTAAAAACAGATTAATTCACAAATCATGGACTAAAAAATGGCCCAGTTTTACAAAAACTGAGCCATGTTTATTTAACTAAATAGTTTTAATGGTGATGATGATCACCAGTGCCATCCACCACGCTCACAAACGGTGCTGGATATTGCAGGGTAGATTGTCCATGTCCGCCGTGACCAGCGTGGGCTGAATGATCCATTTCATCATCTTCCTTGGTCATATCCATCTGGTGATCATGATGATGTTGATGCGCTGAATGATCCGTTTCCGCTTTAGCCTGAGCATGTTGGTGCTGATGGTTTTTGTGTTGGCTATGATCGCCTGAATGTTCGCTTTCTTGCTTGGCTTTGCCATGCTGGTGTTGATGCTGGCTGTGATCATCTGAAGGTTCAGTTGCCTGATTCACGCTCTGCTCGGGTTCTTGGCGAAATTCCTCTTCATCTTCTTCAAAATCCATTTGACGATATTGGCCTTGCACTTGTCCTCGGGTTTCAACTGCTATTTCGGCAATCTGATCCCAGTGCAATTCGCCTGATTCGCATTTCTGCGTGACCGGGAAATACAGCACGCTGGTTGCACCGACGCCAATCCGACCACGGAAGATAAATTCATCAAAATGAATATCACTTAACGAACTACCCGACCAGGTAATTTGCCGCACTGCTTCGGTTATCTCTACACCATCCTTAAAAAAGGGACGTTCAACCTGTCTTTTGACAACTTCCAGCTGCCAGCCAGCTTTGGGCATGGGCTGTACGAATTGCAGACCTTCGGGGATATCAACCGTTATACGGGTGGTCGCCGAACCATCGCAACCGGCGATAACCGTCAATACGCCTTTGTAATAACTGCCACTTTCCGCCTGCGTTTGTTCGAGAAATACTTGAGCATTTGCCAAACCGGGAATCAACATCGCCAAGCACAAAAGTTTATTTTTCATCATTTTTTCCAACCTGATTTCTATTAAGGGTAAACACCCGTTTCGTTTTATTCGAGTGATATTACTTAAGCATATCCCGAATATTGGATAAATGCGCTTTGCCACGCTCTTTTCGTTCTTCTGGATCGACCTGGGTTTTTTCGGTCATCCAGATCAAATCTTCTGGTGGTAACTCTCGGAGGAAACGGCTTTCTTCGCATTCCACTTTTTCACCGTAACGTTTACGGGTGTTGGCCAGAGTCATTACCAAGCTACGTTGTGCCCGGGTGATACCGACATACGCCAGCCGCCGCTCTTCTTCGATGGAGTCTTCTTCAATACTGGTCCGATGCGGCAGAATTTCTTCTTCCATTCCGACAATGAAGACATGCGGGAATTCCAGCCCTTTAGCGGCATGTAATGTCATCAAATGCACCGCATCAGCCTGATTTTCATCGGCTTGACGATCCATGATATCCATCAAAGTTAAACGGGCAGCAATATCACCTATCGATTTTTCTTCGGTGTCCTGATCAATCATTCGCTCGATCCAGCCAACCAATTCATCAACGTTTTCCATACGGCGATTGGCTTTATTGGGATCGCCACTGACTTCTTCCAGCCAACCGCGATAATTGATTTCTTCGATCATATCCTTGATGGCATCAAGCAGATTGCCACGGGCAGCACGATCGGCAATATCAATCAGCCAACGGGTAAAGATTTCCAGATTTTGTACGGATTTAGGTGGCAGACTTTCGGCCAGTCCCATTTCAAAACAGGCACCAAACATGCTGGTGTTGCGTTTGGCAGCGTATTCACCGAGCGCCTGTAACGTGGATGAACCTATGCCTCGACGTGGCGTATTGATAACTCGTAAAAAGGCATTGTCGTCATCCTGATTGGCCAGCAGACGCAGATAGGCCATGATGTCTTTGACTTCAACACGCGAGAAAAACGAGGTACCGCCAGTGAGGAAATACGGCACATTATGTTCGCGTAATACTTTTTCCAGCGAGCGGGACTGATGATTGCTGCGATACAAAATCGCATAGTCCTTGAAACTCGCCTGGTGTTTGAGCTTGTGATACAGCAGTTCGGAAATAACCTTTTCCGATTCATGTTCATCATCACGGCAACCGATCACCCGAATCGCATCACCCTCACCCATCGCACTCCAAAGTTTCTTTTCAAACACATGCGGGTTATGGCTGATTAGTTTGTTGGCAACACGCAGAATACGGCCCATCGAACGGTAGTTCTGTTCGAGTTTAATCAGATTTAATCTTGGGAAGTCGGTTTGCAGTTGCACCAGGTTTTCGGGTCGGGCACCACGCCATGAATAGACTGATTGATCATCGTCTCCCACCACGGTGAGTTTTTCACGGATACCAACCAGCTGCTTGACCAGTTCATACTGGCAGCCGTTGGTATCCTGATATTCATCCACCAGCAGATAGTGGATTTTTGCTTGCCACTTCTGCAACACATCACGATGTTCACGAAACAGAATTACCGGCTTTAAAATCAGATCATCAAAATCTACGGCGTTGTATGCCTGCAAAGCTTGCACATAACGTGGATAGACTTTGGCCGCAAATTCCTCCTGAGCACCATCGGCGATCTGGGCGGCCTGTTCTGGCAGGATCAGCTGGTTTTTCCAGTTTGAAATCAGATTTTGCACTTCCTGAGCATGATCGTTGTCAGCAGCAAAATCGCGTCCCATTAAGTCACGAAATACAGCCAAAGAATCCTGTGCATCAAAAATAGAAAAGCCGGGCCGATAGCCCAGTGATTTGCCATCACGACGCAGGATATTCAGCCCAAGTGTGTGGAATGTGGAAACCATCAAACCACGTGCCGAGGCTTGTCGGGTAGACATTAAATCAGCAACACGCTCCTTCATCTCACGAGCGGCTTTGTTGGTAAAAGTCACAGCGGCAATATTGCTGGCTTTGATGCCGCATTGCTCGATCAGATAGGCAATCTTACGGGTAATAACCCGCGTTTTGCCACTGCCGGCACCGGCTAACACTAACAACGGTCCATCGATGTAACGCACAGCTTCCCGCTGTTGCGGATTGAGATCTTTCACTAAATATTAATTCGCTGTGTCGAGGCGTCGATAGCCGATGGCTTCTGTTAAATGAACCGTCTGAATGTTGGGTGAACCGGCCAAATCAGCAATGGTTCGGGCTACTTTAAGAATCCGATGATAAGCACGCGCCGATAAGCCAAAACGGCTGATGGCTTTTTCTACTAATTGAAAATCCTGATCTGACAAGGCGCAAAAAACCTCTAATTCTTTATGTTGCAGTGCGGCGTTGGCTTTATTGGCACGAGCCAGCTGAATCTGCCGTGCCTGAATTACCCGCTGACGAACCACTTCACTGGACTCCGGCGGAATGTCATTTGGTTGTGGCCGCAACAGTTTTTTATCCACTGCCGGCACCTCCATCAACATATCAATACGATCCAGTAACGGGCCGGAGATCTTACCACGGTAGCGCCTGACTTGCTCTTCTGTGCAATGACATCTTGCCTGCCCCAGATACCCGCAGGGACAGGGATTCATCGCTGCAACCAGTTGAAATTTCGAGGGAAATTCCGCCTGATTGGCAGCACGGGAAATTGTTATTTTTCCAGACTCAATCGGCTCGCGTAAAACTTCTAAAACTTTTCGATCAAACTCCGGTAATTCGTCGAGAAAAAGCACGCCATGGTGTGCCAGCGAAATTTCACCCGGTTTAGGCTGACTACCACCACCTACTAATGCCACTGCCGATGCTGTGTGATGTGGTGCCCGAAATGGTCGTTGCATCCAATTTTCCACCTGAAACCCTACCGAAGATATTGAATGTATGGTTGCCGTTTCAATCGCTTCCTGTTCATCCATTGGCGGTAAAATTCCCGGCAAACGACTAGCCAACATAGTTTTACCGGTTCCAGGTGGTCCAGCAAAAAGAATGCTATGAGAGCCAGCAGCAGCAATCTCCAAAGCCCGTCTTGCCGATGCCTGACCACGCACATCGGCTAAATCAGCATAGTTATTTTGAATTTTCTGCTGTTTATTCAGATTGCTTGGTAAGCGTAATTGATCATGCAAATGGGCACAGACTTCCAGCAACGTCTTAGCAGCAAAACTTTCCCCCTGCTCGGTAAGGGCCGCTTCTTCAGCATTTTCAAATGGCACCATTAATTGTCGGTTGGATTCAGCAGCGGCTAAAGCGGTCGGTAATACGCCACGAACAGCACGTAATTCACCCGTCAGCCCCAACTCACCGATAAATTCCATATGACTTAACGATTGCACCGGGATTTGATTGGAAGCGGCCAAAATGCCCAACGCAATCGGCAAATCAAAACGTCCGCCCTCCTTAGGTAAATCCGCAGGTGCCAGATTGATGGTGATACGTTGCTGGGGAAAAGTGAACTGAGAGTTAATCAATGCTGATCGAACGCGATCCTTGCTTTCCTTAACCGCCGTTTCCGCCATACCCACAATCGACAAACTCGGCAGACCATTAGAAAGATGTACTTCAACGGTAACTGGCTGAGCATAAATACCCGTCAAAGCACGACTGTAAACCGTGGCAATACTCATAATCCTTCCCTGGAAAATTAGTGTGTATCGATTCTAGACGATTAGAGCTATGTGATGAAGACCAATGCTGGCTTAATCAAAACTGGTTATCAGTTTTTCCTATAAATCCTAATTAAGGATAGGGTCCGCCCATTCTATGCAGCAGTGGTGGTGATAAAAGATAAACCGCTCCTAGTCAGCATCCACCACGATACTACCATTATCGATTAAAGCTTCCAGCAATAAGGATTGATCCAACACCGGATCAAAATTACTGAGCCCCAGATCAGTAAATGTGGTGTTTTCCAACGTAATTATATGACCAACATCACCACCGACTTCCGGGGTAACTGACAGTACCAGATGCTCACCTACCTGCTGCAGATTCAGATAGTCACTGATATTATCGCCAGCACCAACAGTGATTAAATCGGCAAGATTGACTGAGTCGCCGGCGACAGGATCAAAACCGGTAATAGTCTGACTGTTTAAGTTATTATTCAGCTCATCTTCCAGCTCCTGCCATTCAACCGTATCACTATGGCTGTCTGCCACCATAGTAGTGCTCATGCCTGCCACCAGTATGCTATCGCTTTCGTCAGCATCGGTATCATTACCGTCATCTTCTACCACGATGTCATCGCTATAACTGCCCAGCATCGCGCTGTCTTCAAAATCATCAATACCAGATTGAGCAGTGACGGAGACATAAAAACCATCATGATTGTCAGGTGAGTCACCATTGACGATCAAGTAACTGATTTCATGGGCTTCATCAATAAGCAGATACTGGCCGCTTCCAGTAAAGGCTAATTGTCCGATTTCCACACGATCAGCATCATACATAATCAGTGTGCCACCAATTTGATTACCCTCATTGGCACTGATCAATACAGTAAGTTGGCTGGCTGGTTCGATGAATTTAAACAGCAGGGATTCGTTATTATCGAGTCCGTCAGTACGACCGGGCTGATTACCGGTCTGGCCAACACCATAGCCCAGAGCATGTTCGCTCACTAAGGCATTAAACTGAGCCAGATTGCCGTTTTGTAACCAGGCAGCATAGCCTTGTCCTGACTGCGCCAGTGGAAACTGACTATCAATGTCGATGGGAGTGATGCCATTGCCTGGATCATCAGGTGGGTTGTCATTGCCAGGATCATCAGGAGGACTGCCATTGTCATCATCGACAGGTAATGTACCGCCACCATTATCTACAGGCGGAATGACAGGATCTGCCATAGTGCTACTGATAATGGCATTCTCGACAATGATCTCTGGCGATTGTACTGCAGGACCTGTCGTATCAAATCCCGATTCGGGAATAACTGAGGGTGCCAGATAGTCGACATAAACAGCTTCATGACTGCCTTCACTTTCTTCAACTCCGGCGCCAGCTGCTGCGGGATCTGCTGCAAGCGTGGGGTCGACACCGGCTAATATCGCCTGTTGCAAAGCGCTAATATCCACTTCCGGTTCCGCCAAAGCGGTATTGGGATTAAAGACATCGGTATTCAATGTAATAGTGGTATTACGGCCAATATCAAGCACGCTGCCATCAAGAAAGAGAATGCTTAGTGAGCTCTCAGCGTCAGACTGAATAACATCGTCTGGATAAACTGGCACGCCATGCTGGAGTGAACGATGACTACCGTCAGTGTTCTGGACAGAGGCCGTGCCAGTGATAAAAGAGATAAAGCCAATAGAAGTTGCCATCTGAACACTCCTGAACAGGATGAAGATGAGATGCTTAGTTTAAAGCTGTCTAAGCATAAGCAAAGAAATGGCCGTGATCGCCAACGTTGAGATTGTTGACTTGTAGATATAATTGATACTAGTCCTGCTGGACTAGATAAACAAGTTAGTTCGATATCCTGAGCTTTAGAATTATAGGAGATGCTTCTCTTTTATTTTTTTGGGCTACATCAGGTATAACGAAATAGGGACAGGCGCAAAAAGTTGCTATCGCATACGCCTTAGCACCACCGGGCAACATCCCGTTCTCCAAGTCACAGCTGCGTGGAACTCGTGGCTAGACAACATGCAACTGGTTAGAAAAAAGACAAAAAAAAGCCCCGTTAATTTAACGGGGCTTTTGATTTGTTGCGGTGTTAAAACACTAAACCATTAAGGCTTATTCACCACCAATTTGATACAACACTTTTTCAACTGGTTTTAATTCACCAGTAATGGCATCAACTTCAACTTCCAACAGCTGGCCATCTTCGGTTTTGATATCAAACTCATAGCTTGGTTTGCCATCTTCTTCGATTTCATATTCGATTTTCATGACCGCACCAGGATAAGCGTCTAATGCTGTTTTTAACGCCGCATCCAAACGCACTTTTGCCTGTGAAGTAAATTCTTTATCGTCAGCAGCTACTTCACGCTCAACTTCAAGAATTTTACCCGTTTTAGAGTCACACTCTACTTCCCAGCTTTTGCCATCATCACCTTTGATGTCCAGCTCGAACTGATGGTTTTTATCTTCCAATTCAGCACGCAGTGAAACAATCTCACCCGGATGCATTTCCATCGCAGAAGCAACACAAACATCTAAAGCAGAATGTTTATCTGCATGAGCAGCTGTAGAGAAAAGACCCGCCGTCATTAGCGCCAGAATTGTCATTGCAGGGATTGTTTGATTTTTCATTTGAAACTCCATTTTTTATTCAAAAAAATTCCACTCTCTACCCACAAGAGCAATGGAGGGCAAAAAATATTTGCGCCCACATATGATCCCATAGACTAGGAAAAATTCCTAGTTCTAGTTTTTGAACTGAAGCAGGTGCTCGACAAAGTCCGGGCGTTTATCTGTGATGAGTGCGTCTTGTCGCCAAACTAATTGGATGTTTTTTTTCAGCGTCTCACCTTCTAACGGTATTGCTACCAGGCTGCCGTGCAGCACTTCATCCACCACAGCTGAGGCAAATACCAAAGAAATGCCCAATCCGGCTCGAACCGCCTGTTTAACCGCTTCGGTACTGCCCAACTGCATGGTAACAGTTGGCATCTGCTTGAAACCCTGCAAATATTGTTTCAACAATCGTCCGGTTCCACTGCCACTCTCACCACCGATTAATTCCAAACCTGCCAGCATGGCTCTGCTGATAGTGCTGAGTTTTGCCAGAGGATGTCCAACTGGAACAATCAATACTAACGATTCGGTTTTCCAGACTAATGATTCAAAGCCGTTTTTGGGTGTCCACCACTCTGTCAGAGCAATATCAATTTCAGCATTTTCCAGTTTCTCGACAATGGTCGGATTATTTTCAATTACTAAATCCAGAGTTTTTGATGCCGCTGACTGATGGCTATAGTAATCTTGCAAATAAGGTTGCAATAAATAGATGCCGATATTCGAGCTGGCCCCGACTTTCACGCCGGGTTTATGCACGGCAGCTAATGCTCTCTGGTGAAGTCGTAACATGCTTTCGGCATAAGGCAATAACAGCAATGCTGACTCGGTTGGCTGACAACCACTTCTACCACGTTGAATCAATGGGACTGAGAGCATTTCTTCCAACTTCTGAATATGTTGGGTAATGGTAGGTTGTGCGATTCCCAACGCATTGGCAGCGGCTTGAAAACTCTGCTGCTCTATCAGCGTTATCAAACTTTTAAGCCAGACTAGATTGAGCATGATGCTTCCTTTGGTGAAACGATGTGATTGGCTGGATCCAATGGTTGCTCGCCCTGCAATACCCGAAGAATATTTTCAGCAGCACGCTTTTCTATTGCCAAACGCACAGCGCTTACGGCCGAACCGATATGTGCAGTAAACAAGGTATTGGCGTGTGCTAACAGGTTTGCATCGATCTCATTTGGCCTATCTTCACGCGCCCAATCTTCCATTTCAAACACATCACTGGCATATCCGGCTAAGTGACCACTATCCAGTAATCGCAAGATGGCTGCCTCATCAACCACAGAACCACGACATGGATTGACCAGAAAAGAACCCGTCTGCATCTGCTGCAAACGTTGTTGATTCATCAGATGCTGAGTCTGCGAATTTAATGGCAGCGCCATTATCACGATATTTGCCTTGGCAAGTGCATCATCCAATGGCAAAAACTCAATATTAAGAGCTGCTTGCTGTTCAGCTGCTAATGTTTGTTGATCGGTATAGATAAGATTTGCACCCCAGCCGTTCAACCTTTGTGCAATGGCCTGTCCAATCGCCCCCATGCCGATAATGGCTATTGTTGAACCTTCCACTCCCAGCCCGTAAAACTGTGGTCGCCAGCCTTTGAAATAACCGCTGCGAACATGTTCATCTGCTGCCCGAATATGCCGAATCAATCCAACCATCAAACCAATGGTCAATTCCGCTGTTGGCACGGTCAGCAAATCCGGTACAAAGGTCAGCCAGACATCGTGCTCCGTGCAGGCATCTACATCAAAATTGTCATAACCTTTTAACGCCGCACCAATCACTTTCAACTTCGGACAGGCTTTTAAGAAGTCTGCGTCCACCCGATCCGGCATAAACACCATCAATGCATCAGCATCATGGGCCAGCTGAATAGTATCGCTGCGCGACAGGCTAAAAGTGGTCTGATTGGTTATCAACTCACAATGTGGCGCGAGCATTTCCAGCACTTCATCATGCACTTTATGGGTAATCACCAGTTTTGGTTTCATCGTCATCCTTTACTTGAATTTTTTGCGTAACACGCCGCTAAGCGCGTCTACCAGCGTGACCATAAACAGAATCACCAGCAAAATCGCCAACACTTCCTGATATTGCATAATGCGTAGTGAGCCCATCAGCTCAAAACCAATGCCGCCGGCACCGACCATGCCCATAACCGTTGATGCACGGAAGTTATATTCCCAACGATAAATAGCTACGTCAGCAAACTGTGGCAAGACTTGGGGAAGAATCGCGTGATACAACACCTGCATCGGTGATGCTCCGGCTGCCCGAGCGGCTTCAACCGGGGCTTCATCAACATGTTCAATCGCTTCAGCAAAAAATTTACCGACCATGCCTATTGAATGTAATGCCAATGCCAACACACCCGGCAACGCACCAAACCCTACTGCTGCCACGAAAATAATGCCCATGATCAATTCAGGCACGGATCGCAGAGCATTTAAAAAGACCCGTGATAACTGGAAAATAATGCCATGCGGTGCAGTATTACGTGCTGCCAGAAACGCCATCGGCACCGAAAACATCACGGCAATAGCTGTACCGGCAATACTCATCGCCAGCGTATCTAACAGTGGGGAAAACCAGTTACGGATATTGGTAAAGTCAGGTGGAAATGACTCACCGGCTAAAGTGCCAATCGCTGGCAAACCATTCGCCAGTAATTCAAAGTTGAGTACATTCACATACCAGGCTGCAAGCAGGATGATGGCCAATAAGGCCACCACCTGCAGGGTTTGTTTTTTCCAGCGTTGGCTGTAACGTTTCAACGCCTCTTGATGAGTAATGACATGCGTATTCATAAAACGTCCTTACATCTTGGCAAAATCAAGCTTGAGTAATTTGCCCATATCACGAATCACATCATAATCGGCATCGGTAATCGGCGCAAAACCCTCGGCTTTGAAAGCTTTCAGCACTTCTTCATCATCCAGACTGACAAACGCCTCTTTGATTTTGGCTTTCAGATCATCATTCAGATTTGAACGCATTGCCCATGGATACTGAGGATAAGGTTTACTGTGACCAATAACTTTCACCTTGGCGGGATCAATCAGTTTACGTTCCACCACAAAGTTGAAAATAACTTCAGAAAGACCACCGGCATCAGCATTACCATTGGCAACATTGACCGCGACCGCATCGTGGGTACCGACAAAATGCTGTTCATAATCGGTTTGTGCTTCGATACCGCCCTCTTCTATCAATACAGTTTTTGGAATCAAATGACTGGAGGTTGAAGCCCGATCGCCATAGGCCATTTTTTTGCCTTTGATATCGGCATACGAATCAATACCGGCATCTGCGTTGGCGATGATGATCGAACGATAAGTCGGCACACCATCAATCACCATAGCAGCAAACGGTTCAATATCACTTTTCGATTTGGCCATCACATAAGACAGCGGCCCGAAATACGCCAGATCAATACGGCCAAAGCGCATTGCTTCGATCATTGATGAATAATCGGTGGTGACGATCAGCTCGACTTTTTTATTCAACGTCGATTCAAGATAGTCTTTTAACGGTTGATTACGCTTGATCAGCTCAGACGCATTTTCATCTGGTAGCAAAGCCACTTTGAGTGTATCCGGATCGGCATCAGCAGCTATGCCAGGCGCTACAGCCGTCATCAGCAAAGATGTTGCTAACAGTAATTGTTTAAACAGTTTCATCAGGCAATCTCCAGTTGTGTTGCAGTTTTTGTGGGTAAATGATCTTGAGCAGATGTGCGTTGTTTGGCAGATAGCGAACCGTCTTTTGGGGAACTGACTGCTTGTTGATAAATCAATGCCAGTTGTGTGTCGTCCAATTGATCTGGAGCTGCGTCAAATACAATCTGTGCGTTAGCTAGGCCAATAATGCGATCAGCAAAGCGTTTGGCGTATTCAAGTTGGTGTAACGAGACAATCGTTGTGATGCCGTCTTCTGCACAGATTTGTTTTAATTGGGACAGGACTTTTTCAGAGGTAGAAGGATCCAGACTGGCGACCGGTTCATCAGCCAGAATAATGGTTGGCTGCTGTGCGAGAGCACGGGCAATACCAACACGTTGTTGCTGACCACCGGATAATTGATCGACACGCGACAAGGCTTTGTCGGCCAGTCCAACCCGATCCAGACAGTGCAATGCCAGTTCCAAATCAGCTTGGGGCATTGGCAATAAGCTACGCAGAAATGAGTGATAACCGAGGCGTCCCATCAGCACATTTTGCAGAGCTGTGTGACGCAGGATCAGTTGATGATGTTGAAACACCATGGCTGTTTTACGACGATGACGACGTAAAGTACGTTGGTTATCCAGTACGCCAAACTCAGCAGAGATCACCGTGCCCGAAGTCGGTTTCACTAAATGATTCAGTGACCGTAATAACGAAGATTTTCCGGCACCGGAGAGCCCGAGCAATACATTAAACTCACCACGTTTAAATTGAATGGATGTTGAACGTAATGCTTCAATTCCACCGGGATAAGTTATGCCTAAATTCTCTGTTGTCAGAATCGGCTGAGGTGTTTGTTTAGCTGACATATCATCACCTTTCGCAATATTAAGCGCCGCAGCATTGCGGTTCACAATCGAATGCTAAGGGGTAAATATGACTGGCAAATGAAGATTAGATGACCATTTGGTGACAATGGGCCAAACCACAGACATAAAAAAACCGCCAGTCCATAACAGACGGCGGTTTTGGAAAACCAAACTAAATCAACGTTTAGTCTAAATAACTACAGCAATAATCGACCAGTTCGGTGATTTCAATATCAAATGATGAATTGGCCGGTACATTGAAAGACTGACCGTAGGTAATCGGGGTCCATTCCGTGTCGCCATCCAGACGGTAACGCAATTGTCCGGCGAGAATTTCCATTAACTCGGCTTTCTCTGTACCAAATTTATATTCACCCGGCATCATAATACCCAGGGTTTTATAACTGCCATCGTCAAAGGTCACTTTGCGGCTGGTCACTTTGCCATCGAAATAGATATTGGCTTCACGGGTCACCGTGACATTTTCAAATGTAGACATACAGCTCTCTCTAGTAAAAATTTGAAGGAATATACGCCTGAGTTATCGAGGTGTCATCCAGTCTTTCATCTCTTTATATCCTTTAGGCACTTCATAGACATAAAGGCTATCGGTTTTGGTTTCTGACCAGGTCGCACCATTACGATCCACGTAATGAATTGTATCGCCTTCTTTCTTTACTGCGTAATGCACATAGTTGCTGCTGGATTTCGGATCAGTAAACACAAATCCATGACTGAGTTTTAATGAAACATCGCGATCCACACCTTTCTGGAACGTACCCAAAGCAGGTGTTACCCGCCACCAGTGATAATCGTAGCTGGAAGCGTTGTTTTTATATTCCATGGCACGGATATGTCTCGCACCCTGCAGCTCAGCTTCTTCATGCCAAAAGCCGTCCAGCTCCTGCTCTGTGATCTGTGGCGGACGCACAAAGCTATACAAACCGTTATTAAAACTGAAGCTTTGTTTTTGCCAATCAACCTGCGTCTGAATGGCTCTGTTGGAGGCTTTGCTGCCCTCAGCCGGTGTCAGGGTTAATTGACCTTCGCCTGATAGTTCCACTTTATAAGTATTGAGTGGATCGACATCGCCGGTCGCTGATAAAAATGCCATGCCATTATCAAAGGTCAAAACGCCTCGTCCAGAGGTATCAACCCATTTTCCCTGCAGATTTTGCTGCTGGTTTTGACTGATAGTCGTCGCAGATTGTGTAGATGTATCTGCCTGAACGGTTGCCATCATTGGCATGATCAACATCAACAGTGTTGATGGGACCAAAATTACTGATTTTTTCATCTCTCTCTAACTTCCTTTTTAGTTATGGTAAAACTTTTATTTATTGTTTAACTGTTCCAACTCTTCTACTCGTTTTTCCAGCGCTTCCAGCTTTTCACGGGTACGCAACAAAACCTGGGATTGCACTTCAAACTCTTCACGAGTCACTAAATCTAATTTATTAAACGTGGAGGTCATCGCAGCGCGAATGTTTTTTTCAGCATCATCACGCATTTGCAACAAGCCGGGTGGCAAGGCACGGGTAATGGTATCGGCGATTTCATCGAATTTTTTGGGATCGATCATGTTGGTTCCTTGATTGAAATGATTCTTTTGTATTCTACGGGAATATCAGTCGGACTCAATTTAACGCAAATTGTTCTATTTTTTGCCCGTTAACAACGAGCCAAAAATGCCCCGTACCAAACGCCGGCCAATCTGACTGCCAACCGAGCGCATGGCACTTTTGGCAAAGGCTTCAAATATCGATTCGCGATTACTGACACGCTTTGGTTTAACAGTCTCTTTCATTGCATTTGGTTGATCGGCCAGTGCCGCCTGCTGCATTTTTTCGGCACGTTCGGCGAGGATTTCATGCGCCGATTCACGGTCCAGCATTTTTTCATAAACACCAGCCACTAAAGAACTTTGCATTAATTGCTGACGTTGTTGTGGCGTGATTGGGCCAATTTGCCCCTGCGGCGGCTTAATCATGGTTCGCTGCACAATCTGCGGCCGACCTTTTTCATCCAGCATGGAAACCAACGCTTCTCCCACGCCCATTTCGGTAATAACTTCGGTGGTGGAAAAAGCCGGATTATCACGAAATGTTTCTGCGGCAGCCTTGACCGCTTTTTGATCTCTGGCAGTGTAGGCCCGCAACGCATGTTGAATGCGATTTCCCAGCTGGCCTAAGACACTATCTGGAATATCGGTCGGGTTTTGCGTGACAAAATACACTCCCACACCTTTGGACCGAATCAAACGCACAACCTGTTCAATCTTATCAAGCAAAGCTTTGGGAGCATCATCAAATATCAGATGCGCTTCATCAAAAAATAAAACCAACTTGGGCTTTTCCGGATCGCCAACTTCGGGCAGCTGGTCAAATAATTCTGCCAGCAGCCACAATAAAAACGTGCTGTATAGCTGTGGGGACTGCATTAACTTATCGGCTGCCAGTAAGTTAATCATGCCTTTGCCATGCACATCGGTTTGCATTAAGTCATCCAGATTCAATACCGGCTCGGTAAACAGTTTGTCTGCCCCCTGATCTTCCAATACCAGTAAACGCCGTTGAATAGCGCCGACACTGGCCGCTGAAATATTGCCGTACAACGTCTGAAACTCGCTGGCATTTTCGGCGACAAACTGCAGCATGGCTCGTAAGTCTTTCAGATCAAGCACCAGCCAGCCATTGTCATCTGCCACCCGAAAAAGCAGTGTTAACACACCTTGCTGGGTGTCATTAAGATTCATCAATCGGGACAGCAATAACGGCCCCATATCGGAAATAGTAGTGCGAACCGGATGCCCCTGTTCACCGAACACATCCCAGAAAGTAGTGGGAAACCCGGAAAACCGGAAGTCATCAAGCTGCATTAAGCTGACACG
The DNA here is from genome assembly GCF_030651745.1 of Methylophaga sp. Next base: position 21,526 of record NZ_JAUSCC010000052.1, read on the forward strand.
TTCACTGATTTTGGGATGCGCTTTACCCGGCTGACTGATGCCGGACAAATCGCCTTTAATATCGGCCGCAAACACTGGTACGCCAATATTACTGAAGGCCTCGGCCAATCCCTGCAAGGTCACTGTTTTGCCAGTGCCGGTAGCGCCAGCAATCAAGCCATGACGATTGGCCATCTGCGGCAATAAAAATACCGGCAGGTCTGCCTGTCCGATAAACATGGGTAATGCCATATGCTCTCCTTATCCACACCGTTCATCCAAGGGATATTCAATACCAAAATGTGGTCAACACTATTGCCTTGTTCTACACGTTATCTGTTTGCGGACTCCTCTGATGCAAGCTATGCTGTCTCTATCAAAGCCGTTTTCCACCACACGGTAACGTTTAATAATAAGCTTTTTTGCAAAGATTTCATTAGGGATTTGTCATGACATCAATTGAAATATGGGCCATCGGCATTGTTGCAGTTGTTATCGCAGGGATTGTTGGTTTTCTGGTGGGTCGCCGCCAACCGGTTGGTAGTCCGGAACAATTGAAGCAACTGACACAGGCGCATGAGCGCCAACTATCGCAGGTCCAGGCTGAATTCGATGCCTATCAGGAAGAAGTGCATGCCTATCACGAGAAAACAGCCAATTTATTTGTTTCCATTGCCGCTCCCTACAAAGAGATGTTTGATCATCTGACTGAAGGCTACGACAAACTCGGTAATTTCACTGAACATAAAGTGTTACCGGATCGTGCCGGTGCATTGTTAGATGGCCCGGATGCTAACAAACACGTGGTACCCGAGCTGACTGAAGATTTGAAACTGCATGAAGAAAAACTCCGGGCAAAAGCAGCATTAAAAGACTACTAGGGCTGGTTGCTAAGTAACTTCGCCAAACCACTTTCCCGTTGATGGCGACGTTGCACAGCCTGTTTTAATACTGGCTGCGTCGACAAAATCTGCACCGATTGCCGCGCTCTGGTGAGCGCGGTATACACCAGCTCCCGACTCAATACCGCTGCATCTTCTTCTGGCAATAACAACGCAATATGATCAAATTCTGATCCCTGACTTTTATGTACCGTCATCGCAAACACCGTTTCATGTGCCGGTAACCGGCTTAACGGTAGCCAACGCAATTCTTCCCCGAACAGAAAACAGGCCTGTAACTCGCCATCAGCATTGGCTAACACTACACCGATATCGCCATTAAACAGGTTCTGTCGATAATGATTCTGCGTGATCATAATCGGCCGTCCGGGATAAAACGGCTGTGCTGTGCGCCAACCGCGTTTTGCCAGCAATTGACTCATCATCTGATTCACCGAATACACTGATTGCGGCCCTTGTTTCACCGCACAGAGCATGCGAAATGCTTCAAATGCTTTAATACAGCTCACCGCATCTTGCCGCTGTTCAATCGCTTCGATAAACCGCTGATAGCCGTTCAATATCTGTATTTGTATTTGCTCGGTGCCTGGGGCTAATAAGGTTGAATGTGTTTGATTCAGCAATAATTCCATGACCTGATCCGCTGCGCCCTGATTCACTGCCTGGGCCAATAAACCGACCTGGCCACCCGCTGCAAAGCGATAGCTGTGTTGTAATTTAACCAGACTGTCTTCTAACGGATTGTCAGCATTGGTGGCAGCTAAATCAATGTCACTGATCTGTTTTACCCATGCTTTGAAATCGGCTGAAAAACTCGGTTGTTCGGCACATAGATTGGCTAATACCGCACCGGATTCGACGGAGGCTAACTGATCGCTGTCACCCAATAAAATCAGTCGTGCATGCAATGGCAGTGCTTTCAACGTAATTGCCATCAAATTGATATCAATCATCGACGCTTCATCGACAATCAACACATCCACCGGCAATGGCCGTTCAGCAGAGTAACGACCCTGATCAAATCTGGCGCTGATACCCAGTAAACGATGCAGCGTTTTGGCAATATATTGTTCGCCTGTTTGCTGATTAATCGCCTGCTGCAAACGCGCTGCAGCTTTACCAGTCGGGGCGGCTAATGCAATTCGTGGTTTGTCATCATTCAACTGCAAACATTGCAGAATTTTTAATACCACCGTGGTTTTACCGGTGCCGGGTCCACCGGAAATCACACAAAGCTGACGCCGCAACGCACTTAAAACTGCCACTTTCTGCCAGTCGATATCCGGCAGATGATTCTGCCAATCCCCCATAAATGTCAGCAACTTATCTGCAGCCGGCAAAGAAACACTGTCTTTTAGACGTTGTTTGATAGCCTTGGCAACCTGCTGCTCCGACTGCCAATAACGATACAGGTACAACAAACCATCTGCTGTCAGCACCAATGGTTTGAATTCGCCGGGCTTGCCCACGACTTCGCTGTTTTGCAATTGCTTCAACCATTGGAAAGCGCCGGGTAACGCATCCTGAACAAGTGGATTCAGTGAATTGAAGTCATTCAGGTTCAGGCACACATGGCCTTCGCTAATGGTTTCACTCAGTAATCCAGCGGTTAACGTGACCAGCGGATCTTCTGTTTGCTGTTGACGACCGATATAGGCAGCAAACTGATAAGCCAGCTCAGAAAAGCCGGTTTCACGCAGTAGTTTCAAGGCATTCATTGCTCACCTGCCATCAACTGATCTACCGCTTCAAGTAATGTTCTATCCAGCCGATCAAAATACACACCGGTTTGTGACCACTCCGCTTGCATACCCCGCAAAAACAAGTAATACACACCACCAAAATGTACTTCTGGATCATAATCCGGCAAGCGTTGTTTTAGATGTCGATGCAATGCCAGACTGTAAATCAGATATTGCAGCGGATAACCATGACTCAGCATCGCGTTCTGCAAGGCTTCACCTTGATACTGTGACGGCTCAAAGCCAAGATGATTGGATTTATAGTCGGCCACATAAAAGCGCCCGTCATGTTCAAACACCAAATCGATAAAACCTTTCATAAAGCCGGTAAGTTCATGAAAGTGCAGATCTGCCGCCAGCTTCTGCCAGATCGAATCTTTGTCGGTCTGCTGCAGCACATTTTTTAATGCTGTCATATTCAATCCGGCCACAGGGAAATAAAACGCCATTTCATTAATGCGCTGACTTGCCGGTAAATCACATAACCGCAGGCCACTGTCGGCATTCAATGGAGTTTGCAATATCGCCAACAACCAGTTAGTCACCACTTCGGTCCACTGCAAATCCAGTCCAAACTGTGGCAATAACCGTGACACTGTCTGTTGGATTTGGGTGGCATCAGCCGAATCAAATTCAATATTTTCCAGACATTTATGCAGAAAATTACCGGCCTGACGTCCCCGTTCAAAACCAAACCGATCCTTGCTGTTACGTTGCATTATCGTCTCGGTTTCAACCGTCACGGGTTCAGCATCATAATCCGGCTGCTCGGAAACATGGCCACGACTTAACAGCGAAAAACTGCCAATGCGCCATGGTTTATGGATGTCTCCGGTAAAGCTTCTGGCTTGATAAAGTGTTGTCTCTGATTTAGCAGCCTGATACATCAGTGGCGGTTGAGGCTGATAATCGGTAATCGCAATGCTGCCGCAACTGCTGGCTGACAAATTCTGTAAATCTTCACGCATGTCTGCTGAGTTTTCGCCGTGCAAAAGTTGATATAACGCCGATTTCTGTACATCTCGTACATTGCCCCAGACAATAACGCAGCGTTCCCGGGCCCGGGTTAAAGCCACATACAACAAACGTAATGACTCAGCCTGCTGTTCCTGCTCAGCGACTATTTGTGCTTCTGAAAATAAAGGCTCAGCTAATGCCACACTGGGTTGATGCTGATTATCTGGATCATGAAACTCAATAATATCGGTCTTGTTTTTGAAGGTTCTGGCGGTCCAGTTGAATGGGCAAAACACAATCGGATATTCCAGACCTTTACTGGAATGGATGGTCATGATTTTGACCAAAGCCGCATCACTTTCCAGCCGCAATTGAGCAGTTTCATCTTCTGTGGCACTGGCTTCCCGCTGTCTGGCAAACCATTGGTTGACCGCTTCAATATGATTGTTCTGCCGGGCCGATTCTGCCTGAATCAATTCGGCCAGATGCAAAAAGTTGGTCAGTTGGCGTTCCCCGTCTGCCTGTTCAAGCAGATGTTGCAGTCCATTATCCAACTGCAACAGAAAGCGGAACATCGCCATAAAACCGGATTGCTGCCAGCGCTGTTGCAATAGCTGCAACTGATCCATTAACGCATTCCAACGCAATTCATCCTGCTGGATCGCATATAAATCCTCAGCAGAATATTGAAATAATGGCCCGGCCAACACCGTACTCAAACGCTGATGATGATCGGGTTGTGCCAGCGCCAGCATTAAACAGGACAAATCTGCTGCCTGCTTAGACGCAAACACATTTTCCCTGCCCTGCTGCACACTGTTAATGCCACGCCGGCGTAATGCCTGTTGAATCAATTCAGCCTGTGCATGGCTGGGCACTAATACGGCAATATCACCGCCCGTTAAAGGTCGCGCCTGCTGACTTTCTTCATCAATCAAGCGGGCTTTATTGTTGGCAGCGAGATTTAATAAGCGGGCAATTTCGTTAGTGGTTATTTCAACGGCTGCATTTCTCATTGCTTCAATGTTCAGTGGTTTGTCACTTTCCACATAACTGAACTGCAACGCTGCCGTTTCGCCATCATCAACTTGAAGTGCAGCCTCGCCATTACGCGAAGCATCCACTTCGACAAACGGAATCTGTTCATAGATAAAAGGCGCAGCTGTTTGCATAAACAAGCGGTTGACCGCCGACACCAGCGAAATATGTGAACGCCAGTTTTTCCCCAAGGTGTAGCTTGCTAACGCATCCTGCTTGGCTTTGAGATAAGTGAAAATATCAGCGCCACGGAAACTGTAAATTGCCTGTTTGGGATCGCCAACAAAAAACACTGGCAGGCCGCTTGCTGCAAATATCCGACGAAAATTATCGTATTGCACCGGATCAGTGTCCTGAAACTCATCAATCAATGCGGCCTTAAACTGTTCACGCAATCTGCTGACCAACCACTCCCCTTGTGGGCCTTGTAATGCCTGAGAAAGATTAATCAACAAATCATCGTAAGACTGCACCTGCTGCTGCATTTTTTGCTGTGGCAACTGTTCACGGATAAATGCCAACAATTGCAGACGCAACTGTTGCAGCTGCAATGCCCGGACATTATCCAAATCCTGATAACGCTGTTTTAAGGTATCCATCGCAGCCAAGAATCGCAGCTCTGGTAATGTTGTGCCCTTTTTCAAACTGGTTTCGGCTTTTTCCTGCGTCGCTAAATCCAACAACTCGTCCCAAGCTGACGGACAGGCTGATTCGTTGAAAATAATACTTAGCAATTGCAGCAGACGTTCGACTTTTTCAGGTTTATAACTGGTTTTGCTCAGTCCCCCACCCACTAAAAATGCAGTGATCTGCTCTGATTCTTTTTGCCAGCTTTGGCTGGTATTCCAAAAGGCATTATTTAAGGCTTCGGTAACCGAATCCGCATCCACATTCGGCAAATCCTGTATCTGCAGATACGGCTTTCCAACCAGACTGCGTATCGATTGCAACAGGGTTTCCGGGGTTTGTTTTCTGGCCAGTAAATAAGCCGTGAAATCATTGTCGGACTGCACCACAACCTTGCGCCAGAAGTCATCGGTAACCGCGAGTAATAGCTCACGATCATCGCCAATCAAATCCATTTCAAACGGGCTGCCGGATTCAAAAGCAAAGTCTTTCAGCACTTGCTGACAAAAGCTGTGAATAGTGTAAATGGCCGCTTCATCAAAACTTTGAATCGCCAGATCCAGTCGTTTCAAATCCTGAGTTCGGCTGGGTTGTTGATTGATTATCAGCTTGCGTTCATCACTGAGCTTTTTACGCAGTCGATCGCGTAATTCCTGCGTTGCAGCACGGGTATAAGTAACCACCAGAATCTGATCAACGTTGAGTTGATGTTCCAATATCAAGCGTAAATACAGCCCGGCCAGCGTATAGGTTTTACCCGTACCGGCACTGGCTTCAATCAGATTGACATCCTTTAACGGGGTAGTGTCGAGATCAAACTGTTTCATGGTTTGTCTCCCTCCATCGCATCCCATATCGGCTGATAAACTCGCAGAGCCAACTCTCGGAATTCATCATTTAACGGCGATTCAGGGAACAGTAATTGATGATAGGGATCGGCATCTTCCCCAGCATTGAAACTACTGTTCCAGACTTTGAATGCTTTGCCGTCAGGATCATTGGCAGCTTCAAGTTCAGCTGCTGCATATGTCAGGCTGGTCAGTGGCAGCAGCGGGATTGGCTGATGCAAACCCTGCCAGTAGATAGTCAACAAATCGGCCAGTAATGATTCTGCTTCAGCAACGGGATTGAACTTTATATAGCTGTCTTCACATTGCAACTGACTTTGTAGTGCCACGCCCTGCGGTTTTAAACAGTTCAACACCAGATGTGAACACCATAAGCCAAGCAAATCTTTGGCTTTCATTTTGGCCAAGCGGTATTGCAACAGCCCGGAAACTGACAACCCTTCTATCTGACCAGTCAGGGTAAACTCAGCGCAGTCAAACTCAAAAGGCAAAGCTGGCAATGGCTGCGAACTTCTTAACGGCTGTAATTTTTCGGTAAAGCTGTCGACTTTTTCCAACTGCTGGTCAAATAGCAATTCGGCAAAATGACCTTGTGGCAATACGCCCGTTGCCTGAATCACCGGTTGGATCTGCGAGGCATCCAGCTCTGCCAGTCTTCCTTCCAGCATTTGCTGGCGAATGCTCCAGGCTTCCAGACCATTCAAGGCAAACGGCTCACGAATTTCCAGCGTGGCATCGTCATTTTCAAAGTTGATACCCAGTCGTTGCTGGGCCAGGAATCTTGCCGGATGACTGAAAAAGCTGATCAGTTGATGCAGACTGACAAAACGCCAGCTTTCATCAGCTTCGGGTAGCGCTTTGGCAAACCAGTTGGTGGTTTCAGTATTTTTATGTGGCGGCGGGCATGCCTCGGCGTTAAAGCTAAACAGGTTAGTATGCTGACCGGAAAAATAACGGGGACTAAAAGCCTGCAAGGGATGCCGGGTGAGTAACTGCTCCCAGATCTCAGTGCCTGCTGTCGTCTGAAAACGTCTATTCAACACATCAGCAAAATCACTGACCAACACAGACGGCGGGATCAGCGAATTATCATGAATACTGGCCCCGACATAACTGATATACAGGTGTCGATTGGCTGACAGAATCGCTTCCAGAAACAGATAACGATCATCATCCCGACGTGAGCGGTCACCCCGCGGGTAATCACTGGATAGCAAATCAAAGCCCGGTTTCGGTTGGCGACGCGGATAGCTGTTGTCATTCATGCCAATCAGACACACCACATCAAATGGAATGCTACGCATTGGCACCATGTCGCAGAAGGTCAGACCGCGCCCCATAAACTGATGCTCAGCGCCGGGCAGTTCAATATGCAGATCCAGCCAGTCTTTTAATAAATCAATGGAAAGACTTTGTTCAAAGCCAACCTGCTTTGCAGCTTCAGTCAACGAATCCATGGCTTTTAACAGTGCATCCAATTGCAATTGTTCGTTTTCTTCACGAATCACAAACAATCGACGTAGCCAGTCGGTGAGTAGTTGTTGCCAGTCAGCCGCGGTTCTCGGCCGTTTCATTTCATTTCGTAACAAGCTGAGTTGATCAATAAAGGCATTAAGCTGGGCCATTAACTGCGCCCGGTCACCGGAGATACCACTGACCGGTAATTGAGCATTAAACAACTGCCACTGATCGCGTTCTGCCGGTGGCAAGGCATAGCCTAATATTAATCTGTCGAGTCCGGCGCGCCAGGTATTGGCATCCAGCGCTGGCAAACCTAATTTGTGTTTATCCTGACCATCCAGTCCCCAACGGATCTGCGTCTCACGAAGCCAGCCACGTATGGTATCCAGATCGCTATGCTCCAATCTGAATTGACGTTGAATTGCGGTACATTCCAGCAAACGCATAATCGTCTCGGCATCAAACCGGGATTGCGGCAAACTCAGTAACTCAGTGAATGTTTCAATAATAGTTTGCTGCTGAGCATCACCACGATTGGCAATGCTGAAAGGGATGAATCGTTCAACCGGCTGGCTACTGAAAACAGCTTCTATCGCCGGAGCATACACTTCAATATCCGGCGTCATTACCACCACATCGGTGGGTGATAAATCAGGATGTTTTTCAAACAGATTCAGTAATTGATCATGTAACACTTCGGCTTCACGCATTGCGCTGTGACAACTGTGAATTTGCACAGAATCATCATCAGCTGAAACAGTGATGGTTTCGTTGCCCTTATCGAGCTGATAAATATCCTGCTTGAGCTGGCTCAATATATCGTGTGCCTGAGGTTGCAGGTAGAGCATTTCTGCATCATGGGGTATGGCTTGCAGCTGCTCAAAAAAGGTCTGGCCTAGCTTGCCCAGACTGGCCAGCAGCGGATGGCCGTTATCGTTGAATTCTTCTTCATCATCAAATAACAGGCGTTGTTTGGCCTGAGATTTCTGATTCAGCAGATCGCCCCAATAGCCCTCACTGGGGGAGAGAAAGTAGATTGAGACATCAGTAAATTCAGCAATTTGAGCCAGCAAATCCAGATAGATGGGTGGCATGGCTGTCAGACCAAAAATAGCGATTCGCGGCGGCAGGATTGACATTGGAAACTGTTTGTTTTTCAGCGCTTGTTGCATCTTTTGCAGTAAACGCGCCCGATGCATCGGCTCTGGGTCAGCTTGAGTCAACTTACGCCATAAAGCGCCTTGCCAATTATTCGTTTTACCGGCTTCCCACTGGGCGATCCAATCCGGACGATACATTAAATATTGATCAAAGCTGTCAGCAATACGTTGTGCCAAATCGAGCATTTTTCGTTGATCGGCAGATTTACCAAGATAGCGACTTATCGCCTCAAATTCTGGCAAAATGCTGATCGTTGGCAACAATTCAAAGATTTTCAGGCTCATCGCATCGGTGGAATACGGTGACTCGCGAGGGATTTCTGGCCAGACCTGACGGAATAACTTCCATAACCATGCCGATGGAAACGGAAATTCGATATGCGCGGCAATGGATTGATTGGAAGCCAGATACAGATTCAGCCAGCGTGCCAGTTCATTACTCTGCACCATCACCGTTTCAGCCTGTAACGGCGGTAATGGGTTCAGCTGTTGGGCTTCAGCCAAATGTGCAGCCAGTTGCGACATCGAATTGCTGTAGATCACATTCAGCATGTTACGTTTTCCTTGACCCAAAGCTTAAAGGTGAATTTTGTATAACTCCGACTCACTACAAAACTTACAGAGCGGTACATACAAAACAGTATGCTTGGTCAATCATTATGTAACCAGCCCTTTGCCACCGCCTGGTCAATATTGTGCATTACCCATTGATGAATTTCCGGGAAAGTCTCGGCGATAAATGCATGTGCCCCGCTGACCTGTGACCTTGTTACATTATTTTCCTTCCAGGGTTTGCCATCGTTGTTGATATTCAGCAAAAACGGTAGCAAACGATCTACCGTCTTGAGCAAGGCGGCTTCTTTACTGTTACCCAATTCCTGCTCTTCCCATAACTCAGTGAGATCGTTAATGGTGTTTCCTGGATGATCGTCTAATCTTTGCAGACAAGCGCGTTCGGCATGATGTGCGGCACTGCGATCTTTGGCATAAAGGAAGGTATCCCCAGCATCTATCTCTCCCAAATCATGTACCAACGCGAGTTTTAGCAAGGTCTCCATATTCAGTTCTAGCTTGAAATAATTCGCCAGCGCCCAACTCGCCATTGCCAGATGCCAGGAGTGTTCCGCTGAGTTTTCATAGCGTATACCGCCAGTAATATAACTACGACGATTGATATGCTTTAACGCATCCAATTCCAGAAAAAAGTCTGTGATATCGTTGATCGTTGTTTCTGTTTTATTCTCAGGCAACATTAGTTATCTGCTTAATTAGGTTTGGGTAATGCTTCTATAGATTGCAATACCTTGCGAGTGATTGCTTCGCGTTTGTGCAAGTCCTCAAGCCGGTTTGGCGTATCAATATTCAATGCAAAAAACACTGGTCCGGTTGGCCATTCGACCCAACCTACCCACCAGCCGATTTGTCCTTCCCAACCACTTTTGGCCCGTAGTATCCACTCTCGTCCGGCCTCAACAATCATAATATCTTTAACCAAACGCTGGTCGGCCTCTTCAAACGGCAATTGGTTTAAATAGAGTTTTTTCAGAAAGGCGATCTGTTCCTGAGCGGTAATTCGCAGATTGCCATCAATCCAATAGGTGCTGGTATCGCCGGTTGGATCGGCATTGCCATAATTGATTTTGGTCAGATATTCGCGGGCTTTCTCTTGCCCAATCTGTTTGCCAAATATTTCATACACCCAGACCGCAGAGGTTCGCATCGACGAACGCAAATCCTGATCATGATTATGGTCTGCAAAGGTGCGTTGCACGCCATCCCAAGGGAACACCTGAAATTCATCTTTCACTAGACCAGCATCAAGAGCAAACAAAGCATGCGGGATTTTAAATGTCGAAGCAGGTGGTAAACGCTGCTGAGAGCGTAATTCGTTAAACACCATCAGACTAGATTCCTGCTGGCGTTCATCCAAGACAACTATCGTGCCCTGGGCATCATATTCATCAAAAATCATCTGCCAGTCTGGCTGCTGCGTATCCACTTGAGCAAAGACATTTGCTCCAGCGAATAAACAGGAAAAAATGAAAACCAAGGCAGAAAAATTCATCTAAATACTCTCTTTGTATAAACATAAAAAAGGCGCCTAAGCGCCTTTTTGTTGAAAACATACTGTTGATTAAAACATATTTATTCGGATTATATAAAAGCAATCCTTACAAAAAAACAAGCTATAAGGTCGGTTTACTGCTGGCACCCAGTCTCGCTTCCGTTGCCTGCGTTTGCAGCTGTTCCACCCAATCCATGGATTTAAGGTTGGCTTTCACCCAGGTCGGGGCATCAATCATCGTTGCGGTGACATTATTCGCCGGTGCATCAGGCTGTAACGCCCCCATTGAATAGACCAGATAGCCAGCACAATCATCCACACTGGTCAGTTTGGTGTTTTGAAAACGATCCAGAAAATAACGTTTACCACTTGATAAAAAAATGCCCTTCATAATCTGGTCAATGTCCGGCAACATCACCAGATTGGTAGAGGAGTAACAACTCTGTTTATCTTCTGGAAACCACCAGACCAGACGACTACCGTTAATCTGCGGTTCACCATATTTATCGTTAAGGGCCGCCATATACTGGCCTACGGTTGTGGGGTTGTTACGCGTCGTAATTACTCGGGTAATGGCCACAACTCGTGATGCCTCGGGTAGCGGAGAAAAATACACAACAAAGCTATCCTGATCTCTGCCTTTTTCACCCATCACTTCTTTTCCAGCGGTCAGTTTGTGCAGAAAAGACTCTGTTTTATGGACTTCTGATCCATCTGTGTATTGAAAAAATTGATGTTGCTGCTGAATACTTTCCGGTTTCGCGCCATAATCAAGCAACGTCTTTTCTACTTCTTCAAAGGTCATGCCTATTTTCAGACCGACGATATCGAAATCATTAGCAACTACTGTCGTCATAAAACTAAAACAAAAAAAGCCGAACATTACTCTTTTGATCGGTTTCATTACTCCCCCTCCATGCAGTTCTCAGTGAATGAACAAGTTTACTTTTAAGGCATTTATCCATAAAAGACAAGCACTTAAACCGTATTAAAAGTTGCTGTTGCTTGAAGTTAAAGTAAGAAAAGTTTGAAACAAAGATAATGGCTGATGTTATGGGGTTATTCAGTGTGTCAACTGCACTCAGCCAAACCTGGGGTTCTGCATGCAACGGATTTTACATATTTCAGATTTACATTTTGGGCGATTGATCCCCGAAGTAATGACAGCGCTTAAACATAAAATAGCGGAATTGAATCCACAGCTAGTGATCATCAGCGGTGATTTGACTCAACGCGCGAAAACCAGTGAGTTCAATGATGCCGCCAAGTTTCTAGATGAACTTACCTCACCCTATTTAATTGTTCCAGGCAACCATGACCTGACCACTTTCCGTTTTGTCGAGCGTTTACTTTATCCATGGAAAAAATGGCGGCACTTTATTGCTGAAGATCTCGAACCGACTATCGAAACTGATACGCACAAAATCATCGGTATCAACACTGCCAGAAGAATTGGTTATTCATTTGATTGGTCGCGTGGTCGTATCAATGCCTTGCAAATAAATCGGATTCAAAACTTCTTTGAGTCCGCCTCTCCACAGCAACTCAAGATACTGGTGGCACATCACCCTTTCTGGTTGCCAACCGGCCATGAACATCGCGGTTTGATTGGTGGCAGTGATAAGGCCTTCCAGCAATTCCAGCAAACCGGCCCGGATATTATTCTCAGTGGTCACGTGCATCTGGATTATTGTCATGCTCATCAAGGCATTATCGTTTCACATGCTGGCACCACCACTTCTGACCGCTTACTGACCGGCTTTCCAAACAGTTTCAATATGTTGGAGGGTGGGCCAGAAAACTTGCTGATTTCCCGATATCACTGGTCAAACGGTGATTTTGCCTATCTCACTAAACAATCCTTTATCAAACAAACAGACGGCTGGTATGAACAATAATATTTCGCATATTTCCTTGCCGGTGTTTATTAACAAGCATGGAGGCAGTGCCGATAGTGTTATCGAAGCCCTGCAATCAGCTTCAAACATCACGGTTCATGCACTGGCTCCTGATGATTTGTATGGCGCTATTGAAAAAGCAGTAGATAAAGGCTTGCCACGGATTGTGGTATCAGGCGGTGATGGCACATTAGCAATGGCGGCCGGATTGTTGGCGGACAGCAATACTGAAATGGCAATCATCCCCGGTGGCACACTCAACCACTTTGCCAAGCGGTTGAATATTCCGCTCGATATTAAAGAAGCACTACAGCTGGCTCTGACAGGCCAGGCAAAACCCACGCATTTCGGCATGGTCAATGAACAGTTGTTTTTAAATACCAGTTCGGTCGGTGCCTATGTCAGCTTTGTGCAAAACCGGGAAAAACTCGAACGTAATCTGCCCTATATGCTTGCCAGTTTTATGGCTGCCATACGTCGATTGATTAATTTCCGACGGGTTAATGTGCATATCAATGGTAGCCAAATCCTGACACCACTGGTGTTTATCGGAGTAGGTGAAAGACAGTTAAAACTACCCGATCTGGGACAAAACATGATCGATGGTAAAAAAGGTCTGCATCTGATTGTGCTGCGTTGTGCTGACCGTTATACCGCGCTGAATGTCGCCATTCAGGCCATGTTTCGCGGCGTGAATCCACTGGCGAGCGAACAGCAACTGGACAATCACATTCTCGATTTAGTGGAAGTTAAAGTGCGTTCCCGTAAAAAGTGGTTAACTGTCGCTCTCGATGGTGAGCTGGTGAAATTGAAATCACCGCTGCGATATCAGTTTTATCATCACGGTCTGAATGTAGTGTCGCCCACGGAAAAGGATAGCGAATCATGAAAACCAAGAGTCGTTTTATTGAACGGTTAAGCTGGTTTCTGGATGAAAGCATTACGCTGCCTAATGGTTACAAGATAGGTTTCGATGGTTTTATTGGCCTGATTCCCGGTGTAGGTGATCTTATCGGTGGCCTGTTATCCAGTGTGATTATTTACAAAGCCCACCAACTGGGCATGCCTCGAATGATTCTGGGCCGCATGATCATTAATATGATGATTGATACGGTGGTCGGCTCTATCCCAGTTTTAGGTGATGTATTTGATTTTGTCTGGAAGGCCAACAAACGCAATACCGCCCTGTTGAACGACTATCAGCAATCACCCAAACAGACATATCGCAAATCATTGATTCAAAACATCTTGTTTATTGGTTTATTGCTGGGCATTCTTGTATCAATGATCGTGTTAATCAGTTGGATCATCGGGCTGTTGATATCAGCAGTCAGTAATTAAGCCCCGCTCGAAATTTGCTAAAAAAGTAACTGTTTTGCCGCAGCCTGATTTCATTTAATAACAACGATAAAGCGGCTGATATTCAACCAGAGAGAGAAAATATCATGACAAAATCCATTTACCATTTGCTCAAGCCTTTACTGTTTATAGTGTTAGGCATGCTGTCACTGACCGCCATCGCCAGTGAAAAAGTACTCATCGTCGTCACCAGCCATGGTTATATTGGCGAGAACGAAGCGTCCAGTAAAAAAGATACTGGTTACTTTCTGTCTGAAGTGACTCATCCCTATTACGAATTAAAAGCCGCCGGTTTTGAGATTGATATTGCCAGCCCGAAAGGCGGTTTGCCGCCAATGGATCCCGGCAGCTACAAATTATCGGATGATGACAACAAACGTTTTATGGAAACCCCGGAAGACTGGCAAAAAATGGAAAGCTCTTTACGTCTGGATGAGATTAAGTCTGAAGACTATGCTGCAATCGTGTTTGCCGGCGGCCATGGCACCATGTGGGACTTTCCGGACAATGCCGATATTCAACGTCTGACCAAAGAAATCTACGAAAATAATGGCGTCGTAGCTGCGGTTTGTCACGGCCCGGCAGCGTTGGTTAATGTCACCTTATCCAATGGTGATTATCTGGTCGCAAACCGCGAAGTCAGCACCTTTACCAATATCGAAGAGCGTATTGTCAGACTCTACAGTGATATGCCATTTTTGCTGGAAACCCGTTTGGAACAACGCGGTGCCAATATCAGCAAAGCCTGGATCCCCTTTCGCAATAAAGTCAGTGTTGATGAGCGTTTAGTTACTGGTCAAAACCCGAACTCAGCCCGCACAATGGGCAGTGAAGTCGTGCACTTACTGCAACAACGCTAAGTTTTCAAACAGCTTCAACTTAAAATGCCCGCCTCGCGGGCATTTTGCTATTGGCACTGAACTCTCAAGTCCGCAGATGGACATACAGGTGAATACTTTTGGAGAAAACGACTATGTTTCGTTTCATTTACACCTTGTTTTTCGCGGTTGCCCTTCCCGTTCTGGCTGAACAGAAAACCTACGGTCCACAGCTGGAAGGTTTTGACTATCCTTTTCCAGTAGAGATATTCCAGATCGACTCTCAAGGTCAGCAACTTGAAATGGCCTATATGGATATCCAGCCTCAAACACCCAATGGCATGACCGTCGTATTACTGCACGGTAAAAACTTCTGTGCCGCGACTTGGGAAGGCACTATCCATTTCCTGATCGACAATGGCTATCGCGTTATCGCGCCGGATCAGATCGGTTTTTGTAAATCCAGTAAACCCGAACAATATCAGTACAGTTTTCATCAACTCTCTGCCAATACCAGTGCATTGCTGAAGCAACTGGATATTGAAAACCACATCATCATGGGTCATTCCATGGGCGGTATGCTGGCCACACGTCATACGTTACTTAACCCGGATAAAGTCAAACAACTGGTGATGGTAAATCCTATCGGTCTGGAAGACTGGCTGGCTAAAGGCGTGCCCTACCGTGAAATTGATGACTGGTATCAAAGCGAATTGAAAACCAATGCTGACAGCATTCGCCAATATCAACAAAACACCTATTACGCTGGTAATTGGGAGCCGGGATATGATCGCTGGGTGGAAATGCAAGCCGGACTGTTCCAGGGTTCAGGAAAAGAAATTGTCGCCTGGAATTCGGCGCTGACTTACGACATGGTGCTGACTCAGCCAGTGTTTTATGAATTCGAGAATCTGCAAGTGCCTACTCTGCTGTTAATTGGCGAGCAAGATAATACTGCTGTCGGTAAAAATCTGGCTCCTGAAGCAAAACGTGCTCAATTGGGTAACTATTCAAAAATCAGTCGTGAAGTGGCAGAAAGAATCCCGCAAGCCACATTGGTGGCCTTTGCAGACTTGGGTCACTCGCCGCAAATTCAGGATGCCGAACGATTTCACCAAAGTTTGCTTGAACATTTACTGCCTTATTAGGGCTGTTTGACTACCAGGGAATGACATAAAAAATAAATATCGCCGATAAGTTGAGAGTAAATTTCTGCTCGTAAAATAAGCGTGTATCCTTTGTTTATCGATTACCCTCTGCAGAACAAATTTAACCATGGCTAACAGTCAACTTCCAATCAAAAAACTGCTGCTCAATTGCGATATGGGCGAAAGTCTTGGACCGTGGTCAATGGGTATGGATGAACAAGTTATGCCATTGGTGGATATGGCGAATATCGCCTGCGGTTTTCATGCTTCTGATCCAATCACCATGACACGTACGGTCTTATTGGCAAAGCATTCGAATACACAAATTGGTGCTCATCCAAGTTACCCGGATCTGATTGGTTTTGGCCGCCGCAGCATGCAATGCACACCGCTGGAAATTATCGCCATGGTGCAATATCAAATCGGAGCTTTGGATGGTATCTGCCGGGCCCATGATAGCCGTGTAAGTTATGTCAAACCGCATGGCGCGCTCTATAACGACATGATGCGTGATGCCGATATTCTAAGAGCAGTATTACAAGCGGTTGCCAGTTACGATAACAGCCTGCCATTAATGCTATTGGCTGCAACAGATAACAGTAAAACGCAGTCAATCGCTGCAGAGTTTGGTATTACATTACTGTTTGAAGCCTTTGCTGATCGCGCCTATGACGATAGCGGTTTTCTGTTGCCCCGCACCGAAAAGGGATCGGTGTATCACTCTGAACAACAAATCCTTCAACAGGCTTTATTGCTGGCCACAGAAGGCAGTGTGATAAACCAAGGTGGACATAAACTGAAGCTCGATGCCGACACTCTTTGCGTACATGGTGACAATGCAGATTCGGTACAAGCGATTCAACATATCCGCAATGCTCTCAACACACTTTACCGCTGCTTATGATGGTTCAGTGGCAAATTGAACATGCAGGCCCAGACGCGGTATTGATACGTTTTGGTGAACAGATCAACACCGATCTGGTACCGGTAATTCGCGCAGCGACGAAACGACTGCAAAATTCATTGCAGGAAGAAATTCGTGGGCTGGTGCCGAGCTATACCACTTTGATGCTCTGCTATGACCCCCGTAAAAATGACTTTCCCAGCATCCAGGAAAAAATCCAGCAGCAACTCAGCAATCTGACGATCAGCAATACGCACTTGGGTAAACTGATTGAAATTCCGGTGTGGTATCACCCCGATGTCGGACCCGATTTACAACATGTGGCCGACTTTCATCAGATCAGCATTGAAGAAGTCATTCGTCGTCATACTGAAAACACCTATCAAATCTTTGCCATCGGCTTTGCGCCGGGCTTTGCTTATATGGGTAATGTGCCTCAGCAACTTGCCACGCCTCGATTAAAAACGCCAAGACCCGATGTTGCAGCCGGTTCGGTTGCGATAGCCGATCAACAAACAGCGGTATATCCGATCAGTACGCCCGGTGGCTGGAACATTCTGGGCCGTACCACGATGAAAATGTTTGATCGGCAAAGCCCCAAACTATGTCCGGTCTTGCCGGGTGATCAGGTTAAGTTTGTCTCTGTCAGCAAGGCTGAGTTTCTGCTGGCTGGAGGTCAATTTGAATGAGCGAGCCGGGTTTAAAAGTACTTAAACCCGGCATTCTGACACTGGTGCAGGATCTGGGACGTTTTGCCTATCAACATATTGGCCTCTCCCCCGGCGGTGCTGCTGATGAACATGCGTTTTTATGGGCCAACCGCTTATTGGATAACCCACCCAATAGTCCGACACTGGAAATTTGTTTTGGCGGTCTGCAACTTGAGGCATTAACCAATACCAATATCGCCATCACCGGTGCTGATATGCAGGCCAGCCTTAATGGCAAACCTTTGGAGAACTGGCAAACCCATCCAATAAATGCCGGCGATAAACTCAGCTTTGCTCATGCAAAATCTGGCATACGCAGCTATCTGGCGATACAGGATGGTTTTCAGTTTCAACCCAGCTTCGGTTCGGTCGCTACGGTTATGCGAGAAAAAATGGGCGGCATTGATGGCTATGGCAGCCCGTTAAAAGCAGATGACTTTTTACCGTGCAGTAAAAACCAGCCCAGATTAAAGACCTATGTTCCACCGCTCTTCATCCCTGATTATCAGCAACCATTAATTCTTAGCGTAATTCCCACCGATCAAAGCGAACACTTTGACGCTGCAGAACTGGAGAAGTTATATCACTGGACCTATCGTATTTCGCCGCACAGCAATAGCATGGGGATACGACTTGAAGGCGAACCTATCAAACCCAAGGTGCCAGGCATTATTTCCGAAGGCATTGCTTACGGCACCATTCAGCTGCCACCAGATGGTCAGCCAATCATCCTGCTTAAAGATCGCCAGACCATGGGCGGCTACCCCAAATTAGGCACGCTGTTTGTGCTTGATGCCTTTTTACTGGCCCAGCAACAAGCCAATACCGAAGTAAGATTCACTCAAATTTCATTGGAAGAAGCTCAGGAACAACTACGGTATTTCTACCACTTTTTCCGGGTATAGATATTGGCGGCTTTAGCTAAAATCAATTTAGCTGACTTATTGTTTTACGACTTCCCTGTCTTAATTTTTGCTTGTGCTTGATCTGGACTGTCAGTCCGTGTCGATCACCCAATCCTGTGAGCCGGTTGGACAACAGCGCGGGTCATCTGGCTTTGGCATTGTTGAGGTCAACCTGATTGATCCTTTTTCAAAAACCACATCGCGCGGATTACTACCAAAGACATTATCGATGCTCCGATAGTAGGTCATAACGCCAGCTTCATTGCGAAATAAAGCTACATTCAGATAATCACTATTGCCACCGCTTGGATAAAGTATCCAGGCTAATGCATCATCCAATCCGTCACCGCTGAAATCACCATAGAAGGTTTCCACCGGAGAATAAACTTCCTCACCATACTGTTCGCGCGCCCATGCCAGAATCGTATCATCGGCGGCAACTGCTGATTGGTCTTTCGAGTCCTCTTCGGTTGCTGGAGAACATGCCAACAATGACGTCATTGCCAAAAACATTACGCAGAAGTAATTAAGCCTGAAGAAACTATTCATTGTTAACATGCTGACGAAAAATCTCCATCCACTTCAGGAGCTCACCTTCCATTTTTTTGTTGTATGGAAAAGCAATTCTCCATTGCGGATGCTCAATATCCCGCATCGTTACGAATAAACCCGATTCGGCCTTATTCCTCATATGAATGCCATAATTAGTACCGGCAGACCCGTTTATTATTTGTCCACCGGTTTGAACGTTATATTTCCACTCGCGTATGTCCTCAAACGGATAGGATTTTTGAACATTCTTGTTTTTCAGGTGAATGGTTTTAGTGGCAGTATCTAATGCTAATCCGGTACCGTCATATGCCGTTTTAAACTGACAGTCTTCTTTTTCCTTTAACCAAGGATCGTTCCCCGGCCGTTTATCTCGCCATAGTTTCCAGATCCCCCAGCCAATCATTAACAAACCAATCCAGCACAGCCACGGGATGAGCGTTCCGATGATACCTGCAGCGATGATCCACCATCCTTGTACTGGACTCATTCTTCTGACCTCATTTCAGGTTAAAAACGTTTGCCAAACGTTCACTTCATCAGTTATCTGCGAAATATTTTTTACTTCTAAAATGCAGCCTTGGATTTCAAATAACGAATGATTCCATGGGCCGCATAGGCTATAGCGCAAATCATTCCGGCAATAATCGACAGAGATGCGCCCAACACAAAGCTCAGCACAACAAAAGCAATAAAACCTGCGATTAACCCCAGAACTGGCATGGCCAGTAAACAAAAAATCACCGTTAAAAACAGTGATTCTGATGTCCGAACACGCCCATCAGCGAGTTTGATAGCACTTACTGTTAGCGTTGGAATGCCTATCAAACTAAATACACTTAATGAAACTGGCTCACCGGACTGCTTGGCGCTGACTAATGTGTCATCCAGATACTGAGAAAGCCGTACCTTCCTGAGATGTTCATCTCCAATATCAATGTACTCACGTTTCACATAGAGAAAATTAGAGTTGTCTCCCTCTATATTTCCACTACCTATTTCCTTTACGATTCCTGTATAAATCGGCATTCCCATCCCCCCTTCCACAAATAATTTTTATGGCCAAGAACTATCAAAACACAACTAATCAGGCTATCAAATAACGGACTTTCTGCTTTCCAAACAATAACTTTGTTGAAATTATCTGACTTATATATTCAATTGAATAAATCATGCAAATTTAATTTTTCAGGACCAACATTTGCCTGACGAAAACTTAGATTAGCAACACGGAGTTACCCCGATGACAGGGGCAGTTATAAATGGTATTTGGGATTTCTAAAGAGAAAAAGGGAACAGATTTATTGAAAATCTGTTCCCCCTTTTTGATTCGCTTCGCTCAGATAAAGTGAGAAGAGGCTCAGGCAAAACTGCGTTATTTTTATCGTTTTTTTTACCTATATATCGCCCCATTAAGCCGCTTGTTATGTCACTTTCCCCATGATAATGTGTGTATATATATTTAATTTATACACATAGGTGAGTTATGAGAACTAACATTGTTATAGACGACAAATTGATGGCTGATGCGCTCAAAGCATCGGGATGCGCCACTAAAAAAGAAGTTGTAGAACAAGGCCTTAAACTACTTCTTCGGCGAAGCCAGCAGCAGGATATTCGTAAGCTGCGCGGCCGAGTTAAGTGGGAAGGTGATCTGGACGAAATGCGGGGAGGCAAATGATACTGGTCGACACCAGTGTTTGGATTGATTACTTCAATGGTGTCCAGAGCCAACACACCGATACACTAGATGCAGGAATTGTCGAAGGCACTGTTGCCATGGGTGATTTGATTTTCCTGGAAATTCTGCAGGGCATCCGTAATGACCGTGATTATCGTTTAACCAAACAAACACTGCTTACGTTGGACCGACTTGAAATGTTTGGCGAAGGCATGCCCGAAAAATGTGCTGAAAATTATCGTGCACTCCGCAAAAAAGGAATCACCATCCGTAAGACAACGGATGTCATTATCGCCTCTTTCTGCATCGAACAAAGAATGCCGTTACTGTTCCTTGATCGAGACTTCATTCCATTCGTCGCTCATCTTGGTTTGGTCTCGGTGTTGCCATAAGCGCAATAGACTCGGCCTTTTCTGTACTTAACAGCCCCGAAACAGCCATGCATGAATTAACTTGGTATAGCGCGGCATCACCACATAAACCATCAGCAGCACCGCAATACCGGTGATCAACAGCGAATCCAGGTAATGATTGTCAGGCAGTCCCAACTTGTGAAGTGGCGGTAGCAGAAATGGCAATAACAACACCAGCGGATAGATAGCTGACCAGGTGACCAAAGCCTGTTTCCAGCGAACCGGAGTTTTGGTATTCGCCTGTTCCGGGGTAAACCAGAAATCCAGACCGCTGTTGATATAAAAATCGTCCCCTTTCACCAGCAATGGCGAAACTTGGGCTATTAATTCACTGCGTTTGGCAGACTCCATCCAGCCACGTAAATGTGACTGCGTATCAAAGCGAATAATAATCGTATAAGTTTCAGTCAAGCCCGCAATAGGCCGGATAACATTCAAATCCAAATGCCCCGGCGAACTTTTGCAATGGGGGGCGATTTCATTTAACCATGCTTCGTACTCGGCGTGTTTGTCTTTATCAACCTGATGGTTAATAACCGCCGTTGCGCCATTGCTTAACGGATCTAAACGATTTTGTTGCATGACTCATTTCCTAAAATTCAAATTAACCTTTGCTCACAAAATATCAACTCGTGAGTTTTTTATAAAACTTATCGCAGATATCAGGCTAAATTTCATTTGCTATTAACGGCTAAATCCGCCGATATGCTTACCTCAGCTGCAGTTGTTAGATGCGACTAATGACTAAAAGGAAACCCAGAATGAAACTGAAAACACTGAGTCGAGAATTTTACACTGATGAGTATGTTTTTTATTTTCAGTTTAATCATAAATCCATAATGATTTAGGGCCAGTGTAAATATATACACTGGCCCTAAATATTCAGCTGATGTTGGCCAAATCCTAAGCCATAAATAACCTAGGGATTAGCCCAACACTGGATCAATTACTAACCCAAAAGACGTGCCCGGCCAGCCCACAGACCAAAAAGCCCGAAAGCAAAAAGAGGCAGTGCTGCTGGTAAAGGTACTGCACTTGGATTCATAAACTGACTTGCCAGCGCTTGTGTGGAGAAAGTGCCGTCATTGCCGAAAGTCCAGGAAGAGAAGTTGGTGAATTTTCCTGAGAACAGCTCGTTATTCGCGATTCCAAAAGACATGTATATCAGAGCGTCGGTGATATCAAATGACAAAATATTGGACAGAGAAAAGTCATTAAAGAAAACGCTATTCTCACCCAGGCCACCGTCAAAAATGCCGGTGCTCAGCAGACCAGAGGTCGAGGTCAGTCCATCGATGATTAGCATGTCATCGCCGCTGCCAAAAATAACATTACCGATAATCTCGCTGTTGCCTGTTAATAACAGGCTGCTGTTACCCTGATTAGGAGCAAGCTCGATGGCATTTCCTCCCCGACCAACTAACGTGCCGCTGTTCTCAATGGTGATCTCGGCAGTGCTGGCATCATCCGCGCCAATGGCACGAACACCTTCGATATAGCCTTCGTTGATGATGGTCAGTGGACCTGCGTCACGCACCTCACCCAGTGTGGGTTCGAACAGTGGATCGATGTCGATACCACTGCCGCCATTCATTGAATCACTAGCAGTTCCAGTGGAGATAATCACGCCAGTAGCATGGTTGTGTACCAGCCCTTCGTCGATGTCGATCCCGTCATCGGTGCCTAGGATCACACCGTAGTTATGTGCCTCTCCGCTGGCGAACTGCACACCGTCTTCATCATCAGTGGCACCGGTATTGGTCCAGGTTTGTGTGTCCGCATCCCATGAAAGTCCGTTCAGGGCAATGGTGCCGTAATTTTCGAGATAGAAATCTTCACGTGCTTCAATCACTTCCTCGCCACCGCGCAGGGTGCCGTAGTTAATCACGGTTGTGTTCGGTCCACGACTCTGAATGGCGCGACCATTAGCGCTTTCGATCAGACCGTAATTGGTAATATGAGCATTTTCCAGTGCAAAATCGTTATCCAATCTCACAGCTTGATTTTCGGCGGAGATTATTCCGCTTTCCCGGTTGATCAGGGTGAAATTGTCAGCATTGTCTTGAAGACGGATACCACGATCAGCACCACGAATGGTGCCTGAGTTGTCAATCGAAAGGTTATTGCCTGTGGCCCGAATCGCGTCACTATTACCACTTTCGAGCAGACCTTGGTTATTGACCGACTGATCCGAACCACCCAATTGAACCGGGCGTCCACTCGCGCGAACGATCTGTGCATCATTCTCGACAGTCACTGCAAGATTATTTTGGTTGCTATTGATATTGCCGCTGTCTACCGCGGTGCATAACAGGGTTGGTGAATCAATAGAGCCGCCAGGAACACAACTTGCCGCCATTGCTGGCACGTTGTACAAAGCCGCCAGTATAGAAACGAAAACTAATTTATGCGTATTTTTCACGTAACCTCCAAGTCAGATTGATTATCAAGATCGGACCTGAAGATAGTGATTTATTGTGACAACTCGATGAATTTTGAAATTAATGTGAACTGTGGCGCATTAACAAAAATGGAAAAGTGATAGCCGAGAAACCTTCCCTTTTATTTCATAAATTTACTTATTCCGTACATTCCGAACTAAATAAGAATTGCCGGGACCACGTTTTAGTTCAAATAAATCAATTGCTTTAAACAGGCTGCTGAGATTTTTAAAGCCATAATTTCGGGTATCAAATGAGGTCTTATTAGAGATATTTGATCCAACAGGCCCAAGCATAGCCCAGCCGTCTTCGTCTTCCGTTGCCTCGATGGCTTGACGCAGCAAATGTATCAATTTGGTATCAGATTTTATGTTCTTGGGTTTAACCGCTGTTTTGGTGACTTCTTTTTCTTGATCCAGAAAAAGAAACTTAGAACACGCGTTAACAAATGCCGACGGTGTTTTTCTTTCGCCGAACCCCAACACAACCTTACCTTCGGCTAATGCTCTGGTCACCATCGGCGTAAAATCACAATCCGATGACACAAAACACATCACATCAATCTGCTTGGTATACATCACATCCATCGCATCAATAACCAACGCGATATCCGACGCATTTTTCCCCTTGGTTAAATCATATTGCTGAATGGGTTGAATGGCATATTCATGCAACAGATCTTCCCAGGCCTTTAGCGTAGGCGACTTCCAATTGCCATAGGCTTTACGAATGGTCACTACACCATAGTTTGCGACCTCGCTCAGCACATCTTCAAACTTGCTCGCGGGCGCATTATCAGCATCAATAAATAATGCTATTTTCTGTTTTAGTTCATCCATTTCAGTGCCTCAATGCAGTATAGATTTGTAGAAGGTGAGCGGTCTTATTGATACTAGTTTTTTATGACGACTTTATCACTGATCGCCTGATAAATTTCATTTAGCTCTGACACTCTAGATCTCCAAGCGATTTATCAAAAGCAGTTGTATCCGTCATTGCCTCCTGCTCTGCCTGATCCAGTATTACGGGTCCGCTACCCGATGCGGCCAGTGTGTCATCAGGGTTATAGAGTGGGCAATTGGTCATGCTCAGACAGCCGCAACCAATACAACCAGCCAAGTTATTCCGCAATGTTTGCAGATACGCAATCCGGCCATCCAGCATGCGTTGCCAGTTTTTTGAAAGCTGTTGCCAGTCCTCGACTGTTGGTGTGCGTTTATTCGGTAATGACAAGAATGCCTGTCTAATTTCTTCCAGGCTAACACCGACTTTCTGTGCAGCTTTTATTACCGAGATCCGCCTTAGCACTTCGGGTTTATAGCGACGCTGATTGCCATCATTACGCCAGCTTTGGATAAGCCCTTGTTGCTCATAGAAATGCAAGGTACTGATTTTTACTCCGCAACGTTTTGCTACCGCGCCGACACTCCAGTTCGCCTCTGACATCACTTGCTCCTGAATTTTTCGCTTAATTTGAAAAAAAAGCTTTACCTCAACCTTAGTTGAGGTTTTAACCTGTCGACTCGATTATTGCAAGGAGACGTTTTATGTACTTGGAGCATGTAAATCTGGTGGTCACTGATATCAATGCCATGTTGAAGTTTTACCGCGCGGCATTTCCACACTGGTATGTACGTGATGAAGGTTTTAGTGATTGGTATGGAAAGCCCTACAAATGGCTGCACTTTGGTGACGATGAACACTATATTGCCTTGTGCGATAACGGCGAAGGCGTCAACCGTGATCTGATGGGCCATAGTGTGGGACTGGCGCATTTTGCTTATGTCACCAAAGACCTTGCGGCTGTGATTGACCGATTAACTAACGCTGGCTATGCCATATCTAATCCAGGCGTCACCGAACCATTTCGCAAGAATGTCTACTTCATCGACCCCGCAGGCTTTGAAGTGGAGTTTGTTGAGTATCAGTGGAGTTTGTTATGTATCTGAATGATATCCAGGTCGAGCAGAATTTAAACCGCAAAGCACAGCAACAACAGGAGGTAGTGTGATGAAAATCGCCGTAGTATTTCATTCAGCTTCGGGCACTACAAAGCAACTTGCCCAAGCCGTTGCTGCAGGTGCGGCAACGCTAACTGATGTCGAGGTTATTCAGGCAGAGATTGTTGGTACAGACATTGTCGAAGGACGTTTTCGCAACAGCTATCTACTCCAGCAATTAGAAAGCGCAGATGCATTAGTTTTTGGCTCACCGACTTATATGGGCTGCGTATCCTCGCAGTTTAAAGCCTTCACTGATGCAACTGGTGAGCTGTGGGCCGAGAAACGATGGGCTGACAAGTTTGCTGCTGGTTTTACCATTGGGGCAAGTTTGAGCGGTGATCAGTTGAGTACGATTCAGTACATGCAAGTATTCGCCAGTCAGCATGGAATGCTATGGGTAAGCTTGGATATTCCTGGTAACTTCGATGCAGAACAACGTAATCGCCTCGGAGCGCAATCAGGCTTAATTGCCCACTCTATGGATGGCAACGTCCATGAAACAGATTTGATCACAGCTCACTATCTTGGACAAAGGGTCGCCAGCCTTACGAGACGATTTACAGCAAATCAATAACAGCGTTTAAGTCTTGGGTTTCAATACCGTTTGGCAAATGCATTTCTAATTCGGAGAGCAAGTTGGTTGACCACTTGATCCTTCTTTTCTGTTTTGATTCATTCATTTTAATTCCTTAAGCCGATATTGATTTGTGAATGATGAGCTATCTTATTGATACTAATTTTTTACGACTTTATAATTGGTAGTCGTATAAAATTGATTTAGCTCAATATCTTTCAAAACACAAGCTACTATTTATCTATTTGAGTAATTTGTTAGCGCTTGTTGTTTAACCAGTTAAAGCTATCTTCTATTGCAGTTGCCAGTTTAGTGACTCCTTCAACAACATCTTCAAATCCCTTAAGGTTTTCTTTATTAATTTTCCCTAACTGCTCCTTAATTATTGGGTAATTTGTTGTAGTACTACCCTTTTCTAGGTGTTCATCAACTTTTATTTTAAGCTTAGACATAACAAAATCTAATTCTTTTTTCTGTAAAACCTCAATATTATATAAATCTAGTCCAAAAGTTATTGAAGTTTCATCAAATTCTCTCCCTTTTGATTCTTCAAAAGTTTGTTTTAATAATTTTGTTATTTTTGATTTTAGATTTCCAATAGCCAGTGAATGCGTAACAAAAACAAAACCATTTATAGCTCTTACTCGTTCTTTAAAATCCATAGCTTCTATGCTTGAAATAAAACGCTCTAATTGTCTGTTACCTTTAAAAATATCGCTAGCACCATCTGTATTGTCACTTATAAGGTATAAAAGATTAGAGAAAAGTCTTCCTCGCTCTTGTAGTGGAATATTTTCATTAAGGTTGATTTTTTCAACTTGTTTATCAAATAATAGCTTTAAATCATCTAGAGAAAAAGAACACCCATATCTATTAACTTGAAATACTAAAAAACGATTAATAGCCTCTGATAGAAGAAACCATTTAGTAGTATCAAGAGCGTCAGTTGATCGCCTAATTATTTCTTTTATTGTAAACTCGGAATGCTTTGCATACGACAGTAATATAAGCGCGTTAGACCAAACTCTAATGCAATATTCTATTAAGTATGGTGGGTTTTTAGAAGATATTGTTTTAATTAAATTATCTAACACTAGAAAAATATACTTAATGGTATCTTCTGTTATTTCGAGTGACTTACCTTCATTTAACCTGTCCGACAAAAACTTAACAAGGTCTTTTTCTTTGAATGAGACTATTGCAATATAAGAAAGAAGAACATCAAGTTCAACTTTATTTTCTAGGCACTGCCTTTTTATAATTGCTTCAAAAGCAATTTTACAAATATTCTTGTAGTCATCGGAATATATCGTAGTTATTCTATTCTTTGTTATAAAAATGACTATACAGTAGGCTTGGTTATACATAGATGCCTGCTTGCTACTAAACACCATAGCACCGTTATTTATATTATCAATTTCCTCATCTATTTCTCGGCTCAGGTTTGCTATGCTTCTAAAACGCTCTAATAAAAATGAATTATTAGAGTCTAACCCATGAAATAGTGGTTTTTGTCTAGCTACAATACTTTTTGGAAACTTTTCAATCATTTCCGAAATATTATCATTCCTTAACAACTGCTCTTCCATAGATGTTTGAAAAAAATAACTACTTATTTCCCATGGCATTTCGCCAAAACATAATTGCTTTTTATTAAATGATGAAACCAAAGATTTAATAAATAATGACTTTGAAAAGTACATATTAGCAACGTGCGTAAATGCTTCTCTAGCTAGATGTAATCTTTTTAAATAGTAATTATCATATGCATATTGAAAATACTTATCATGATTGTGACTTAAATTAAGACTAACTGCTGAGACACGTTCAGAAATATTATTAAAATCAAATGATGTATATTCGTCAACCAGATAAAATTTAAATGTGTTTTTTATTCTGTAGTATTTATCGTGGGAAACTGAAAACCTAACTTCTTCAACAGGAATGTGTGGCAATATTTTAATGAGTTTAGCTCGTATTTTTCTAACTTCATTTCGGCTGCATAATTTTTCTTGATCACTTAGATTGTAGTTAATTACATTATTAATGGAATCATAATATATTTTATTAATCTCAGTTATGTTGAATCTGTTTTTTAATAACTGCACAAATATTGAAGGGTATATTGTTTCCCAACTTGAAATATCAACAGCAATTTCAGCTAAAATATCAAGCACCTCTGTAGATTCGGGGCAAATTATTTTCTCTATTATTCTGGCTACCCGGTTACTTTTAGATGATAATTCTGGATGCTCTTGGTTATCTTTTAAACTTTCTTCACATAATAAGGGATAAACCCCTTTTTCCCTCAAATAATTAGACTCTGATAATGTTATTTTACTTTCAGTTAAAATTGTAAAAGCTGGTGGAGCATCTTCTGTCCTATTTCTTATCCAACTTAATATTTGATTCAAATTATAATCACTTATACTGTAACCAATAAAAATTACAATATGAGTAGAAAAAAGGCTTTTTATGAAATTTTCAATTAAAGGAAATTTATCGGTGTAAGCAAGGTAATCAGATTCTTTGAACACGATATTTCGATGAGCCAAGTCACCATGCATTTTAACCAATAATTGTGAACTTGGTGACGAAGCAAGCTCATGGTCGCTTGCTACCGTAAAATATAAGTCTCCATTATTACTTATCGACTTCTCGAGTAAATCATCCCAATTTGTCGTTATTATGTGCTGCGGTTTTAGCGAGAGCAGTAATTTGTGAAGTGAATTTGGCTGGCTTCCAGTTGGAAAAAAATCCTTGATCTTACTGTAATATGTATTTCTTCCATACTGAAGGTAGTAATGTTCTGCAATTTTTAAATAGTCATCTGTTCTGGGAAGTTCTAAAGCATTCTTCATTAAACTTATGAGTTCTCCCCATGATGGTAGGTTCGAGTCAAAAGAAACAGCAGAACCAACAAATAAAGCCAACTTGTTATTCTCTATAGCCTTTCTAATGATTCTAAAGTGCTCTTTATTTGTCACATCCATTTAAGTACCTAAAATTAGAGTTTACTTCAGTAAACATGCTTAAAGCCATTTAGTAGCAAGGGCTCAGCATGATTTGGTGCTTCTGCAAGAATTTATTATGTGTTTTCCTGCGATTCGTTAGCGGAGATCTGGATATATAAAACTGAAATCCCTCCATTTTCATCATCAGATGATTGATCAGACTCATAGTTTTGATCCCCTCCGCTGTTATCAACGCTTCCAAAAAAATCCGGTGGATCTTCACCCGCCATATAAAAGAACGCATCCATTTTGCTGGTAGTTTGACGAGGAAATCCCTTGCCGAGACCGGAGAGGTGACGCTTTGCACATTTGCCTCGTGTTATATCCAAAAGATCCCAAATCATATTTGACCAATCTTCCGTTGCCGAACTCTTGTCGCTAATTACTTTCCCGGCATCAAGTGTCAGGAAATCAATAAATTCGTCTGTAAAGCTCTTAGTTAGTGTTATTGATCTATTCGGAACTGCGCATCCAAAGGGGAAGTACATGGGGTAGTAGGCATGACAACCTATATAACTTGAGTCTACCAGCAGGTACTTGGCACCAGTACACGGACGCTTGGGGTGAATATCACGGGTCTGATTATTCAAAGGCCCCGCCCTTCTATATTGAAACTTTGGCCACTCTTCGTAAAGTTTGAGTTGGTGCAGATCTCCACTCCCTATGATGAAGTTCTGGCTGCTTGACGTTTTTGCTTGGAACAAAAGCGAATTAAAAATGGGGGCGCTACCGCTCTCTTGATACTTCAAGAACAGAAGTAAATCTCCTATTTCTGGCCTAGGCGTGGTACCAAAATCTGCCAAAGGCTTTTGATGGCAGTAAACCCCAGTTATTCCAACGCGAAATTTTGATCGAAGTACTCTCTTTAAGTCTCTTACTGCATCTGAAACCCAGCGTAGAGACAAGTCCGCAATATAGTCCGGTTCTTGTGGCGGGCTTCCCATTCGGCAACAGTTCAACCACGTACGGAGATAGCTTTTAGTCAAAGATTCATCTATAGATCTTCTAAGAATGCGTTTGTTCTTCATTATCACTTCAGAAATTAACACCGCACTTCCTCTTACTGATTGTTTATATAGCTCATAATCGGCGGCTACGGACACATAGCTGCATGTTAGCGAGGCTTACTTGATTAGACTGTGTGTTTTTCCATAACCTGATTTCTTTTCCAATCCATTGCGGATGTAGTGGATGGAATATTCCACAGATTTCAATCGCTTGCAAATTAACTAGCCAACAAGTAGTTGATCAATCAAGTTGGAGGTGCCTATTCGTATACTCAGCGGCAGGTAAAATCAGGGCTTGTTTCAGACTTAAGAAAAGAAGTAATTAGCCATCAATTGCCTCACTACCATCTAGAAAATTAATCACCCTATTCAATCGTTCATTGTGAATTTCATGGCTGCTATCCATAAAAGGGTGTGCATAGTTTGAACCATTAAAAACAGCAGCCCCTTTTTGTTCTGCTCGCTCTCTAAACTCTGACGTCATTTTGGGGCCAAGAACAGAGTCGATTTCACCGGTTATGACCAGTATGTTTTTCACATCATCAGGAATATTTTCTGCAGGGTCGATACGCTCTGGACATCCGTGAGGCGACAATCTGCTTGGGCTGGAGTCAATCACCGCGCGATCATACTGCACGCCACTTCCGATTACGTTAGCCATAACGGCACCACCAAGAGAAATCCCATAAAGCAGCTGTTTCTCATATTGTGCGTTCAGATGAACCACTAATTCTTTGTAATCTTCTATGATGGCATTAATCCTGCGCTTGCCTTGTGACTCGCCGTAGCCGCGGTAATCATAAATATAAATATCGTAACCACGCTGAGAGAACAGCTCTAAAGCCGTAATCATTAGGTCGGCTATCATTGCATTACCCAAAGCCACCAAAATATATCCTTCAGGATGCGTTGCTAAGCCGTTTTCATTTTGTGACTGATATTTGTAACCCTTTAGAACTTTGCCATCAGCGGTTGTAAATTCTGCTCTCTCAATGAGCTCGTTTCCGGAGACTCTGGACGCATCCGGAGGCGGTGCCATGGAACTCCACATTTGGAAATACAATCGCTCTTTAAACCATCCACATACGGTCGCTTCGCGATCAGCTGAAAATGCGATATTTGGCAGCACAACCAATAAAACAAATAAATACGTTTTGAGGTTAAACATAAGCTTCATCCTCCTTTAATCTGGCAACATCGGTTCTGGTTTGAGAAACGGTGCTGGATCAACTGGACCGCCTAAGTAAATCCCAAAATGGAGATGGGGTGGCGTGGTGATGGTGTTACCCATAAAGTAAGTTAGCTGAACCTTAATTCATATCCGTTGCGATACGTTAGCTAAACGAATGGAGGCATGCCTTCGCTTTTATTTAATGGGTTCATTATTTTGCAGCATTAATAGGTACTTGCTTAGTCGTCGTACTCGAGTTTCAGATTTCTTGGCGGTCTGAAGTGAGAGAAAGATTATGTATTTCTTAGTTTTACTGAGAGATTCAAAATAGTCTTTTGCTTTTAGGTTTGCCTCTAAAGCATCTAGAAAATCGGCGGGCATTTCCATCTCGCTTTGTGGGCTGTAGGCTGCATTCCAGCGTCCGTCAGCTTTGGCCTCATGTACATGAATTAACCCTGCTTTTTTCATTCGACCTTCTGATAAAAGCCGCTCTACATGCTCACAGTTTCGTTTAGACCACGAGCTTCCCCTCTTTCTTGGAGTAAATCTTTGGAGATATGCTTCGCTATTGAATGATTTTTTCACCCCATCAATCCACCCCCAGCATAGAGCTTCAATAACAGCCTGCCCCCAATCAATTGACTGATACCCAGAACCCTTTTTATAAATCATCATCCAAAGTTCAGTTTCTTGATCATGATTCGATTCTAGCCACGTACTAAACTCTTCCGAATCGGTAAATGATTTAACTTTTGACTCATCAAACTCTGGCATTTTTTATCTCATTAAGCGAAGGCGTAAAACCGCTGGTTTTTAATAATTCCTAGTGGGTTATACATTTTAAGTCCCCGACCAAGTCAAAACAAACCGATAACATAATCGATTGATTGTTTACTATTTACTGTTTGTCTTGGAACAGTTTTTTTCAAAAAGACGCTCGACTAGATAACATTTGGTTGGTCAGATTGAAGCTGCCCAGCCAGATGCTCATCGATCAGATAAAACCGGCTCTGGTTTCAAAAATGGTGCTGGATCAACGGGGCCGCCTGAGTAAATCCCAAAGTGAAGATGCGGTGGCGTGGTGATGGCGTTGCCGGTGTTGCCCACATATCCAAGTATTTCACCTTTTTTAACCCTGTCGCCGGACTCAACTGCGAATGAATCCAGATGAGCGTAATAGTAACGTGCACTGCCAAGGCCGATCATGCTGCCCGATAGCCAAACGTATTTTCCACCCCTGTCACCTGTACCTGTTCTGACATAGCCATCAACCACTGCTGTGACGGGTGTTCCCTTTTTTGCAAAGATATCCACGCCGTGATGCTGTCGCGCACCGCCATCGCGAGCAACACCAAAACCACTGCCTATATCACGCTGGGCTGCGCCTTCTACGGGGAATGGTAATGAACCTCCATTGGCAATCGCCAGAGAATATTCGGCATTGGCAAATAACTCGGGTTGAAGAACAAATCGGTAGTCGCCAGCTTTGGAGATAACCCGACTTCTGCTTGTGTCATCAGTTTCCAGTTCCGTAACAGTTGACCATTCTTGGTCATTAATTCCGCGTTGTTCCAGGCTGGCATAAAGCCGATTGTCGGATGTATCCAGACGGGAAAGTTGCCATATCAGCCTCTCTCCTCTTTCAAGCGATAATTGATAGATGTGTGCCTCAACTTCATCCTCCGCAAAGGCTTCAACTGTGCGGTACCGACCACTAGCTTGCACAGGCTGAGTACCCGCCCTTTCAACAGCTTTTGTCCATCGTTGCCCAAGAGGACTATCCAACAATCCCGCCACTCGCAAACGCCAGACAAAAATATCCCTTGGGGACCAGCCCAGAATATCGAAAGCAACATAACGGATTGCGTTTTCACTGCTTTCAGCTGCGTTATGTCGCAGGTCATCACGAGCAATCAGAAGAGCAACGAGCCCAGCCAATAGGAAAATAAGTATCCAGGATCGTTTGATACGAGTCTTTGGCTTTATTGGGGTCAGCCCAACATTCTCATGTTCTGTCTGGACATTATCAGGTTCAGGCTTTTGCTCACCATCAGTTGTTTCGGTCGGGTCACTCATACCAACTTTTATCTCTTCATAGATTATTGATATGACAACTCTATGGATGAATGGTCTTAGGCGATATGATTGAGGTTAAACCTAGCTTTTATTTGACTTGCATCGTCGGACAAAACGCACTAATTAACAAAGACATTTGCAGTGGTCGGTCTGAAATTTCACTTAACATTTTGTGCAGGAATATTAAATATTATGTTTTAAGCATACTCACACATCTGCTCTTGGTAATTGTAGCTACCACCAGAATCTAAACAGGTATCAACTTTCATGAAGGTACTATTCATAAACAAGTAGCTTGCGCCACCGCCTATTAATGCGATACCTAAAAATACAGCCCAAAGACCTCTGATGTAGAACGATGGCTTAAACCCTTGCCAGCCAACACCCACCTCTCTTCGAAAGCACCAATAGAAACCAGTTACAATAATTCCTATTGCCATTAGATCAAGCCAATGATGATTCACCCAATCCATATTTTCCTCTCAGAACGTTTTAATCACATCACCCAATAAATTTAGAGCGGCAGCGGTAAATTTGGTCGGCTTGATTCACTGGTTATGCGCCACAATCCACCACCAGATTACAGCGGATGGGATGCTAGCCACTGCTGCGGTGAGCGCGATAACTAAACCTGATAGAAAAGACGAAACCCATGGAAAAAAACCAATAATACTGCCAATAACTATTGCTGGTGTGATGAGAACCACTACAGCTCCTGCAGAAAGCGCGAAAGCACCGGCAATAAATTTCAGTGGCGTACAAAGGCCCTTTGATAAAAGATATTGCCCACACGCCCATGTAGTAGCGACTGCAATGATGAACAGAACTGGCGCGATGGCCACGCCTCTTTGCCAAGAATCATTAGCATCTGGATCAGAATGTGTGAGCAACGCGAGCATAACTAGAAGGAAGAACAGCACCGTAGCCAATACACTTGCAATAGCTTCACGAAATAGCAACCCTGCCTCCTTGTTTGCATAACAGCATGTTAATGATTGATGTCGTTGGCCACATAATAATTATTGCCACTCAATCTTTATGTGACTGGGCACAGTCTCACGCAGATAGAGATTAATAAGACTTTGATAAGGAATATTTTTTTCTTCAGCGAGATTCTTGAAATACTCCACAGTATCGTCATCAAGCCGGATCGTAACCTGCTTTTTGAGTTTCTTGGCGTATGGATTTTTGGCTGATTCAGAAAAATCGTAATGCTCACGCATGTCTTGTCTATATCATTATTCATAAATAATGATCTGCATAAGGTCTGGCTTTGCGACACACCGAAACTTAGGTAAATCCAACAACAAACTCGTATTACCCCCTCATTTCGAGGTCTTCCCGGATCACTTCCGGGTGACGAGATGCGATATCAATCAACGCTTTAGCTGGTCCCGAAGGTTTACGACGCCCCTGCTCCCACTCCTGCAAGGTCCGTGGAGAAATATGAAGTACTTCTGCAAACTCTATTTGTGTCAGGCCGGTTTTACTCCGCGCCTCTGCTACCTCATTGGGTTCCACACGACTTACCCGCGCAGCTTTGCCCGCTTTCATTTCTTTGATTGATTGAAGCAGCTTGTTACCAAGCTCTTCCGCACTCAATGTTTCGTTACTCATTTTCCAGTACCTCACGAATGGATTTCAGGATATGTGCGGGGATGTTCTCCTTGACGGCTTTTTTGTAGATCACTAATAACCAGATCTCTCCATTTGCCAACTTAGTGAAGTAAATAACACGTACCCCACCTCGCTTCCCTGAACCCGCAACCGACCAACGAACCTTTCTACATCCACCGCTACCAGGAATTGGATCACCAATCTCTGGATTGGCAGCCAGCCATGCAAAGAAAGCATTACGCTCCTCTTCAGTCCATATTTTATTAGCGTCCGCTTCAAATGTAGGAGTTTCAATGATCGTATACATAACGGTAAATATACGTCATTGACGGAGTTTTGCAAGAAGGATAATTGAGTGAAAAATATTTGGTCTGAAACTACTTGGTGAAATAGGCGGATTAAGAACCTCATCCAGATAAGATCAGCCCCCGCCCCCCTTTCCTCTCTGGAATTTTGGCACTGTAAAAACTTTTCGCTTATGCTGTGTCTAACCAAACGTTATTTATTGGCAATTGTTTAATGACAAAACCACAGTCTCTTTTTCATTATTTGCTTATCGGCTTCTTTATGATTTCGATGCTGATGCCTGCTGCGCATGCAGGAAATAATGATATGCCTGTGCACCATGAAATGAGTCAGCAACAGCACGATTGCCATTCCAATACTGAAGCTCAACACAAGCACGATGCCAGTTCTCATTGCGCCAGTGATAATTGTCAGTGTGCAACAGCCAATTGTCATGCCTCCGTTGTATTAGGTTTTCAACCTATTTTTATGGCCTCCCTCTATTCGCAAAGCCGTTTGGCAATTACAGCCGAACAACTTGTGAGCCAAAACCCTCCTCAATTCGAACGTCCACCGCGAAGCTAATCCTCTAGTTCAAACCGGTATCTACGGATACCCAATCGAAACTCTCTGAGGATAGATCTCATGAAACAATTTAGTCGCTGGCTGATCGCTATTTCAGCCGCATTACTCCACAACCCTGTCATTGCAAGTGTGACGGAATACACGCTGGTCATTGACCGCGAACCGGTCAACATTACTGGCAAAGCCGTAGAACGCATCACTATCAACGGTGGCATCCCCGGTCCGATTATGGAGTTTACCGAAGGTGACGAAGCGGTTATCCACGTTATTAATAAACTCGACGAGCCAACTTCTGTTCATTGGCATGGATTATTACTGCCGCCAGAAATGGATGGTGTACCAGGTCTGAGTGACTTTAAAGCCATCGAAGCTGGTGATACGTTCACCTATCGTTTTACTCTTCGTCAAAATGGCACTTACTGGTATCACGCCCACAGTGGTTCACAGGAACAGGATGGTCATTACGGCGCGTTGGTGATTTATCCCAAGGACGAACCGGTCGTTCAAGCCGATCGGGATTATGTGGTGTTACTGTCTGATTTCAGTAATGAAACCGGTCAGCAAATTTTCGGCAATCTGAAAAAAAGCCCGCATTACTATAATTATGCTCAACGTACTGTCGGTGATTTCTTCGGAGAAGTACGTGAAAAAGGCTTTAAATCTGCATGGAGCAATGCCCGTGATTGGGGGCAGATGCGAATGTCGCCTACCGATCTGGCAGATGTCAGCTACGACGCTTTTCTGTTGAATGGCAAAACCAACGAGCAGAACTGGACTGGTCTTTTCAAGCCTGGCGAACGGGTGCGATTACGCTTTATCAATGCCTCGGCCATGTCGATGTATGACGTGCGGATTCCCGGTTTACAAATGACTGTTATTCAGGCTGATGGACAATATATTGAGCCAGTGACGGTTGATGAATTTCGCTTTGCTGTAGCTGAAACCTATGATGTGATTGTGACGCCACAAGCCGATCAAGCATACACCATCGCGGCAGAATCTATTGATCGTACCGGTTTTGCTTTGGGTACTTTAGCCCCAAGAGAAGGTATGAAAGGTCTGGTTCCAGCCCATCGACCGCGTTCATTGTTAACCATGGCCGATATGGGGCATGACATGGATCATAGTGGCCATGATATGAGTGACGCTTCTCAAGGCATGGATCATAGCGGACATGATATGCAAGACGATGAACCGGCTGAAATGCAAAGTGGCTGGGCCGATGCCAGTACACCAAAGGGACATAAAGCACTGCAATACAGTGATTTACGAGCACTTGGAACACAAACCGATCTACGTCCTGCCGAACGGGAAATTGTAGTGACCTTGGGCGGCACCATGGAACGGTTTATCTGGACCTTAAATGGTCATAAATTCGGTGATCCGGGTTTTGAGCCAATCAAACTTAACTATGGTGAACGAGTCAGGCTGATCTTTAAAAATGAAACCATGATGGCGCATCCGATGCATCTGCATGGCATGTTTGTGCAGCTGGAAAATGGTCAACCGGGTGAAAAGTTACCCAACAAACACACGGTTAATGTTGCACCAGGCACCGAATATTCCGTACTACTGACAGCTGATGAGCCGGGCGAATGGGCGTTTCATTGTCATCTGCTGTATCACATGTCTGCTGGCATGATGTCTACAGTGGTCGTCGCCGAGTTTGATGAAGATGATTTGCCCGCCTCTCAACCAGCACATCACGACATGGGAGGTCACCATGAGCATCACTAAATCTAATCTGCTAGTCACATTGCTATTGAGCCTGTTTATTTCCAGCAGCCATGCCGATGATAATCATGATGGGCATGGGCACGAGCATGAATCACACATCTTCCATGCCTTATGGTTTGAAGCACAACATGGCGGTGGCAGTGAAGGTGATAAAACCCATATTGAATGGGATGGCTGGATCGGTGGAGATACCCACAAACTCTGGCTGAAAGGTGAACTGGAAGGCCATAAAGGCAAACTGGAAGAAAGTGAAGTCTGGGCTTTGTATAGCCGGAATGTGCACGATTTCTGGGATGCCCAGCTGGGTCTGAGAGTGGATACTCAACCTGAATCCACCCGTTATTTAACACTGGGTTTTACTGGATTGGCGCCCTATCTGTTTGAAACTCAGGCACATCTGTTTATCAGTGATTATGGTGATGTCAGCGCCAGGCTGAAACAGAAAAACCATCTGCTGTTCACCCAGCGTTTTGGCTTTGAACCCTACTACCAACTGGACTTTACTGCTCAGAATGTTGAACGTCAGGAGTTAGGCAGAGGCTTAAGTGAAGGTGAAATCGGCATCAAACTGTTTTATGAGATCACCCGTAAAGTTGTGCCGTATCTGGATCTCAAATACGAACGCAAATTCGGTCGCACCGCCTCCATCGCCAGAAATGCTGATGAAAGCGAAGAAGACTGGATTGCTTCGGTAGGCATCAAACTGCTTTTCTAAAACAACTCGTTAACGCACAAACCTCGTTCCCATGCTCCGCGTGGGAACGCCGGTTTTCCAAACAAAATCATCATTTACTTATAAAGTGCGTGATTTCACCCACACCTGCTCGAAATCCCACAATTTTTATAATGTCATATTGCTTATTCTTGGTTTAACTTTTTAAACCGGGATAACAGCAACATGAAAAAACATCTCTCTCCCCTGGCTTTAATGATACTGACAGGTTTGGCCCATTCTCCTGCGTACGCCGTTCATCAACACGATGAGGAGATGCTGGATAAAGTGACAGTTACAGGGACTTCTGTACCTACGGTCGACAGCACTAATTTAAGTGAAAAAGACATCAGTGCCCAACGGGCTTATAAGTCTGATACCGCAGCATTTATCAATGATATGGCGGGCATGTCGATGTATGCGGGTGGTGGTGTTTCAGGTCTGCCATTTATGCGTGGTTTTGCCGATGATCGGCTGCGGATCAAAGTTGATGGTATGGATTTGATTTCGGCCTGTGCCAATCATATGAATCCCCCCCTGTCCTATCTCGCTCCATCACGTGTTTCAGAGATTCAGGTGTATTCGGGCATTGCACCGGTAAGCCTGGGTGGAGACAGTATTGGTGGCACCATTATCGCCAAGTCCAAACAACCGGAATTTGCAGCTGAAGGCCAGACATTAAGCAAAGGTGAAATCGGTAGTTACTATCGCAGCAATGGTGATGCCCGTGGCGCTCACCTCTCCACGACTTTGGCATCAGAAGACTTCAGTATCACTTACACCGGCTCCACTGCCAAAGCGAATAATTATGATGCCGGTGGCAATTTCAAACCGGCAGGTAATGCTGCTGTCGATCGCCGATCATTAGATGCAGATGAAGTTGGCTCATCCGCTTATGAAAGCCGTAACCATGCGATTGATCTGGCGTATAAACTGGATAACCACCAGCTGCAGCTCAAATTTGCCCATCAGGACATTCCATATCAAGGCTGGCCCAATCAGCGTATGGATATGACGGAAAACCGTAGCAATCAAATTAACTTTATCTATAACGGCCTGTTCGACTGGGGCTCACTGGAAACATCGCTTTACCGTGAAAAAACCCATCACAAAATGCAGTTTGGTGATGACAAGCAATTCCTCTATGGCACCGGAATGATGACCGCCTTGGGTATGCCGATGGAAACTGAAGGCGATAACCGAGGCCTATCGGTTAAAGCCGAAATCAACGCAAACCAACGCGATCTGTTCCGTGTTGGTGCTGATTTGCAACGTTATCGTCTGGATGATTTCTGGGAAGCTTCCGGTGGCATGATGATGGCACCCAATACTTTCTGGAATATTAATAATGGTGAGCGGGATCGTTACGGCATATTTGCCGAATGGGAAGCCGCCTGGAACAGCCAATGGACTACCGTGGCGGGTATTCGCCATGAAACCGTCAAGATGGATGCTGGTGAGGTGCAAGGTTATAACACTAATATGATGATGTATCAGGCGGCTGCGGATGCGTTTAATGCCAGTGACCGTGACATCACCGATCATAATATTGATGCGACCTTGCTTGCCCGCTTTGCCCCATCGGCTACTCACGATTATGAATTCGGCTACGCCCAGAAAACCCGTTCGCCCAACTTATATGAACGCTTTGCCTGGTCAACCAATGGTATGGCGATGCGTATGGTTAATCTGGTAGGTGATGGCAATGGTTATGTGGGCAATGTGGATCTGGATCCAGAAATCGCCCACACATTAAGCTTTACCGCCAATTTCCATGATGCCAAACAACACGATTGGCATGTGTCACTCACACCGTATATCTCCTATGTAGATGACTTTATTGACGCAGAACGCTGTAGCACGGGTGGTGGCGCTTGTACAGCTGCCAACCTGACTACTGCAAATGATTTTGTCTATCTGCAATACCAGAATGTCTCAGCCAAACTTTATGGTATGGATGTATCGGGTTTCAAAACACTTTATCAGTCTGAAAAATGGGGACAAATTAGCGGTACCGCCACACTGAGTTACATCCGGGGTAAAAACCGTGATACCGGCGATGATTTGTATAACATCATGCCGCTGAACTCGACTTTATCGCTGGAGCACAGCAAAAACGGCTGGCGTAATAATGTTGAATGGGTGCTGGTCGCCGGTAAAGACAAGGTCAACAGTGAACGCAACGAAATGGAAACCGCCGGTTATGGTCTGGTGAATTTGCGTACCAGTTATGAATGGAAGCAGGCACGTGTCGATTTTGGTATGGAAAACGTATTTGATCGCCTCTACAGTCATCCACTTTCAGGAGCGTATTTAGGTCAAGGAGCCACGATGAACACATCGGTTCCATGGGGTGTAACCGTACCGGGAATGGGCAGATCGGTTTATGCCGGTTTGACGTTGAAATTCTGATATTTCACAAACACAGTAACCGCTGAAATGTGAACTGTTAAACAGATATTTTTACCCATAAACTTAGGGGGCAATCACTGCCCCCTTTATTGTTTTTCTCAACTTAGCGAGCATTTTTTTCGTTATTACTCGTTCCCACGCTCTGCGTGGGAACGCATATTGACCCAGTTCGGTGAATCGATGTCTAGAAATCAATCGAAGTAGAAACAAGCAACGTACGCGGAGCGCCAGAGGTGATAAAGCCGCGCGATACTGAATTCCAGTAGCTCTTATCGGCAACATTTATCAGGTTGACATGGAAGGTCAGCGCTTTACCTGATACCTCGGTCACATAACGACCGCCGAGGTCAAAACGTCCCCATCCTTGAATACTCTGCGTATTTCCCACATCCGCTTGAGCCTCACTGAAAGCAGTGATGCGACTGGTCAGTGTCAGCCCTTGGATTGCCTGAATATCATATTCGCCATTCAGCACAACGTTAAAACGTGGAATGCCTATCGCGTCATTTCCGTCGTTCACACCATTCTGCGTCTTGGTTTGTTCAGCATTAATGTAGGTAAACCCACCCAACAACCGCATACCCTTTATCGGTTGACCGAAGATTGATAATTCCAGGCCGCGATTACGTTGTTCACCATCGGCC
This sequence comes from Methylophaga sp., assembly GCF_030651745.1. Next base: position 62,968 of record NZ_JAUSCC010000052.1, read on the forward strand.
GCAAACACATTGTCACTATTGGTAAAGGTATTCGGCTGTTTTATCTGAAACACGGCTGCTGTAACACCAAAGTTGCCGGCATCATATTTGATCCCCCCCTCATACTGCTCGGTGACCGAAGGTGATAAAAACTCACCTTGATTTTCTGTACCGCTTGGGGCTGTAGCACCTTGTGCGAGGCCTTCACTGTAGTTTACATAGAAAGAATAATTGCCTGACTTGAACAGCAACGCGCCCAAGGGAGTAACCTTGCTTTCCTCATACGCATCGCTCTTGATCCCAGAACTGAAAACACCACTGTAAAGCTTCTGGTCTCGTGCTCCTAGCGTCAACAGAATGGTATCGTTCATAAACCCAAAGGTATTGAGCAAGCCAACACTGCTAAGTTGTAAGTCACCGTTTTTCAGTAGTGGGTCATAGTTCAGTATCGGCTTAGGTATATTCGGAGTCTCATAAATATTACCGGTGTAAACTCCAGAAGCGTGCACCGAAAGCGCTTTTGAACTGCGGTCGAGTTCACTATAGGTCAGGGCATAGCGATTACTTACCGTCCCCAAATCAAATTGTCCGCGCAGACCAACCTCATAAGTTTTGACATCACTGGTAGTACGAAAACCACCCACACGCGCGGTAAAATCCCCATCGTTATTGATGATGCGGCGCATGGAAGATGCCGCATAGAAATATTCTTCTTCAACTTCGGCTTGTCCGTAATTGGCATAGACTGAGACTGCTGGGTCGAATTCATATTCTGCTGCCGCCATCCAGTACTTGGTATGCGTATCAATAAACTCCCAGCTATTAGCGAAATTGTGATCATTGTCTGGTGCTTTAGGCAATGCAAACCCTTGGTTGTACTGCATATTGGCAGTTTGTCCGTCGGTGAGGCGCTCCTGATTAGTTAGATCCAGACTGACTTTGAGTTTGCTGCCACGGTAGTCCAGTGCCAACGCTTGGTTGCTCATACTGTCCTGCTGACGATCAATCGGGGTATCACCATCACGTTTGAGTAGGTTTGCACGAACTCCCCAGGCATTGTTGTCACCAAAGCGACGTGCTACATCAAGATGACCACCAAATTGTGAATCGGAGACGTAGCTTCCAGTGAGACGCGTCAATGGATCGTCCCCTGCACGCTTGCTAACCAAATTGAGGTTCCCACCAACCACCCCGAACGGGCCAACGCCGTAAAGCATAGAGGCGGGACCTTTTAACAGATCTACACGTTCATAAAACTCCGGGGAAATCCTGCGAGTATCAGTCATTCCATACAACCCGTTAACGCCGACCTGGCTGGTAAATAGCGGGAATCCACGCACCATAAAGGTTTCCGTATCGCCATACTCGGCCATCGCACTACGAACCGAAGGGTCGACTGAAACAATATCCGAGACGCGTCGCGCCTGCTGATCCCTTGCAAATTCTTCGGTAAAGCTTTGTGTACTGAAAGGCGTATCAAAAACGTCAACATTACCAAGGATACCCATTCGGCTTCCTCGAGCCACCTGCCCGCCCGCAAAAACGGGGGGCAGCTCGGATTCCGCTCCTGCACTGACTTTGACCAATGGTAGTTCTACCGATCCCACTTCTGATTCCTGTAGCACATATTGGCCTTTTGCATTTGGCCGTACTTCAAGACCTGTACCGGCTAACAATACAGTCAACGCCGCCTGAACTGAGTGTCTACCGCGCACTCCGGGACTCTTTCTATCCTTTGCAAGCTCGGTGGCACCCACCAGAAAAATGCCCGCTTCTGTAGAGAAACGGGTCAGCACCATAGATAGGGGACCGGCTGGAATATCATACTGACGCACCGCGTCTGCCTGAGCTCCCGCTGACTGTTTGACGTTATTTTCCTGTGCATGCACGTCATTAATCGCCATTATTGTTCCGGCAATGGCGAGATGCATCGCCAGTACCAAAGGGCGCACAGTGGTGAACTTAGCTTGTACTTGGGCAGATGGTTGTATCAGGGTGCTAATACGAGGCAGGTTACTAGTGGACATAAATCGCTTTTCCTCAAACATTAATTGGATTTGGCGAGCAATTCATCGTCTTGACTACTGGCAGTAAACCAATAAATCATCGATGTTTGTTGCTCTTCTATCCTCTTAATCAATTGAGCGAGCAAAAAGCGGAACCACTTTTTGAAAAAATATTTTCTTAACAATACGTACTCAAAAATAAGAACACTTGCCCTATCAATCTCAGCTCTTTGCTTCAATCGTCACCCACCAAGGCAATCTGTAATTTATCTGAATTGGAAGCACGTTGGTCAGCATCTCCAACGTGGTGTCGGTATTAGTGAGCGGAAAGTTACCAAACACCAGCAGATCCGCCACTTCGGGAGCCACACCTAAATGACCTTTACGATAACGGCGTAGCTCTTTAACCACCTCATGTAACGATATATCCTGAGCCACCAACATGCCGCGACTCCAAGCTTCGCGTGCCGGATCTGCTGTATCAATATTATTTAATGTTTTAGGTGTAAAGCGAAGCTGTTCTCCGGACTTTACGATTCGTTGTTCGCCTGAATGGTTTTGAGCCTCAACCATTCCGTCATATACCGCCAGATAGGTTTCTGTGTTGTCGAGCCGAACAGTAAACCGTGTGCCCAATGCTCTGAGGCGTCCCTGCGGTGTCTCAACAATAAAGGGTCGCAATGCATCACTGGCCGTATCAATCAAGATCTCGCCCATCAACAGATTCAAATGTCTTTTGTCTGTGGTGTAATTTTGATTGAAAGCACTGGCCGTATTGAGCCAGACGCGGGTTCCATCGGATAATACCACTTCACGGCTTTCGCCCGTGGCGGTGTGATAGTCAGCTCGCCAGGTTTGTGCCATCAGCGGAAGCGGAGTATGACGCATAGTGATCCAACTCAACATGCCAGTACCCGCCAAAGCGGCAAGACACCCTAACACCTGTCGACGTTTTATCACACGTGAGTTAGCCTCCCACAAACCATCTGCAGCACGGCGTGGATCGGATACGGATTGCATCGGTTCAAAATGACGACTGACACGCTCAACATAACTCCAGGCCAAACGGTGTTCAGGCGATCTGGCCAACCAAGCCGTCCAGTTGGCATGATCGGCTTGGGTCGCTTCGTCCGAGCTGAGCAGTGCGTACCACTCGGCAGCCTGCTCCATGACATGGTGTGCTGGTTCCGCCTGAGTCTGGGCTGATAAAGTTACTGATTTATCCATATTTGTCAGACGAAACTGGAATCAAGATCAACCATGGTATGTCGGGCCTGCAACTGCATACATTTGAACATGGCCTGAGCAACGTACTTGCGAACCATCCGGGTGGAGACGCCCAACTCTTCCGCGACTTCACCATGTGTCATTTGGCAGCCTTCTGTTAATAGAAATGCTCGTGCAGCCTTTGATGGCAGTTCAAGCAACATGGCACCGATCTCGTGTAATGCCTGTAACACCACGATCTGTCGCTCGGCTGAAGGAGCAATTTCTTCTGGCTGACTGGACAGCATATCTAGCCAAGCCTGTTCAATCTCACGGCGGTGCCACAGATTAATACACATCCCTCGAGCCATCGTCCGCAAATAAGCACGTTCTTCGCCGACGTTATCAAAACCGCGTGGCGCGGGTTTATAGATCAACCGCAGAAAAACATCGTGTGCCAGATCGGCAGCATCAGCCGCATTTCCCAGTCGATTAAGCAGCCATGCCCGCAACCAGCCATGGTGATCGATATACAGATCTTCAATGGTTGGTGTTGTGTATTCCGAGGAGGTCATGACCTGGCGCGATCTCTTAAACGATAATGAAAACTGTTCTCATTAATATACGTACTGCGGAATATAATGGCAAATTCAAATAGCGCTTCAGAATCACTTAAATTTAAATAAGTTTAAAGACAACTAAGTGAATGTTTTTGAAGATTTGTTTGCTGGCTAAAAAAACCAATTTTTTCTTGATAGTCGCCGGAGAGTTTATTGCTGTTAAAGCCAGCAATGCGCTAATTCTGATAAACACTTGAACGATGACCGATTTTGATAACAGTTACCACCAGTTCATTATCTCTGATTTCATAAACAATTCGATAGAGTCCTTGTCGAACTCGATATTTCTCTTCACCGGTTAGTTTGATGCATCCCACCGCTCGAGGATTTTCTGCTAATTCATCAATTCGCTTAAGAATTCGCTTTACATCAGTGTTCGGGATGATTCGTAAATCCTTAGCAACCGATTTTTTGAAAACAATCCTATATTTTTCCATGAGCTTTTAAGTCATTAATCAAAGCTTCATAGCTAATTTCTGCTTCATCTTTTCTCTCAGAGATCGCTTGTAAATCTTGTTGATCTTCAGTTATCAACAAGCGAACAGCTTCATCAATGATTTCTGAAACAGATAAGTTTAAAGATACTGCTTTCATTTTAAGAGCTTGATGAATTGCAGGCTCAAAATACACTGTGGATCTTTTAGATAAATTACTCATTCTGTATCTCCTCTAACAACGTTACAACGTTACAACTTTACAACGTTAAAACGTTAAAACATTTTAACATTTTATCATTTTAACATTTTAACATTTTAACATCATAACGTTATAGTGCCATTGATTTATTGATAAGTGGTTTCACTGGTTTTCATGATTTGCATGAGAAAATCACATTGTCTTAGATCTATTCTAAACTGAACTAAATTGAAGCCTAGTTAATAAATATGCCCCAAATTCGGGCACTATCGCGGACTTCTCTCAACACCGTTCTAATGACAAAAATTCTCAGTTTCAGCTCAAAGGTATTGGTTTTACTGATTTAATTTTTTCAGGCAAATGGCAAAGCCTGTCTCAAACTGACACGGTGCATTTTTTGCTTATACATCAGATTATTAGCTGAAACAGGTAACAGCATTATGTTCAGTCAATCTGCTGTATTTGATGATGTGAATCAGCATGCTCATTCGTTACAAAACTGGTCACAGGAATATAACCAGTTAAGTTCGGGAAAGTTTGAAGGTTTTCTGGAAGATATCCAGCTGGATTCAGTTCGGGTATTTCGTGAACGAATGAAACAAAGTGTGGTGCAGGATACACATACACCTACGGGCAAGATCAGCCTGATGATTCCCCATCATATGGATGTCAGTGATACCTCGGAACAGGCTCGTCAAATCATGTCTGACGGGGTGACATTACTGCCCTACGAAAGTGATTTTGCGTTTGTGGGGCCAGCGGAGCTGGATTACAGCGTCATTGCGATTAATCAGCAACGTTTATCTGAATTATTAAGCCCTGAAACCTACTTACGACTTATCGGTTTTAGAAAGAGTCATGGGATAAAAACCGATTCTGCCACCTTAAACCTGCTACGCAATCAGCTTGTCTTGCTGATTGAGCAATTAAAATCGATTACTGATGACCCAGCGTTATCAGCAGTACAGATTCAACAACGGTTAAAAGCCGCTGAAGATCACATTATCTTAATTGCGTTGACCTTGTACGAGGCCACTGAAACCGGCATCGGCCAACCGAAACGGTTGGGCAATCAGCATAATTACATCGTGCAACGCTGCCATGAATACGTGACTTCAAGCGAAGGCAGTTGTGCCAGTGTGGTGGATATCTGCGAATCGTTACATATCCCGCATCGCACGTTGAATTACAGTTTTCACAAAGCCACTGGTACTTCACCGATGCAATATCTGCGGGCCGTTAAGCTCAATGCTGCTCGACGTGAGTTATTGCAAACCAGTTTTTCCGTCACCGATATTGCGGCCAATTATGGCTTTTTTCATATGGGGTATTTTTCGCAGGAATATCGCCGCTTATTCGGCGAAACGCCGACGATGACGCGTAAGCTTTATGCCTGATGTTCCGGCTTGCCAATAAGTTAACCCTGCCAAAATAAAGATAAAACCACCAAGATACTGATCCGCTACCGAGGAAAGCTGCAGCCAATCCGGCACATTGCTCATCATCATATGATGATGGTGGTGTGCATGTGAATGCGTCGCGCTATACATTGCCGGAAATACAAACATCAACACGCCCCAAATCAACAACGGCATGATGACGGTTACCAGGTTTAATTTCTGCCAGTAGTTTGCCTGATGATGCTGCCTAATCACCGTTAAGCATAAGGCTATTCCACTTAACGCCATCAGCCATTTCATTACGCTATATAACATCGCACTCTGCATAAACAGCGGATGCAATGCCGGTAACATCCATATCCAGGTCAAGATGGCAAAGCTGCTCATCAATAAGGTCACGGGCCAATGTGAAGCCGCAATACTGTTGGATTCAGAGCGCATTGCATGATGTCGCAGCCCGCAAATCCATAATAACGGTGCAAGATGATGCACCATTACACTTTGAGCGCTGTGCAACCAGACTGAGTAGCGTGCCACAGCATCAAACCATGGCAGCATGCCACCCAAAAACACAAGATTACCGGCAACAAATAACAGCGGCCTGCTGAGTAATTTATTGGTTACCGCCCATTGATGCAGCGTGATAACAAATATCACGCTGCATAACAGATCAACCGTAGTCAGCAACATCTTATGAGCTTATTTTGAGCAACAACTGCCGGAAGCCGATGCGGTATCAACACTCTGATGATCAACTTCTTTGGGCAGATCCATGGCCGGATTGCCGTCAAAAAAGTTATTGGGTTTTAACGAAAAGCCGACATACTCCACCGGCATGATTGGAAAATCCTCCGGCTTGCAGACATGGGTATGACCATAGGTATGCCAGACCACAATATCGGTGTTTTCTATCGGCCGGTTTTTCGCCACATAATACGGCAGGCCATCGCCTTTATTCTGGTTGGGATACATGCCTGAACAATACATTTCATTGGGATCATACGGCGTGACCCATAAATGTTTACTGGCAAAACCGGCCCGTTTGCCAATGTAACTATTTGGGCCCGCCAGCATCACCGGATTATGTTCTGCCACCAATTTATAACTCGGTGGGTTGCCAACCGAGTTTTTCAGATTCGGGTTAATGATCTTCCAGAATCGTCCTGTCGCCCCATTGGCTTCACGGCTCGCTTCAAGTTCGGTTTTGAACAAGGTAGTTTCGGTTTTGAAGACATTGCCCCATGGATTGCTTTCTGCATCTTGGGATGCTGGTGAGAAGTTGGTTTCAACCACCGAGTTGTTTTCACCATCCAACATCATATGCAGCCTGGCATTAAAGAAATGCTGATGTGTTGGGCCGTAAATTTCCGGGGTCACAATGCCACCGAATTTGGGTTTATCACCGGGCACCATGCCACTGGTCTGGATAATGCCGGTGAGTTTGGTTTCCTGCTGAATCGTCCCGTCCTGATACAGATACCAGTAAAAGCCATAATCGTAATTGCCCACCGTGCAGAAAAAGCTGACTACTAAACGGCGCGAACGACGCATTTCATAGGTTTCACTGCGAAACTCGTAATGTTTCCATAAGGTGCCGTAGTCTTCTTCATGCATACACACGGCATTTTTCATCAGAAACGGCAGCCCCTGATCATCTACAGCAGGAATATCAAAATAACGAATTGCTCCCAGACAATCACAGCCAAGCTCGAGTTGGTTGGCCATGCGGCCCAGACCATATTCACCGCCATCAAAGGCACATTTCCAATAATGATTCAGAGCAGTATCTGAATATGGCACCGCCATATCATTGATACTTGCGCGATAAATGATGGGCCGAACCCGCTCGCCATCTTTATAGCTGATTTGATTTAATACCAACCCTTCACGTGGGGTATATCCCACCCGGAATGACCAGTTTTGCCAGTCGACCTTCCAGCCATCCACCGAAAAACTCACGCCTTCCGGTTGCACAATATGTAACGGTTTTAACCCTTCGCGAGGCTTGCCTAACGAGGGAGTGTCGTAATTGCGTTTGGTTTTGGGCACCGGCGTGTTAATACCATCATCAATGATCTCAATAACCTTTTCTTCATTAAGATCAATTATCGCCATCAGCCCTTCTATCGGACGGGCATAACCGTTATCAACAATCTGGTCACGCACAAACGCCACACCACGCATCAAGCGCCGACCGCGATATTTTTCATCATCACCGTAATAGCCAAATGACCACGGATCGATTTGAATATTTTCAATATCTTTGTCGGTTAAACCGCGACGTCTCACTGCCGCCAGAAAGCCTTCATCCGCCTGCACGATATCCACGCAGCTGAAAAACTCTTCGATCATAATCGGCGGTTGTCCGCTGACTTCCGGATCCAGCTGTTTCCACTCGGTAATCTGCTGAGCGATCAGATCGATTTTTGCTTCATGAATTAACCCAGTAGCTTTATCCAGCACCACCGCAAATGCACATCGTGAAAACGGTTTACCAGCTTCAAATGCCAGTACTTCATCTTTAGCAGGTTCTTCCAGTTGCAGATAAGGAAAACGACATGACGGACTGAGTTGTTTCTCTTTTCTGAGTAGCAATGTGGCTTCGGCAAGCTCATCAAGCGTCAGCGGATCTAACGGATGGGCGGGTTTAATACCGGGCGTGGTTTCTGGTTTGTAGGATGTATGTAATTGGGTATTCATAGCGACCTCGATGGAATGACTTTTCTCAATCCATAGTAGTCACTTCAAAAATCGGCAATATCACAAACTGGCAAAAGTCGATTTATTTAATGTTGGGAATCTCAGATAAGTTCTTGTTCTGCTCGTTGCCATTCTCTGCGTGGGAACGCTGGTGCATTACCCCAGGCTTTTATCGTAAGCCTGTTGAGCAGATAACACCTCATCCATATTTCGCTCAGCCCAATGTGCCAGTTCTGATACACAATCGGTTAAAGTTTTGCCAAGCGGCGTCAGCGCGTATTCCACCGTCACGGGAACTGTGGCAAACACGGTTCGTGAAATTAATCCGTCCCGCTCAAGCTTCTTCAGCGTTTGTGACAAGACCTTTTGGGAGACGCCTTTTATATCTCGTCGCAACTGATTAAACCGCACCGCTTCACTATTCAACCGGTCCAAAATCAGCACTGACCACTTGTCAGCCAATCGATCCAAAACCATTCGTGTCGGGCATTTATCTTCATATACGTCATATTCAAATTGCATTATTCCCACCTGTTTGAGCATCAGCGTGGTTACTTCCAGGTAACCAGATTACGTAAAAGTGCCTTCTTTTCAGAGGTTTATCCTTAGGTTAAATTGTTTACATAGTTTCTTTTAGAAACCAAGAGTCAAATTTAACACTGGAGATAAAAAAATGAAAAATAAAATTTTGGTTTTGGGTGCCACCGGAAATATCGGTCGTCCATTGGTTGAAAATCTGCTTGCCCGTGGTGAACATGTCAAAGCCGCATCTCGTTCAGGTAAAGACGTTGCGGGTGCAGAAGGTGTTGTGTTTGATTACTTCAAAGCAGAGAGTTATGAACAGGCTTTTAAAGATGTGGATCGGGTCTATATCATGTTGGCCGCCGGTTATGTGCAATCCAAAGAATTGCTGACCCCGCTTATCGAGTTTGCTGCAAACCGTAATATTAAGGTCGTATTGCAAACTGCATTTGGCGTGGATGCAGATGATGCCATTCCTTATCGGCAAGTTGAGTTGGCATTAATTGATTCTGGAACGCCTTATGTGATTCTCAGACCAAATTGGTTTGCTGACAACTTTCATACTTTCTGGAAGGCTGGTATTGATCAGGGACAAATCGCCCTCCCTGCCGGAACCGGGAAATCAAGCTTTATTGATGTGAGGGATATTGCCGAAAGTGCCGCGGTGGCATTGACGACAAACCAGTTCGACGGTCAGGCATTTAACCTCACCGGCCCGGAAGCATTTAGTTATGCCGAAGCAGCAACAGTATTAGCCAACGTTATTGGTAACCCCATCCAGTACACCGCCATTGATGATGACGCCTTTATCGAAATGCTCACTGCGGCCGGCGTACCTGCTGACTACGCTGCTTTTTTGAGTGCTATTTTTTATCCGGTGAGAGAAGGTTGGACATCCATTGTGACCGATGATGTTGCAACACTGACAGGTAACACACCGCGCTCACTTCAAACCTATGCTCAGGACCATCGATCACAATTGATAAATAGCTAAAGCTTTTAACGAATGAGGTCAGCGTAAAAGTCATACGCTGACCTCAACATTATCGACTTAACCGACACGGCACTAGCTCGTTCCCATGCTCTGCGTGGGAACGCCATTGCACCTCTATATACATTCCTGGCTATTCGTTAATTCAATAATAAAAAATCGCATTTAATCTTGTATCGGTAAACAATTCAGACTACAGTTACGACATTACATCGAATATTGGAATATAGAGTGCAGTCCTGTAACGAAGAACATCATCAACACAATTGCAGTGACCTTGAGCCAAGTATTCAGCAATTAGAGCGAACTGCAGCGTTATTTAAGGCTATGGGTGATCCAGCCAGGCTGACACTTTTATATCGTTTAGGTAAAGGTGAAGTCTGTGTCGGCGAACTGGTAACGGATAATGACAAACTGTCTACCGTTTCGGCACGTTTGCAAACGTTATTAAACGCAAATCTGATCATCCGCAGACGCGATGCCCGGCATCTTTATTACCGACTTGCCGATCAACATGTTGTTGAATTAATCGAAAACGCCCTTGAACACGCCAACGAAAATAACTCAACCAAAGGAGAATGATATGAGCTGCGATACTCATCATGATCACACGCACAAACACGGCCCCGACTGTGGCCACACGAAAATCGAACATGATGGCCACGTCGACTTTTTACACGATGGTCATTTGCATCATCTACACCAGTCGCATATTGACGAACACCAAATCGAAGTCTCAGACAAAAACCCGGATACTTGCACTCCTCAACATGAGTGTGCCGGACACGACTCAGATCATGTTCATGGCCCGGATTGTGGACACGAAGCCGTCCCACATGGCGATCACACTGATTACCTGGTAGATGGACATTTGCATCATCCCCATGGCGATCATTGCGATAACCACGGTCCAGTAAAAGTGGTTGGCTAAATCAAACTAGTATTGAGCGTTCCCATGCGCTGCATGGGAACGCCTCCATCTAGATACCTGCTAGTCCTCTACTCCGACCAAACCGCAAATTCATTGCCATTTGGATCAGTAAAATGAAACCGACGGCCACCGGGGAATGAAAAGATATTCTGGGTTATTTGGCCACCAGCGTTTTTGACTTTCTCCACGGTATTTTCAAGTTCAGAGCTATAAAGCACCACCAGCACACTGCCGTTCTCAGTTGTTGCCACCTTGTCTGATTTGAAAAATCCACCATCCAGCCCAGCATTCTCAATGGCGACATACTCAGGACCATAATCTACAAATGACCAGCCAAACGCTGAGCCGAAGAATTGCTTAGTCGCATCGAGATCTCGCGATGGCATTTCCAGGTAATTAATTTTTCCGGTTTGTTTCATGGTTTGGCTCATTTATGACTTAGTTGTAAATTGTAGTTTTCTTGATATTACTTATATTTAATAAAAACCAAATGACATTTAACAGCCGTTTGACGAGTTGTAAAAGACTAGGCTCCTAGCAAGGGCAAGTGCTTAATACTGTGATATTTCAGCGCCAAGCTAATACAGTGGCCTAATGGCACTTGTTCAATGTTGGTGCTCAATGGAATCACAATCGCCCTCTTGCCTTCATACTCAAATTCATTTCGATATATCTCTTTGAACGTCTCAACCAAGCTTGTTTGGCAATGAAAAAACACCTTGATAACACCTAGTTCTTTTGGCTTCCAGTCAAGTCGAATTGCACTGCCTCCCTGAACAAGAAAGCTTGCTTCACCCCATTTGAGCGTTTCTTCTACATCTCCCAGCGCATTTTCAGCAGCAATCTTCAGAATGAGTTTTCGCACACTCTCAAGTTGCTGCCGAGCGTCTTTCGGGTAACTATCAAACTTGGTCTGTATATCTGGATTCACAGCTCATTATCCACTTGAATTCCAACGCCACCATCAATCATTTGACCTTGCGATCATCCGGCGATCAGATTGAGTGACTTTAATGGCCTTATGCATTCACGATCTCAATAAACCACTTCGGCTGCATTTCATCAAAATCGGTTCTAATGTTCGATGGCAGGTAGCTTGCCGAATCCAGTACAACGGCTTGGCCATTTTCACGTTTGAAAACTACCCAGTGCCAGAAGTTTTTACCGTTTTCCTGATGATATTTGATAGCTAATAAGGCTAAGTCGGGTAATGTATCCCACGCCTCGAAAGGCGTTTCATCGGCTGAGGTTTCAAATCCGCTTCGGTCTAACATCTGCCTTACATACAGCGTATCAGACCAAAGTGATTGGTCTTCAGCATAAATTCCCATCGCGTTGGCGATAGACTTCATTTCGGAATAAGTCTTGCCAAGGATATTAGCCACTGCGGCAATGCCACATCCTGATGTTTCTTCCTGTATTACTGGCTTCAAAAATGACTCTTCCTTACGCGGGATATCGATATAATTTTAGTATCTTTAACTTACTCTAGTGTGATTATTACATCGCCTCTAAATTATCTGCTTCAGCCTTGGCAGCGTCTTTATTGGCATAGGCTCCTTGAGCCATTAACAGCTCGATCAAACTGGTCGGATTGGAGCCTTTTCCTTCAGCCTGATGAGTAATGTAATTGAAATCAAGATCGATCCATTGCTGAAGCTGGGACTCATAGTCCTCTGGATACTGTGCTTGCTCAATCGCCGGGAGCTCTTTGTAGTGGTTAAGTACTTCGGTAAAGAAGTTCGTGAGCTTGCCGGTGCGGTTATATTCGTCCATTGCCTGGGCCACGACCTTTCTTCGCCAGACCTGTTCCTGATCATAGGATTCCAACCATGCAGCACGCCGTTCATTGACGGTGAAACTGCCACTTTCATCGTAGGCAATCAGGGATAATTGATCTCGTGACATGCCCTTGAAGGGATTACTCCCCATGCCATTGACGAAATTGGTAGCTTGTTTAGCGCGTGCCAGCAACTCAGGGTCGTCGGTGTCGGGAACCTCTTTGTCATGCTGAAGCTTATTATTATCGTAGCTATTGCCAATGATCTGATCGATCAGAGTTTTGGCTTTGTGAGCAAGTTCATTGCGGCTGAGGCTGGCGTCTCGTGTTTCGGCAAGGTTTGCCGCTTCACTCAACTGAAGTGCCAAATTCGAAACAGTGGTGGTAGTGGGACTCGGGGGTGTTGTTGTGCTCGTCGTGTCTGTAACAGCTTGATACTGGTTTATCGTACTAGTGGCAAGCCGGCTATTGAAAAGCGTTGTGTTATTAGTAATGTCAATCATGTCTGTCCTCGACGTGTATATCCATTTTGCCTACAGGAAATGTCATAGGCTCGAAGCAATAATGGGCAAAGAATCATCTTCAAATACGGTCGAAGCAATTTCTATACCTATCAACAAATAAATATTGAACTTGTATGTAAACCGCTACTCGTCACATTGATGATATAGTCGGCATTTTTTCCAACACACGATATTTACGATGAGCCAACAACGCGCGGATAAAAAGGAAATTTTCGGCTGGGCAATGTTCGATTTTGCCAATCAGGCCTATACCCTGCTGATCATTACCGTGGTGTTTGGTGATTTGTTTACCCGGGTGATTGTCGGTGATGCAGAAAATGCCTATCGGCTGGGCAATCTGTTATGGAGTCTGTCGCTGGCAGCGGGTTATTTATTGGTGGTGTTAACAGCACCGTTTTTTGGTGCAGTGATGGATCTGACTGCCCGGCGTAAACAGTTTTTGTTTATCAGCTATCTGGTGACAGTCATCGCCACGGCACTGCTGTATTTTGTGGCACCCGGCTACATTCTGCTCGGCATGTTGCTGATTGTGGTTTCCAACTATGCCTATTCCATTGGTGAATCGTTTATTGCCAGCTTTTTACCGGATCTGGGACCAGCAGAAGATCTGGGCAAAATCTCTGGGTTTGGTTGGGCGCTAGGCTATGTGGGTGGGTTGGTGGCAACCGGTTTAGCCTTATTGTTCCTCGGTGAAGTCAGTCTGGAAAACTTTGAAAATGTACGCTGGGTCGGACCATTTGCTGCGGGCTTTTTCCTACTGGCTGCGATTCCAACGTTTGTCTTATTAAAAGAACGCGGCATTGCCAGCCAAACGTTAGGTAGCAGTATCTGGCGACAAGGATGGCAACGGCTGGAAGGCAGCCTGAAACATTTGCGTGGTTATCAGGATTTGAGTCTGTTTCTGTTGTCGGCGTTGTTTGCCATGTCGGGCATTTACATCATTATCGCCTTTACCTTTATCTACGGTGCACAGGTGGTGCAGTGGGATGAAAAAATGCGGGTGCTGACCTTTATCACGGTGCAGGTTACTGCAACGTTGGGGGCAATATTTTTTGGCTGGGCCGAAGATCGACGCGGTAGTCAGTTTACCTATCAATTCACCTTGCTGTTCTGGATTGGCGCAGTATTATTAATCTGGCAAACACCCAATATTACTGACGGGATAAATTCGCTGGGATACCAGGCTGAACGTCAGGATATCTTTTTGGTAGTCGCGGTCGCAGCCGGTTTATGTCTCGGTGCAACACAATCCGCCAGCCGTGCAATTGTTGGCAAATTAACACCGCTGCCCAGAGCAGCTGAGTTTTTTGGTTTTTGGGGTTTATCACACAAACTGGCCGCCATCATCGGTCTGGTTGGTGTGGGCTTAATGCAGGCATGGGTTGGTTTACAGAATGCCATTTTGCTATGTGCGGTGTTCTTTGCACTGGCGTTTATTGTCTGCCTTAAAGTGAACTTATCGCGAGGTCAAATCAAGGCCGGACAATATCCGAAGGACTGATACTTCAACAATTAACAAGCAGCATCTAAAGCTTGTTGCGCTCTTTGCTGGCGACCACGTCTAGACCACAGCACCATGATCAGTCCGAGAACCGCGGTCCCTGCGCCAGCCAGTGGCACGGAAACCAATCCAAAACCGCTATTGATCATTGCTGCACCCAGCATCGCACCTAAAGCATTACCCAGATTAAATGCACCGATATTCATTGCAGAAGCTAAATTGGGGGCTTGTTTCGCCTCTTGTACCACTAATGATTGCAAAGGCGGCACCAAAGCAAAACTGGCGATTCCCCAGAAAAATATCAGCGGCACCACCATCAGCTTAGAAGATACCGTTATTGAAAAAATAACTAACAGCACAATCACCGAAACTAAAGAAGTGATGAGGGTTAAATCTATCGAACGATCGGCATAGCGACCGCCAAGATAGTTACCGACGGCCAAACCCACTCCATACAACACCAGCATTGCCGTGACAAAAGCCGTTGATGCATGCGTTTCGTCCTGCAGGATCGGCACAATATAGGTAAACACCGTAAACATCGCACTTGCACTGACAACTGTTAATAACAGAGCGGATAGTACTGGCCCCTGTGACAACACCCGAAGTTCATCACGAACATTCGCTTTCTGTTCATTCACCAGGGGTGGCAATGAAAACCGAAGCGCGACCATGGTGATAACACCAATTACCACCATCGCAAAAAAAGCGGGTCGCCACCCAATAACTTCACCAATATAGGCAGCCAAAGGCACCCCACCTATGGTCGCAATGGTGAGCCCCGAAAACATCGCCGCCACTGCTCCAGCACGTTTTTCTACCGGCACAATACTCATGGCAACAATGGCGCCCACCCCGAAAAAAGCCCCATGATTAAATGAGGTGACAATGCGCCCGAACAACAGCATGTTGTAACTATCCGCCATCGCTGATATCAAATTGCCTATCGTAAAAATCGCCATAGATAACAGCAGCAAATTCCGCCGGCTCATATTGGCAAATACCAGGATCATAAACGGTGCACCAATAAGCACACCAAAGGCATAGGCGCTAATTAACATACCTGCTGCTGGAATGGAAACAGCCAGATCATTGGCAATGATCGGTAACATTCCCATCGGGGAAAATTCCGTCACACCGATACCAAAAGCACCAAAGGCCAGCGCAAGCAAAGGAATATTGATTTTCATCTAAAGTCTCGTTAATTTGTGATGTAAAAGAATATAAACAATTAGCAAACCCTTAAAAAGTAACGCCAGGTATATTCAGCTTTGCATTGGAATCACAAATGAAATTTGGAAAAACCGATCGAACCGCCGAAATGGAAACCTTTCTGTCCGTTGCACAAGCAGGAAGTTTAAGCGGAGCAGCCCGAGAATTAGGACTGACCCCATCCGCAGTAAGTCGCATCATGACCCGTCTTGAAAAGCGTCTGGGTGTCAGATTGATTGTTCGCAGCACCCGCAGCCTTCATTTAACAAGTGAAGGCGAATCTTATGCCCTGACAGCACGACGCATTTTAAAAGATCTGGACGACTCTGAAGCGACAATTGCCAACCGTGGCAGCCCAAGTGGCAAGATCAAAGTCAGTACCGCGACCGCTCATAGTCGCCTGACGATTGTTCCGTTACTGAAAGAATTTCTGCAACGCTACCCCGATATCACGATAGAGATAGATGTGACAGACCAAATTAGCGACGTCAGTGCAGGCCATGTCGATGTGGCTATTCGTTTTGGACAGCTGCCAGATAGTGGCCTACATGCCCGTCGCCTGGGCGACACAGGTCGGGTAGTCATTGCATCACCCGAATATTTAGCAAAAGCCGGTATTCCACAAACACCTGCCGATTTACAAAATCATAATTGCCTGGACTTCAGTTTCCGTCGGTTAGAGCCTGGTTGGCCATTTCGAGAAAACGGCCAGGATTTTATGTTATCGGTAAGCGGCAATATCATCGCCAACAATGGAGAAACCCTCGTTGAACTGGCTCTGCAAGGCATGGGCATTACCCGCGTCGGTCGTTTCCATGTGGAGCAGGCTTTGGCAAGCGGACAACTTGTTCCCTTATTGGAACAATACAACCCGCAAGATCGCGAAGCCATTCACGCAGTGTTTATTGGCGGTAAAAATGTCCCAGCGAGAATACGTGTCTTTGTCGACTACCTGGTAGAAAAGATGATGAACGATACCGAAAAATCTAGTTAAACAGCAGCTCTGCTTCATATCCAGACAGCCGGACAAAACTTAGCCTTTTGCTAACGACAACCTTCACTATATTGCTACTGGAGTTCAATACGATATTCTGCAAACCCCAGCTCATCGGTTCCCAGCTTGGTCATCGGCCATTGCTTATATTGGCGGACAAAGTCTTCTGCTATTTTGCTGTCTTGTGTGGAAAAGCGAATATCCAAAGGCACACTGCCAGTAATAGGCTGCAGCTGCCAGTTATTGTCAGCCACCGGATTTACCTGACTTAGGTATTCTCCGGTTGCTGCATCGTAGCCGGATAGTTGTTGAATATAGCTCACCAGAGCTTCACGGTTACTGTCTGGTAATTCCATGACGACATGCTCATTGCCGGTTCCGGCAAAGCTATCCCCAAAAGCGCGGTAATTATTGGTTGCCACAATAAACTGCTTTTCAGCCAGTGCTTTACCGCTAAACTTTTTGCCCGTAGCGTCGGTGTAACTCAGCTGAACAATACGTGAGGTTGTAGCGTCTTGCAGTTCACAATTGCGGTCAAATTTAGCTGGCTGAGTAATATCAATCTGATAGCTTACACCGTCGATCACATCGAAATTATAGGTTGGGTGTTCATCATTAATCAGCTGCTGTGGTGCACTGCTATTCACATCAATTTGGTTAAACTGATTTGCCGAGCATTCCAGCCAGTCCTTTAATTCAGCACCGTTAAGCTTTACCGCCACAATCGTATTGGGAAAAAGATATAAGTCTGCTGCATTGCGAAAGCTAAGCGTGCCAGCCGACACCTGAATATATTGCTGTGAGTCTGTCGGTGAGCTGCGTCGGCCCCCGGCTTTAAACGGAGAAGCCGCCGAAAGTACGGGTAAATGTTGCAATTCGGCTGGCAGCATTTCGGTTACTTTAGCTATTTGGGCGTTGGCAACAATTTGCACGGTGGGGTCATCCTGCACCAGCGCCAGAAAGCTGTACATATCGGCCGACGCTACGCCAATTGGGCGCTGCATATAGTCGATAGTACCAAGGTGCGCCTCCTCTACTGCCTGATGAATCAGTGTATCGGCATCCACCAACGGGGCTTTTTGTACTCCATCATATATGGGGACTGATTTTGCTGTGGCATCTGTTACCTGCCATTTGCCGTTTTGCAGGCTGAGGGTAAAATCAACCTGGCCCATATTGTCGCCCCAGCGCCCCGGCATTACCGCAGGAATGCCATTCAGTGAGCCTTTTTCAATATCTGCCCCTGGCAGGTCGCTGTAGCTTGAAGAAGGAAAAACAGAATGGCTATGACCAAACATAACAGCATCAATACCGGGTACCTGAGTAATTGCATGTACGGCGTTTTCTGCTCGTGGATCGCCAGGGTTTTCGCTGGAGCCAATACCGGAATGTGGGATGGCAATCACCAGATCGGCGCCTTGCGCTTTCATTTGTGGCACCAGTTTTAGTGCTGTTTCAACAATACCGTCTGCACGTACTTTGCCGCTAAGGTGCTGTTTGTCCCACAGCATAATTTGTGGCGGCACAAAGCCAATGTAACCAATTTTTATACTGTGTTTATTACCGGTGGTATCTGTCACCTCAGTGTCTTTTATCAGATATGGCGTAAATAAATGCTCGCCCTGTTTGATGCCGTTCCAGCACTGCGGCTCAGCACAGTACACATTGGCATTGATATACGGAAAAGCAGCACCTGCCAATGCTTTTTGCAGAAAATCCAGGCCGTAATTAAATTCGTGATTACCAATATTGCCCACATCGTATTGCAGCAGATTCATCGCCTGATACACCGGGTGTACCTCACCGCCAGCCAGGCCTTTGTCCGCAGCATAATCGCCCATCGGGCTGCCCTGAATTAGATCCCCGTTATCCACCAGCACAGTATTCACAGCATCCTGCCGGGCAGCTTCTATCAGGCTGGCAGTACGCACCAGGCCAATGCTGGGGTCTTGTGAGGCGGTGTAATAGTTGTAATCCATTATATTGGAATGCAGATCAGAGGTTTCCAGCACACGGAGTTTTACTGTCACTGTTTGCGGTGCTGCGCTGACGGCAAAAGTCATCACACTAATTGCCGCTGTCACAGCCAGCATAGATAAAGGGGTTTTATGCATTGTTAATTCCTGGCTTTGGCAGCCTGACCAGGATGTAGAGTAATTTGGTCAGGTGTTTGTTATGGTAAATGCCACTGAAAAATCAAAAAGGCTTACTGCCTGATTACAGGTTGTTGACGATAAAACTGACACAACAACCGATAGACCTTTGGCATCTCTTGCTTCATGGTTTCGGGGGATTCAAAAAACGCTTCACTGCAGACGGCAAAGAATTCTGCCGGACTGGTCAATGCATAGTCATCAAGCGGCAATGCCCGATGATGCTGCCAGTCATTTTCTAATCGATTCCAAGCTGCTGTAAAAATATCATGCCATTCGCCAGAACGCATATCGGGATGCATCGGCGGCGCGCCATTGGCACCATCACGCAGCATATCCAGCTTATGCGCCAACTCGTGAATCACCACATTACTGGCTTTACCATGATGCGTCTTTGCACCGCTTTCGCAAATTGCTTGCCACGATAAAATCACCGGACCTTGCGCCCAAGCTTCGCCGCTCAGGCCGGGGCCTCTTTGATGCACCACACCATCCTCGCTGCGGTAAGGTCGATTCGGCACAAAATCTCCCTCGTAGAGAATAATAGTATGCCAATGGTCATACCAGTGCAGCCCTAAATGCAGGATGGGAACGCATGCCATAGTCGCAACTTTCAGGCACATCGCATCAGTGAATTGAAACTCAGCCCCAGAAAGAAATGTTTTGCGTGCAAGAAAATGGAAGGTCATCTCACGCAGGGCTTCACGCTCATCCCCCTGATAACGATGCATCACCGGCCAGTCAGCAATAGCAGACTCCCATTGCTCGACAGTAAAACCCAGTTTTTTAATCCTTCGGGCTTCACGCCAGTCACGCAACTGCTTAAACATGTTTAATGCACCCTAACCCACTACAACAAAATTCCCAAGCGTTTCAGATTTCAATAACCTGATGTTTGGGATCAGGGTAATCATTCAAACATAAAATTCTATTTCATCTGATTAAAAATGACAGCGAGACACTTTTTCGCCATTGCCAGGCAATCCAGCCTGCGAACAGCATGATTGCCAAAGCAACCACCATCATGCCCCACTCTGCATGCAAAACATGCGTCACGACGGGACCAATCATAAACAAACCCAAACCAGCAGCTGCCAGGGAACGCACTTGTTTGAACAACAACACCACTGCACCTGACACTTCAACAACACCAACAAAATACATAAACCAGAGGGGATATCCCCAACGCTCAAAAGCCTGAATCTCAAAATCCAAACTTGCCAGCTTTGCTGCACCAGACAAGAAAAAAATGACAGCTAGAATCACACTTCCGTATTTGCAAAAGACATTCATGGTAAAACTCCTCGAATAAGATATAGCTCAAAGACGAATGAAATCGCAGACTGTTACAGAGAGTGGCTAAGCTGCATACCAAAGTATGGCGAAATAATGACAAGTCGTACCGGCCAGCACAAATAAATGCCAGATAAAGTGACCGTATTGCAGTTTGGAATCGGTGGCGAAAAACACAACCCCGACGGTATAAGACAAACCACCAGCCACTAACCATATCAAACCAGCCGTAGGCAGGTTTGCCAGTAATGGCTCGATAGCAATCACTATCACCCATCCCATCAATAGATAAAGCACCGTTGAAAGGATGAGATGATGTTTTTTCTGGAATATTTTGAGGGCTATACCAAAAACCGCCAGTCCCCATACAATGCCAAACAGCGTCCATCCCCATGAGCCTTTCAGCACACCAAAAGTAAAAGGCGTATAGGTGCCGGCAATTAACAGATAGATCGCAGAATGCTCAATACGCCGAAAAATTCGTTTTGCTTTACCCGCTGGTAATGCGTGATACAACGTGGAGCCCAGATAAAGAATTATCATCGTCGCACAAAATATACTCGTCCCAACAACAAAGGCCGTCTCACCTTGGCGTACCGCTTGAGTAATTAAAAATGGTGTCCCAATCAGAGCGCCGATAAGCCCTACTCCATGACTAATCGCGTTGGCAATTTCTTCCCCGCCGGATTGCTCCCGCTTGTAGGTAGTAAGAGATGATTGCATACGCCCTCCTCTCAGAATAGATTTCAGCTGTTTCGTTAAGTATGTGCTTTAAACATTACCAAAATAATTTTCAGTAAACAGCCACAAGAAAAAGTATTGTTGCTGCACAAATGGGTAATTCACCCATATATCAACGAGTTGTTTATCCCCATCTTCCAGTGAGATAGAGGCTGATCACTATTCCAGTCCAACCCGAAATCGCTCGTCCCCAATCACTAAATCATTCCAGCGGGAGGGAACCACCTCAATTTCACCTGCTAATAAGGCCTGATAAAACTGGTCAAGGTTTTCTTTGTCCTTGTAGATGTAGCGAAGATAAAACGATTTCCATTGTTCATCCTGCTGGAAGAATAGTTTTATGGCCGTGTGATTCTGGTTTTTTTCAATCCATAAATATTCCTGCTCACCATCGTTATCCATATCCAGTGCCTGCAAAAAATATTGCTGTGTCTGCAGCATATTCCAATGGTCCATGATTTCCTGGTTATAAATAGCCGTCAGCAACGCCTCGGGTGGGTTGTCGGATAACAGAGTAATTGCAGCGATAAATTCGTCGCGGGTAGAACTGGGGTTTTTATCATTCGCATCGGCATACAGGGCGTTAATTCTTACCAGCAGACCAGGATGCGTTTCGCCGTATTGCGCTTTTAAGGTTTCTAATCCTTCATATCCTGGACCCGCCAAATGATAGCGAAAGTAGTTGAGGTCAAATTCATCAACAGTGACTTTGTTATCCGCCAGCCGTTGCAATTGATCCGCCACGACCATTTTTCTGAAATCCAGCAGTGGAGAGTTAACCGCTAACATCATAACCAGCACAACCAGACCAATGGCAACATTCGTGCGGCTGAGCTGATGTGTCCAGTTATCCCGGTATCTGGCAATACCCCATAAATAACCGATAGCGAACAATGCCAGTAAAAACCATATCAAGTAAGCCCAAAAGCGACTGAGGCTCCAGCCATATTGCTCGACACGCAGGCTCAATCCATAGAAGCTGATCAGACTGTAAATAGGCAGTATCGCGATACTGATATAAATAAACCGGTGAAACCACAACGAGTAAGGCCAGTTGTCTGGCTCATCCTGATACACGGCATTGACGAAAAACAAAATTAGCGCCTGCATCCATAATACAAGGCTGCTGCCACCGCTCTCCCATAATGGTTCGAGACCGGTAAAGGGTAAAGCGCCAAGAAATAACAGCGATACCAACGACAACAGCACGAGCAGAAATTTTATCAGTGCCTGCTGTAGGCGAGTGATGGTATCGATAATATGGGTCAGTTTGCGAAAGATGATGATGCCGAAGCCACTAGCAAGCGCCAACGCAGGATAATAAAACCAACTCTGTTTAAACAAGTCACTGAAAAAGTCGATGTTGATAGCTTTAAACAACGCGCCCCACAACATCAGCAACAGCCAGAAGCTGCCGGCAAAAAACAGGGCAAGTGACAGTGTGAGGAAATTACGCCAGGACCAAAGAAACAGTGCGCTGTAGGTAACCCGTTCCCCCCTCGCCCATTGTTGGCCGTACATTAAAGCTTTAAAGGTGGCGATAGCCATAGTGAGCACAAAGCTGAACAACAGCGCGTTAAAGTGAATGTGTTCGATGGGTGTAACCTGATGCCCTACGTAATATCCCAGCAGGCCACTGACCAATGCAAACGGCAAGGTAAGTTTCACCATTGCTCGGCCGTTGTGCTGATCCAACCCAAGCAGCAGCATTATCGGCCAAATAAAAACCACGCTATAGAAAGCAAACAACCACTGTGGCTGCCCATGTGGCCAGTAATGCAGTTCAATGGCCTGATGCAAGTACAGTAAACCGAGTCCCTGTAATAGTGAGATCAGCACCATCAGTTTTGCTGGTAATTGCTTGGATTCAACCTGTTGATTCAATTCCATATAGACAGCCGTCCTTAGTATGTTTTCTTATTGCCGAATTGGTTACGTCCTTTTACCACATCAGGATCCAAATTTTCTGCAACAAGATGCTCTGATTGAATCAGATCTGTCAGATCTCGTCTGAAATCTATCGTTGTATTTCACTTTTATTCGATACGAACAAAGTGGAAGTAAGCAAAGGCCTGTTCGCGCTGAGCTGGGGTAATATGTTTTTCCGTTCGCTCTTCGATTAATTTAAAGCCAGGGCCCAGTTCAGCTGCAAGCTTGCTGGCGTTGTATTGCACTATGGGCAAACCACTGCATTTCTCAGGGCCGCCAATGGCGAATGACGCGATAATCAGATGTCCATTGACGGGCAAGGCATGCTTAAGTGCAGTGACATAGCTGTGTCGGTCAGTGGCATCCGTTAAGAAATGAAACACAGCTCGATCATGCCAAAGTGCAAATTGGCTGTCTGGACGATATGCCGTGATATCCGACTCAATCCAGCCCACAGCACTCGCTTTATCACCTAATCGTTTTTGCGATGTGGCAAGCGCGGCCGCAGAAATATCCAACACCGAGAGCTGCGTATAGCCTTGTTCAAGCAAATGGTCGACCAGAACAGATGCACCACCACCCACATCAATAATGGGATCTGATTTACCAAGCCCACAGTTGGCGATAAGCTCCATCGAAACCACTGGGTTTATCTGAAACCAACTTACTTCTGAGCTTTGCTTTTGCTCATAGATAGTTTGCCAATGATTTTTTCGATCAACCTCTGTCACTTAAATCTCCATAGTCAGTGAATTTGCTTTCAACACTTTTCCAAATACTGTGAGAGATCATTGCATATGAATTCCTCGCAGAAATTAGCTCAATTACTTTCGCATCATTCTGTGCTTTCAACATTACCAAAATAATTTTAGGTGAGCGTATGGAATGTTGTTACTCACCCTGCCGCTTTAGATTCCCTTAGTTCGACAACGCACAGACACTTTTTTTGATGAGGTAAATACTGAATTTTCGCTATTGGCTAGTCTGATGCCAGTCCGCCGGATTGGGATGAAGATTAAAAGCCCATAGTGCGATTAGGAGTACTTTTATGAATTCTATTTTTCGCAAAACATTAATAGCCAGCGCGCTTGCTGCAGTATTCAGCAGCGTAGTCATTGCAGCCGATGATTCATCAACAACAATCGATGGTGCTAAAAGCAATAGTCAGGGCGAAATGCAGCCAAATGAATCAACTTCAACTCATCCAGCAATGCCAACTCACGAAGATGAGTTTAACAAAACCATGGATTCTGAAAAGCCTGCTGCAGGGAATGAGGGTGATGCAGAAATGCAAAAATCCACTGACACCCCGGTCGCCGGTGAAAAAGCCAACAAACCAGGTAAAGATATGGATAAACCTTCAAATACTGGTGATAAACAAAAGAATGCTAACGGTCGTCCCTTAACCGAACATCAGGATAACGTGATTGAAGAAGAGGAAGAGGAAGAAGAAATCGGTAACACGCAAATGGACAACGAAAGCGATGTTGATATGCAAAAACCGATGAATGAAAAACCTTACGGCTCAACGAGTGCAGGTACACCAGCTAACAAAGGTGGATTATATGATATGTCGGCTAATGAACTGAATGGCATGGATGTCATTACCAGTGATGGAAAAGACGTTGGTGGCATTGAAAAAATTGTTATGAGCCCGGATAGCCAAAACATTCATGCCGTGATTACCGTTGGTGGTTTACTCGGTGTAGGTGGAAAAACCATTTTGATACCGCTTGAAAATTTCACTCGTGCCAAGGATGAGCTACATGTCAAAGCAACACAGGCAGAGCTTAAAGCGATGAATGATTATGGTTCAGAGGACTATATTGAACTTGAAGGTGACGCAGCCGTCAGCTCAGCAATAAGAACTAACTAACTGATAATTGGATTGGCTTTTATTGTCCTCTAAGCCAACTGATCATCATTATTCGCCCGATAGGACTTTTGTCTTATCGGGCGATTTTTTTGAAAGATTGAGCATGAATCAAGTTGCTTAAACTTTGATTCCCTCGTTTTCTCATTCAAAGTTTCTCAATTAAACCTCAAAATTAAACAAACTTGCGTTCAACACTTTTCCAAATCAAGCCGATCAGCCCTATTGCCAATACGATAAACAGCACGATGGTTCCCGGTGCATCCAATACCGATAAGGTCAGACCTGAAATCAGCAACCACAGTGCTGGAATAATCGTGATAAGCCACAAGCCCCAACCACGGAGCATGATCAAAGCCAGCCCCAATGTCACTATGGCAGTCGGATCGCCATGAATACCAAACACTTCGGCCTGGAACCATGAACCACCAGTGAACGGTGCTATAAATGGCATGCCAACCAAACCAGCAAAAGCGATGGCTGTGCCAATAACAGCAGCTGGTTTTTTGCGGGGTAAGTTGTCAAGGCCAACACAGGTAAAAGCAATCAATAACAATAAGAGCGCTTGGGCGAAAAAGACGTAACCCATATAGCTGCCCGCCCAGTTGAGCTCGGCATAACGCTGAATAAAAAACGCAAATCCTACAAAAGCCCAGACTGGTGCTATCAGCAGACAAGCTAAGCGGCCGCGGTTTTTAAGTGCCAGCAAAACAGCTGCCGCCCCCAACATCAGAGTCAGTAAATGCAGCGGCCAGAAGCTTTCACCCATGCGTTCAAGCAGGCGAAAATAGATATCAGCTGTAAACGGAATAAAATCCTGCAGCGCGTAGCTGGCCCAGGTGTTCATAACGACTCGATATAACGCACCATCTTTTCTCGGGTGCTGGCCGAAGGCATCGGGTTAACACCAGCACGCATATTCTCACGCAGATGTTCGACGCTGCTTGTCGCAGGAATGGCACAGGTCATCGCCGGATGGCTGACAACAAACTTCAACAAAAACTCTGCCCAGGTTGTAGAGCCGCATTCTGCTTCAGCCCATTCAGGCAATGGCGCGTCACGACGCTTCAGCCCTTGGATCAGACTACCGCCGTTATAGGGTCTGTTGGCGATCACTGCAATGCCCTTTTCTTCTGCCAGTGGTAACAGCCGTTTTTCCACCTCACGTTCGGCAATATTGTAGGTAAGCTGAATAAAGTCGAGCTCCTCGGAAGTCATGATCTGCTCAAACTCACTATGGCGACGGCCGTGCGAGGTGGTGATGCCAATATGACCAATTTTGCCCTCAGCTTTCATCTCTCGTAGAGCCGCCAGATGCTCGCGCCAGTCTGTCAGATTGTGTACTTGCACTAGATCGAAATAATCAACCTGCCAGCGTGCTTGCAAATCGGCTACCTGTTCTTTTGCAGAACCACCAGCCGGACTCCAGACTTTTTCGGCAGAAAACAGATTGTCGGGAATGCCAAGTTGCTGCAAGGCATGACCCATCACATCCGGCGCAGAACCATACATTGGCGAGGAATCAATCATGCCGCCGCCAAGCTCAAAAAATGCCCGCACTACTTCGGCCCGTGCATCAAGCAACTGCGGATCACTGCCGACATTGAAAGTACGCCATGTACCCAGGCCGATAACTGGCAGCTTTTTATCACCTGAATAGCGTTTGTGCAGCCGCTCATTATTTGCCGCAAAGATCGGCATGGAGGGCAATATGGAAACGGCCAGACCGGCACCGATCAACTTGAGAGTCTGTCTGCGAGTGAAGCGATTGTTCATGGTAAGCGCTCCTTGAGATTATTTAGGAATGGCACCGTATTGGAATGCCCGATATCGACATAAAACGGCGCTCTACATCAAAGCAAACCTTACCAGTAGGAATAACGTTTTAGCAATTTAAGGCTCAGCATCTTAGCTATCCAGTGAAATGACATCTCGAAACCATGCATACATCAAATTAGCTGCCATTTTGATTCATCAGAGTGAACATTGCGTGTTACTCAGCCGTGCATTTGGCAAGGTGTAAAGCTGTAAATCTTACTGATGAGCTTGTAAAAAATTCATTTTCTGACAAGCCGGGAGTTGGGCTAGGTACCAACCCACACGGTAGATCACCGCCTCCACTGTGCATGTCTCCTCTGGCATTATCCTTGCGTGAATGGTTTCGACAGCTTCAGCGCATAAACCATAGGTAAGGTTAGCGCTCAACTTATCAGGAGACCAATCCAATGCAAAATTCAGCCACTCAAAATAGTAAATCCCTGCAGGGAAAAACCATTGCGTTTCTCGTAACCGACGGTTTTGAACAGGTGGAATTGACCACTCCCTGGGAGAAAATAAAACTTGCGGGTGCCCAAGCAGAGTTAATAGCGCTTGAAGAAGGCAAAGTCCAAGGCTATCACCATCTCGACAAAGGAGATGCATTTCAGGTGGACAAGAGCATCGCTGATGTATCGGCCGACGATTATGATGGCCTGGTACTGCCCGGCGGTGTAGCCAACCCGGACGCACTGCGCGCTGACCAAAATGCGGTAGAGTTTGTCCGTGCTTTTTTCACAGAACATAAGCCTGTGGCAGCGATCTGCCACGCCCCTTGGACACTAGTGGAAGCAGACGTTGTTAACGGGCGAAAACTGACATCCTGGCCAAGCATTCGCACCGACATTCAGAATGCGGGCGGCAAGTGGGTCGATCAGGAAGTGGTAGTAGATCAGGGGCTGGTAACCAGCAGGAAACCAGATGATCTCGAAGCGTTCTGCAGCAAAGCCATTGAGGAATTCGCCGAAGGTAAGCATCAACGCCAGCGTGCCTGAAAGCTGAGACAGATACTGAAACTTTGATTTTCAGCAATTCGCACTAAAAAACTAATTGAGAATTGGATTGGCTTTTTAATCATCTAGGCCAACTGATCACCATAAAAAACGCCCGGTGGGACAATTGTCTCATCGGGCGTTTTTGGGTTCATGAGTATGCCAGTGAATCAAGTTAGCTGACCGTGATTTTCGCCGTTTCTGACTGACTTGACTGTGGTTCCAGAGCATCAAAAAAATTAGGACACAGAGGCCATTAATCCCATTACCTCGTTGCTAATATCCACACTAGTTCAAAGGCCAATTTCTCATGACTGTTGTATGGCTTTTGGTGGATGGCTAACGTTGCTAAAAGAAGAAAATAATGAAATTTAAATCAATAAAAACAAAAATTGCATTTTTCTCAGGCGTCGGGATGCTGATTACCGCTTCGATATTGGTCGTCTACAACGTTTACTCTTCAATTAAAAATAATCAACAGATTAATCAAACAGTATCTTCATTAGTCGAACGTATCACTCTCGATAAAATGCAGAGTGTGGCTTCTGAAAATGCCCAATATATTAGTCGACGACTAGAAAAGGGAATGCAAACTGCTCAAACCTTAGCAGATACGGCAAGCGCTACCCAATCTGGTGAAGCCAATATCCTTAGTCGCCGTGTATTCAATAAGATGTTGAATGAAGCACTCAAAAGTAATCCTGATTTAAATGGTACCTATAGTGCCTGGGAGCCAAATGCATTTGATTATAACGATGCTCAGAATCTTAACGGCAATAATGGTAACAACAGCCAAACCGGGCGTTTCACACCTTATTGGGTCCGAAATGAGAGCACGTTAAATGTGCAATCACTCGTAGAATATGATTCTACCGATAAACATCCAAATGGCATTATCAAAGGTGCCTGGTATCAAAACCCACAAACAAATCGAACACAGACAGTAACCGCCCCCCTGCCCTATGTCGTTCAGGGCAAAAATGTATGGTTAGCCACCCTATCTGTTCCAGTGATTGTTAATAATCGTTTTTTGGGTGTAACAGGCGCTGACTACAACCTGGATTTTGTACAAAAAGTCAGTGAACAGGTAGCAGATACTATCTACCCAGATAAAGCTGATGTTTCCATTATTACTGCAGATGGTTTGGTCATCGCAGCCAGCAAACAACCCAGTGCGATCGGCAAATCCCTGGACAATCTCTATAACAAAGAAGCCGATAAAATTCGTGATTTGATGCGCCGAGGTGAAAAAGCAATCTACACCGATGAGGCAACAGGCTTGTTGCATGTTTTGAATCCAATAACATTAGGCAATAGTGAGACCCAATGGGGAATACTTATCAGGTTGGAGAAAGATTTAGTCTTCAATGATGTGAATGTAATGTCACAACAATTTGCCGAGAACAACGCTAAAAATACCTTTTGGCAAATCTTTATAGGTTTACTGGTTTCTGTAGTCGCTATCGTTGCAATGTATCTCATTGCACGTAGCCTGACTCGGCCAATCCTTGCTGCAGTTGATATGGCAAAAACGATTGCCCAGGGACAATTTGATAAACGCCTGCATTACCAAAGTGAAGATGAAATTGGGCAACTCGCCTTAGCGTTAGACGGAATGGCCGACACTTTGCACTCTCATGTGACGGTTGCGGGCCATATTGCAAAAGGTGACCTAAACCAAACCGTGACAATGGCCTCTGACAAGGACCAGCTAGGCCTGGCTCTCAATCAGATGATCCTGGATTTAAACAACCTTGTTGGACAAGTTCGTGAGCGTTCAGAACAAATTGGTGACAATGCAGATAAAGTTACGTCCATAAGTCATGATTTGGCCAGTGGAGCCACCGAGTCAGCTTCTTCAGTCACAGAGATCAGTACCACAGTCGCCCAGATTGCAACTCAAATCAGACAAAGCGCTAACCATGCTGATGAAGCCAGTTTATTGTCAAGACAGTCTGCTCAAGCCGCCGAAGGTGGTAATGATTTAATGCTAGAGCTACAAAGCGCCATGAGGGAAATCGAAGCTTCCGGAACCGATATTAATAACATCATCACAACTATCGAATCGATAGCCACACAGACCAATTTGCTCGCGTTAAATGCAGCCATTGAAGCCGCCCGTGCCGGTGAACAGGGAAGAGGCTTTTCTGTTGTAGCTGATGAAGTCCGTAAGTTGGCCGGACGCAGTTCAGAGGCAGTACAGCAAACAGCAGCTTTGATCCAGGTATCAGCTGAACGTACACAAAAAGGGATTCAACTATCTCAAAAAACTGCCGAAGTATTGTCTGATATTGTTCACAATACCGGAACTGTCGCCGAGTTAGTGCATAGCATTGCTGAAGCAGCAAATGAACAATCTTCTGGAGCAGAACAAGTCAGCATAGGCATTGGCCATATTGATGAAGTAACTCATCAAAACAGCCAAACGTCAGAATATTGTGCTTTAGCAGCCAGTGATCTTTCTGAGTTATCTGTTCAACTGACTGATTTACTTGGTCAATTCAAACTTAAAAAACAGAACTAAATAACTAAAAGCACATAAACAAAAAGATGACAGACTCTGATCCTTTGGATTTCCCGCTATTGTTTTAGCGGAATTGTTCAACCAGCTCTTGTTCACCCACTAACATACGCAACGTATATAAATTTGACATCTAGCTAATATAGCCTCACTCTACATACGTTCCGTATGTTATTACGGTTTATCAATACATCCTAACCGTTACTAATTAAGATGAGGTCCAGACTATGCAACAACGTGAAGCTATTTTTCCTGCTAACAGACACGCACTCTACGAAGAGCATGGCTATTCTGCTGCAATTCGTTCCGGTGATTTATTGTTCGTATCCGGGCAGGTTGGAAGTCGTGAAGATGGCAGCCCTGAACCTGAATTTCCACGCCAGGTTGAACTGGCTTTTGAAAATCTACGGGCGACACTGGCCGCAGCAGGATGTACATTCGATGATATCGTTGATGTAACAACTTTTCACACTGATCCAGAAAATCAATTCGGCTCCATTATGGAAGTAAAGCAAAAAATGTTTAGTGCACCGCCTTACCCAAACTGGACAGCAATTGGCGTGAATTGGTTAGCCGGTTTTGATTTTGAAATAAAGGTTATCGCCCGCATACCATAATCTACTGAGGATCTTACTGTTCAAATGAGGCCAAAGCTTCAAGGGCTTCACAATATTTGGGGCAGCCAATTTGAGCAAATTTGATTTTTCATTTCACTACCGGCTTCAATCTGCGTGCTAAATTCCATGATGGGTTTGGCAGTGATGGCGATAGTCGCGGGGGGGCATACCATAAACCTGATGGAATGCTCGGCTGAAATGGGCCATATTGCTGAAACCACTTTGCATCGCTAGTTCCGTAATACTCAAATGCTGGTACACCGAGCTGGCCAGATAATGACGGCTGCGCGCCAGTCGCTGCTGCGTGAGATAACGCATTAATGAGGTGTCTTCTTCACTAAACAAATTATTGATGTAACGAACCGATAACCCCATGGCCGAGGCAATGACGCCAGCGTTCAGATCGGTATCCGTCAGATTACAGGCAATAAACTGTTTCACCCGTATTAATGCATGGCTCCGATGACGGGACATTGGCTTTGTTTTACCCAGAACTTCCCATAACGATAAGGTAAACAGCTCCAACACCGGCTCAGATAGTGCCTGAAAAACGGTTTCATCCAGTTGCGCTAATTGATTGACGGTAGATGAAATCATCGAGGCGGTAATGGCCCCCGCTCCATGCGAAGTGGATAGCCTGGTTGCCGTCAGCCTGCTGATATTGGCAATGCGTTCGTCCAGCAAAAAACGGGGAATAGAAATTAAAATCTTGGAGAACGGTCCGGGAGTAGAAACTCGATGGGGCTCAGTCGCATCGTATATCGTCATTTCACCCGGTTTGAGAAACACTTCCCGACCGCCTTGCTCAAGCTTGTACTGCCCCTCGGTCAACAAGACGCCGAAATAACAATCCTGAGAATTATGCTCTGGTTCTTTTGGCAGCCTTTCGATGGTAATGGCATTGGATCGTATGGGAGACAAGCGCAGCCCCTGTTGCCAGGGGTAAATCAACATATCGTTATACAAAGACATCTGATCGGGTGTTCCAACATCAACATTGGCATATTCCCGGCCAATAACTTCCTTGAGCCATTCCAACCGCTGATTGGTCGGTTGGTCTTCAGTACAAAGCCGCTGCCCACCCAGCCGTTCAAGATTCGCCAGCAAAGTTGGAGAAAATGTTGTCACTGAATGGCTGTGAGGATGCCTCATTGCTTATCACCTTTTCAGTCAATTAATACCGCCAACCGGACAAAGTTTCGATAATGCGGTCACGGCATACTTTATTACGCACTATAACAATAGCAGCAGGAGATTTCATGCAAGAGCTCTATGGCGAACAGCACCGGGCGTTACAACAGGATTTTGATACGGTGAAGTTAGCGGATGCCGTGAAGGCCAATATCGTTTCCTCTGAAATTGGCGAAGAACATCGTGGTTTCATCGAGAGTCGCGATATGTTTTTCCTGACGACCATCGATCATCGTGGTTATCCCACTTGTTCATACAAAGGGGGGAATCCCGGGTTCCTCAAGATCATCGACAGTAAAACCCTGGCGTTCCCGAGTTTTGATGGAAACGGCATGTTCCTCTCTATGGGCAATATCTCAACCAACAATCAGGTCGGCCTGTTGCTGATCGACTTCGAAACCCCAAATCGCTTTCGCATCCATGGCAACGCCACGATTCATCGTGATGAAGAGACGCTCAAGATGTTCCAAGGCGCAGAGATAGTGGTATTTGTCGAGATTGTTGAAATTTTCGTTAACTGTGCGCGATACATCCACCGCTACCAACGCGTCGCCAGCGCAAAGCATGTGCCACAGGAAAACGAGCCAGCTGCATTGCCGCACTGGAAACGGATAGAGAACCTGCAGGAAGCCTTGCCAGCCAGGGACAAACATATCGCCGAGGCCTTGGGTGGCACGATCACCCCAGAACAATATGTTGAGATGCTTATAAAAGGCGAGACCTGAAACAGAATGGCAGCGAATCAAAAATCAGCTGCTATTGACCGGTTAAAACCAGATTTTATAGATCACTGAAAGGATAGTCATGACTCAACTCAATGCAGCGACATTCAGCGCATTCTTACTTACAACCATCGTTCTTTTTATTCTTGGATTCTTCACTTTTATTCCACCGTGGGCCGTGTTCATCACTTGGGCGTGTTTCTTTCATATGAATGGCGGCGTCAACCGAAATCAGGCGTTTATCGTGGTCATAAGGCATATGGCGCTCGGTGCCACAGCAGCATGGATATCAGCAATTTTTCTTTTGAACAATCCCGCCGACAGCGCATTGGGCCAGCAACTCGGGGGGGCGGTATTTATCGGCGCAATCATTGCGATCCTTGCCAGAATGAGCACGATTGCCATGTTCAGCGTCACCCCGGCAATCATTTACGGATACGCCAGCGTTTTTGCTTTTGCCAGCACGACAGGATTGTTTGCACCGGAACACCTGCTATCGGTGTCGTTCAATAATGCCTTGCTAGCAATCTTGTTCAGCACCTTAGTCGGTGCCTCAGCGGGTTATGTAAACGCTGCACTAGTTGCCGCTTTGGTCAGACAGGAATCGACGAAGGCGTCTAAAGTGGAATCGGTTGACAGTGAGTGATGTGAAAAGAGTAGATTGAAGGGATTGGTGAATGGGGGGGCAGTTAGCTCTGAGCAAATCTGTCGGTAGCGAAAGATTGTGTCGTTCTATTAGTGGTTTAAGAGCATTGTAAAAACTCCATTCACGTTAGTTTTTACACTGTCCCTAATTATCCATAATATCCTCATTTTTTTATTCTAAATAACGCCAACAGCTGGGGCGGGACTTCAGGAGCGTCCGCTGCCTGCATTTGTTAGATTCACTAATTCGTCACTTTCCTGGCGAATTTACGAATAAGGTGCTTGTCGTTAACATCAGCAAATAGTCGTTTTATTGCCTCATCATCAGGCTCGGAAAATTTCATGAACTTCTTACCGTAAACACCAAATTGACCACTCTTTTGTTCATTCTCAAGATCTCGTAGTATTAAACGCACCTTCTCAGACGCCTCAATATATCTGAGCGCAATATTAGGCAAGTCACGGGTCTTTATGTCAGAGATGATGTATCTGTGTATCACTCGATTTCTTAGCTTATACAGCGAATTTAGCTCTTCGTGGTCATTGTCTGTAATGACGCTATATTTAAGAGCGTCATCGTATATTTTTCGCTCCATAAAGCCGCGTTCATCCTCTGCCTGAAAAAGGTATTTTAATGGGACCTCATCCGTCTGATTCTTAAGTTGGATGGCGATTACTATGCTCAACCTGAGAAAAGCATCGACCTGATTGGCAGAAACGGCAATTACCTCGATAAAGGAATCAGATTCTAGCGCATTATCCAGAAGATCGTATGATGCAGCCAAAGCCCCTTGGAACCGATCAAATTTTTCCATATCAGAGGCAAGCTTTCGGTCACTAGGAGGAACAATAACCAAGGACTTTAGAATATTACCAACTAAGCGAAGCTCTTCGTTTATTCGTTCATCCTTATCAAGATTCGCATCATAGATATATTTACCAATAAAAGCTTGATCTGCTAATGCCCCAAAAAACATATGAACACAGAACTCTGAATCATCTAACATAGAAGGTCGCCATGTAAGTTTTGGTACCCCATTCGGATACTCATCTGCAAGTTTAGGCGCTAGTTCCTCTAGTGGATAACAGCTAATCTGAAAACACCCTTTAGCGTTTTCATAAGGCTGAAAGCTGTATGGGGACTTTTCCTCTTCGCCTTCGACAACTGGATTGAGGTATTGCCACTCTGTCGGAATTTGAATCAGGAATATCCCGTTGGGCTCTGTCCAATGCTTCATTCAGCTTTCCTACGAAAAAATCTAACGCCCGCATTTGCGGCTGGTTTGGAGCGTAGCGGAAAACAAGTCCGGCAACATGCGTTTGTTATGCGATTTACGCAACACTTTCTCTCTCCTTTGAAGTGACCAGCCCGCCAGTATTGCTAACTAATTTTTGTTTGATTTCTTCCGATGACGTTTGCTTTGCTGCTTCTAACTCCGAGGGAGTGATGCCCACTACCTGCAACAAATCAACGCGACCTGAATTAATAGAAAAGTGATCGGGGTAATCAACTGGCTGGGTAAACATCATCGTTTTTATTGATTCAGACAAGGCCAAGGGCACTCGATGACCATAGTCTAGCGGAAGGAAATCGCCCATTTGTCCCGCTGCCAACAATAAGTTATAGGCCATTAGTGTTTGAAGAACCTCAATGGCCCAAGTCTCTTCATTTTCAGTTTCCATTAGAAACTCCACACCCAGACCCGAGTATTCTTCAGGTTCTTCTGCTTCCCAAGGATTTGACATACCCGAGGTTACATAAGCCCAAGTATTTCTATTGCCGGCTGGTGGACATTTGAAAACACCATGGGTAAGCCAGCGAGGATCAATGCTCTTTGCATTCATTCGATCGAAGATTTCATTTGATAGTGGGAATATACCTGGTCCTGTATCACCAAATATTTCCTTATACGATTTCTCTTCTCTTTCTTCCCAAGATTCTTCAAGGAAGCTCATGCTCTCTCCTTCGCATAACAGCATGTTAATGAGGCCGTTGTCCTCGTAATAATAGTTTAGGGTCAGTGTAAAACCTCCATTCACGTTAGTTTTTACAATGATCCTAGATATCGTTGATCTTTTTTGAGAAACAACTATAAGTAATAAATCTCATTCTAATTAGCCTCCAGCAACAACTAAAATGCCAAGAATGATTATGCATGCAATCAAGGTTTTCTGTCCGGCACTGTCCAGCTTACGGTGCTGAGCGTATTTCTCTGGCAATACTAGGCATGGCAGAATCACAAAAATATTGATCATTGGTATGATTACCAAGATTGCGTACCACTGCTTATATCCAATATTTCGAAGTCTAAATGAAGTGAAGTATGTCAAAAGCCCCCAATATACCAAAGGGATAATTACAAATAACTCTGTAAGGTGTGGGGCTACAAATCCAGCAAGTAAACCAGCAATAATTCCTGTCACAAACAAACGTAAGAAATAAGGTAATCGCTTTAAACCTAGGTTGGAGACAATCGGTCTTTTTTCTGGTCTTATATCACCGTACATTCTGTAATCATCAGTCATTGATATATTTCCATATTCTCCCAATATATAAAAGGTGCTTGCCAGTAGCTCAAGTACAAGTTGAGCGAGCAAAAACTTAACGTGTTAGTTAGACACCAACATTGGTTTCAATTCCGTTACTTTTTAGGAACACCAAGAAGTCATAAAGTGACTCACCGTCAAATGCTTTTGTAGCAAAATCTAATTTAATCGGCTTTTGATTAATAGGGAAAAAAGTAAGCCTTGATGCTACTTGGTCTTTTACTTGGCGGCTACCAGCACCAAATGCAAGCCTTTCAAAGTTATGAGAACTTTTCCCAAGATATATCTTTTCGATATTGCTCAATGAAACTTTTGTACTAATAGATTTCCATCCACTTCTACCTTCAATAATCAAATTGTCATTTTCAATGGAAAGATTGTAAGAAGATAATGAATTGGTGAGGCTATTAAGATAAAAATATCCACCTATTAAAATTAATAATCCGCTGGTTAAATAACTAAGTTGAGTAGCCAACTCATTTTCAAGTCCAATAATTTGTTCAAGAAATAAAACTATTGGGATAAAAATAACTACTCCATAGAAGAATACTGAAAATAGTATTAGAGGAAGCCAGCCAGAAAAAGCTTTTAAGATTGCTTTTTTAGAATTAACTTTTACTTTCATAACAGTCCTTTATGGATCGAAAGATGTAGCTAAATGACTTGTTCTCAATAACTCAGCTAACGCCTCACTCCACTTGCAGTCAAAGTGGAGCGAGGAACGAACAGCACTTTTGCTGTTCGATTGCTGTGTGATTTTTAGGAAAATTTATTTAATGAATCCGGCTCAACTAACTTTTTATGTACATTTTAGATAGGTATCCCTCTTAAGTAAAAAAGCACTTTCTTAACAAAAGCAATGCGTTCTTTACAGAAGAGCAGCCAGACAACAAAGGGCGAGGCTATTACGAAAATTATTTGGCCTAGCAACGGATTATTTTGTAGTACTTGCCCAGTTATCAAATAAATCCCCAATAACACAAATATGGAGGTAACCCAAATGGTTACCAAAAATCTCCAGATATATCCCCATACTCCCATTTCTATTTGATACGACGGGAATTTTCGAGATTGAATATACTTACCTCGAATGTAACGTATGCATATGAGTAAAAATAAAAAGAATAATGTCGTAATTAAGTATTGAGTGATGAGGTTGCTTTTAATTTCAAAGTTTGGCTCGCTTAGGCTGAGCAGAACATTAATAGCAAACAAAATAACCCATGCCTTTAGTAATGGCATTTCCTTAATAATCCAGTTTTTCATTGTGATTCCAATTATGTGTGGCACCTACCGACCATAACAGCGGCGTTGCAAAACAACGTCCGGTTTATCAAGATCTAACTGGTTGCGACAGTTATATAACTAATTTCAATTTAAAATCGCCCAAGTAAAAATATGAAAACGACTAGGCTGCACAGAGCTGCACCGAAAATTGAAGTAACAATCACCCATTTCCTTTGCTTTTCAATTTCAACCTTTTTCTCCTTTAGATAGCCATTAGTACCTAATGCAAGTCCGATAATAGGTACGATTATCGGGCTAGGCACAAGAAATCCAAGCAGTCCAAAAATCACCGAAATTATTGCTGATACCACCCGCTACTCCTCATTTCAGTTACATAACAGCATGTTAATAAGACCTTCGGCCTCATAATGATTATTAGCTATCGGCCTTTTAAATTCTGGCCATTAGCAAGCATATTCCCTAATAAATTGACTTTATCTGATTTTTTATATTCTGCTTTTGACCTGCTAGCAAAAAAAGCGCATTTAACCTGATACAAGTTGTTAATCAGGTGGAAATTACTTCCAGAAAAATGAATTGCAGAATTAGTTTTGTGATCTAGGGCAGTTTCAGAAAGAAACTGTGTTTTGAGAAAGAGAATAATTTGCTCCATGGCTGAACGTCCGTGTGGCCTATTTGCGGAATCTACTACAGCTTATACTGCTAAGGCAAGCGCTTGGTTTTTTGCTTAGCAAACGACATCAACATCCAGTATCGTTTTGTATTTAGTCCTCTTGTTCTATCCCAATCGTAAGGGATGTGGGTTCAATTATTTGGCTACTTCATTAACTGACTTAATCATGTCGATATGGGATATGCCATCCTCATCATATGGCTCCCCGGAAGTATGAAAACCCAGTGACTCATAGAACTTTTGCAAATAAACCTGTGCTGAAATTTTGATGTCCTTGCCTGGAAATTTTAGCTCGGTGAATTTGATGGCTTCTTCCATTAATGCTCGGCCAATTCCTTGTGTCCTGAATTTTTTAACGGTCATCACACGACCAATCGAAGGCCGGCTGTTTTTACTTCCCGGCTCAACGACTCTGGCGTAAGCAGCCAGTTCTCCATTTACCAAGACAGATAGATGCCAAGAATAAAGATCTAAATCATCTGTTTCTTGATAGGGGCAGTCTTGCTCGACCACAAAAACGGATTCACGAGCTTTGATGATTTCGTGTAGCTCAAGTGCTGTTAAAGTCTCCAAACGAGACCATTTAAACTCAAGCTTCATGTTATTTCTGCCCCTAATTGTGGGCCACTACTGCTTGGCGTGCAGCCATAAACTTGTGGTAAGGAGAGGTAACGAAGTGTGGCATAGTTGGTGTGCCGTTGATCACATTGTCCTGCCATCTAAGCAGTATAGGTATCTAATATCAAACTCAGTGCAGTCTGCATTGGAACACCTGAAGCTGAAAATATTGAACATGCCTGCTCGGGTGTTAGAGGGCTAAACTTGATACTTACATAAGTCGTTTCACCCGTATGCAGGTTGCTACTCTCATGCAGCACAGTTTGTGCACGAGATAAAATGTTCAAATCGTTTCCAAGGATTAGGAAATGAATTTTTAATTTGAGTCTTGGCTGTTGAACTTCCACTTCCCGACCGGGAAACATTCGATTACGGTCCTCTAGAGAAACGGAACTATCGATAAGCCATGGCCAAATCACTAAGGATTGTTCCTCAACGAGGTTTGGTTGCAGACGGACGACTAACGAGGTTTCAATTTCCAGCTTCTCGCTTAAATGATTTTGTAAAACCTGCAGATCGGAATCAATACTCATAATGTTTTCAGCCTGTTAGTAAGAAAGACCATATGAAATGAGTTCTGTTTAGCAATATGCCAGTGCTTCAAAAAATATGTGAATTAAGAGTGAATTGTTTTGAGGCGTGGCGTAAAGTCCGTGATGACTCATCACGGACTTTACTCTTGCTAATATCGCTAGGGCAAGCATTTAGGAAATTTGCTTGCCGTGCGACATTAAAAGCCAGTCAGATTTTGTTGCTTAGCCTTGCTGTTCCATTCCAAACGTAACGGGGTAACCATCAGCACGGTTCCAATCACAGTTAGGCTAATTCGACATTATGTTTACTGTTTTTTAGATGTCATTTCTGGGTGGATAACCTGACCATCTATTGAGCGAGGCTTGTCACCAATTGCTGCAATATCCGTCAATGAGTCCAGAAAAATATCTAACGAAACCGGGTTTATTTGTGGATACAGCTCTTTCATCAATCCAAAGTCCCATGGAGCGATGCCTTCAGCTGGATTTGAAATAACAATCAGACAGGCGTAGTTGATTCCCAATAGACGTGCATAAATAATTTCTGTCGCCACACTCATGGTGACCAGATCACCGCCCATTATCTCGATCATTTTTACTTCTGCTGCGGTTTCAAAACGACCGCCTTTTGTTTGCACTATTACGCCATTATCATGAACATCCCATGATTTATCTTTTAGTGCTTTTTGAGTATTCGTGAGTAATATTTGCCGTAAATCGTCATCCATTGGAGGCATAAAACGAGGAATGACGATGCTGTCAGGGTCGTGGTATACCTCATTGGGAATGCGTAGTGCCCTGTCTACGTTCAGGTCAATAAAGTCATCTGCAACCACATAATCATAGACTTTCATTTCTCGATTAATCGCACCAGCCGTTGCCCCACCAATGACTTCTTTCACACCGAGATCATAGAGTGCAGCCCATGTCGGTAACCAGTCATGACCATGACTATGCACATAATAAAAAGGGGTATTCTTATACTCTGCATAGTAGATGGTGGGCGAGGTGCCAACATCTGTCGGTATGGTGAATTTTGATTTAATCAGATCACGATTGAAAATCTCATCGTTTACAAAGGTACCTCCCACTAAAGCGATTGTTGCCTTGGGTATAACTTCAGTTACCGGTATATGGTTATCATCTACTGCGAAGACTGTATGGCTTAAAGAAAAAAAACATAGAAAGAATAGATAGTGTTTCATTATCGCCCCGAAATTGTCCAATTGGTCAGAAATTGCAATTTAGTCAAAACTGTCCGATTAGTCAAATTTACTGGGCACGTAAAAGTCAAAGCGTTATTTTGAACTCTATTGAGTAGATAAAAGCTTCATTTCTTTATGTTTTCTCTTAGTTTTATTCGATGCTGCATGACGAACGACATCAACTTCCAGTTTGTTTTTAGCCTTCCTGCTTAATCCCAATCGTCACCGGTGTTTCGCCTGCTTTTACCGGTGGGGTGTAGTTAATCATTAATACAGTGCCCGTCGCT
Organism: Methylophaga sp.; assembly: GCF_030651745.1. The sequence goes on from NZ_JAUSCC010000052.1 coordinate 103,573, forward strand.
GGTGAGGTTAATTCGGCAACGATATTGCCAAAATAGTCTCTGACATCACCGACGATGGTGCCCTCTTCTACGGCACTGCCGATTTCAACACGTGGCGTGAACAAGCCATCGACTGGGCTGGCAACTGATTTAAGTTTGTCGTAGATAACCAGATCTGGATGCGTTGTCGGTTCGCCCGGCAGCATCTCCAGAAAATACAAAGCATTACGCGAAAGCTCTAGAGTTTCTTCAATGTAGTCTTCATCACGTTGACCCAGATGACCGATTTCTGTGGTCAGGCCGGGTTTGCCACGAGTCATGGCGGTATTCGGATAAGAAATTGAATTGGCTGGATCGCGTGGCCGTTCGCCATACAAAACAATATTCTGCATGCCGGTGGCTTTGGCGAATTCAAAGGTCAGATCATCCAGTTCTTTATTGCCGACAAACGGTGAATAGACGTGTGGCCATAATTCCTGATGCCAGCTGCCAGAGTGCATATCAATCAGAAAATCCATACGGCTGATAAATTCACGGGTAAAAAAATCGGCCAGTTGTTCCGTTGCTGTGCCGTTTTTATCGCCCGGAAACACGCGATTTAGGTTTTTGTTATCCAATGGATGCAATGCAACCCGGCGTGCATGAAAACCTGGCAGATTGGCCAGGTGTACCAAAATCAAGGTGCCTTTTAACTGTTTGGCATCTATTTCTTCACGCAAACGTTGCAAGGCCAGGATGGCTGGAAACTCATCACCATGCACACCGGCAGTGAGTAACAATACTGGGCCGGGTTCTGTGCCGTGAATCACTGTGACAGGTACTTTCAGATCATCTTCCTTGGCGATATAGGAATGTGACTGCCCTGCTTCGGTCAGCACATTGGCCAGTTCGAAAGGGGCTTGAGCAAATGCAGCACTGCTTCCTAACAGCCATAGCACCAGCATCAACTGTTTTGCAAAGTAATGAGTTTTCTTGTTGTTATTCATGTTTCAAAGGGCTTCTGAAGTTTGGAAATCGTAAAGGTATTAAGTCACTCGTAAATTTATAGCATGGTTGTCAATAGGCTAATTTGTCCAACACTGCACTCTGCTTGAACAATAACCTTGTGGGCAGTACTTCAAAGCCGACGACTCATTTTGTAAGCAGAGCCATTCTCATGATGCATTTTCCCACTTTAATTAAACCGCCAAGCGCTATACAATGTGAATGTTAATTATTATCATTCAGTATTAGGTTTTAGCAATTCGCAGAGTTTTGATTTTACTGTGGTGCATTCCGTTTTTCAGACAGGTCCGTTTTCATGCCGAATTTTTCCTCTCCAGCCTGGCCATTTGCCAGCCGAATTTTTGCCAGTCTAATCGGTGGGTATTTATTTACCTGGGGTCTGATTGCCATCACGATTGCGGCATTAATGCCGCTGGGCGTGGAATTTCATGATGTTGAAATGGGCATGCTGATGTTGGGTTTGCTGGTCTATCTCAGTTTGTTTTTGTGGGGTATGGCGACCGATAAATTAAGGCAGTTGTGGCTGATTCTATTTGGTGGTGGTGTGGTGATGACCGTGCTGGCCAGTGTCATTCAACATTATTTTTTACAAGGAATTTAATCCATGTTCAGTAATTTTCGACAGGCAATGGCTTGGCTGCATACCTGGTTCGGCCTGACCTTAGGGTTTATTCTGATGGTGGTCTTCTTTTTCGGCAGTTTGTCAGTATTTGACCGGGAAATTGATCGCTGGTCGATTCCAGAGAGCCGTTTTGAACCACAGGTGATGCCGTCATTTGATGAGATGTTATTGCCGATTCTGCGTTCAGTTGAGCCGAGTGAGCTCGACTACAATACTAATATGCCACTGCTGCATGATCTGAGTCAGGGACCGATGACACCCCGCACCGAATTACCAGCGGATGAGTTCTGGGCTTATACCACGCACCGGGATCCAGTCTTAATCATGGGGGCTGGCTTTCTTGTTCCGCAACCAATTGATCCCGCTGGCCATAACCATATTCACGGCAATATCACCATTGATCCAAGAAATGGTAAGGCTTTTCCCGATGATCAATTGAAAATCGGCAGCCGCTTTTTTTATCCAATGCATTACAGCCTGAACTGGAATTGGAATCGCATTGGAATCTACATTGTGGGTATTGCGGCCTTCATCATGATGGCGGCGCTGGTCAGTGGCGTAATCATTCACCGCAAACGTTTTCGCGAGTTTTTCACCTTCCGTCCGGATAAACAGACTCAACGCAGCGTGCTGGATTTGCACAATCTGACCGGCATGGTGGCGTTGCCGTTTCATTTCTTCTTTACCTTTACTGGTTTGGTGATCTTTGCCAGTTTCTTCTATTTTCCAGTGACACATACCCAACTGGAACCGTTACACGATTATCATGAAATCCTTGAAGCCCATGAAACGGGGCTGCCACATGATCGAGCTGGTGTTCCTATTCAAATGGCTTCGGTTGATGCAATGGTGGCTCAGGCCAAACAACGTTGGGCGGAAAAAGATATGCCGGGTGAAGTCGGCTTTTTGAAAATCACTCATGTGGATGATGCCAACAGCTTTGTCAGTATTTACCGTGCTGGCAGTGATCGTGTGGCGTTGGTCGGTGAAGGCATGCATTTCAGTGCCACTACCGGTGAATTAATCCGTGAAGAACCACCCCGTTCTGCCATCTCTGAAATCAATGAGTTTCTGACTGGCCTGCATTTACAGCATTTTGAACATTGGCTGCTGCGTTGGTTGTATGTATTTGGCGGTCTGGTTGGGGCAATCTGCATTGCTACCGGCTTTATCTTCTTTGTCGAAAAACGTAAACGTCAACATACTCAGCAAGGTAGTTCTGGCAGTCAGATTGTTGATGCCCTCGCCGTGACAACTGTAACTGGCATGTTGGTAGCCACTGTCAGTATGTTGGTGGCAAACCGCTTATTACCCGCTGAAATGGTCGGTAAAGGCTATTGGGAACAGGTTGCATTCTGGGGAAGCTGGGTAGTGATGTTATTACACGCTTTCTGGCGCAGCACTGCGGTTCGTCATATGCGTATTTCACCAGCTTGGCGTGAACAAAGCATTCTGTTTGCCGTACTGGCTGTTGCTGCCGTAATCCTCAATTGGGTGACGACTGGCGATCATTTGCTGAAAACAGCATTTCATTATTGGCCGGTTGCCGGAGTCGATTTAAGTCTTCTGGTCAGCAGTGGCATCGCTATTTACGCGGCAAGATACCTGAAACAACGTGAAAATGTGGCCGTGAGCAAAGCCATAGCGTTTTCCGCACAGAAACTGGAGGCTAGCCGTGGTTGAGGTAATTTGTTGGATAGCCGCCATTTTCACCACCATGTTAGGTATGGCAAGTCTTGCATTGAGTCTGCCGAATCACTGGCGTCAGGTTACCGGAATTGAAACCAGTCTGCCTTCGCCATCCCAGCAGAATGCTTTGCGTATCTTCGGTTATTCCACCCTGGTCGTGTCATTCGTGCTTTGTCTGCTTGCTGATCATCCCACTATGGCTGTTTTAGTGTGGGTAATGTTGCTCAGCCTGGCAGGTAAAGGCATTGCCAGCATTCTGACCTGGCGGCAGCATTGGCTAAAACCGTTGCTTTGGCTGTTTAACCGAACTGAACTCAACTCACAGAGATAGCCGGTTTACTCAACCGGCTTGGCTTTTTTCTCCAGCAAATTGGTTTTGCAGTAATGAATCACGATGATGGATAAGCCCAGCAATAGAATTGCTACAGTGATACCCAGAATCCGCCAGGTATCGATGTTTTTCATATCCAGAATCAGGTAACGCGCCAGCGCCACGATAGCGATATACAACGGAAACTTGATCGGCAACTCACCCGACTGGTAATAAACCGCGACCATGGTCAGTACTTCAAGATAGATAAACAGCAGTAATAAATCAGTTAGTAAGACTGTACGAGCATCAATCATAACTTTGATTTCAATCCCCACCGCAACCAATGTGGCGATGGCAACAATGATCAGCCCGAGATCCTGAGCTATTGTCAAACTGTGGTTAACTAAATCTTTAAGCTTCTTTGCCATTGCACTAACCCCGATAGATTTTGCAGAGTGGATAGTATCAGGACGTATTGAAAAGCCAGTTGTCTGCAGTTCCGAAAATTTCGCTTGAAGCTGGACTGAGAGACAAACTGTTCTGTTAAGGCTGAATCCGCCAATTTGATAATAATGGCCAGCCATGCACTTCACTGCCCAGTTCAGTAAGCCATTGGCCTATGACTTGGTTAGAGTTATGCCGAACACTATAGGTCTTCGGGTGGCGTACAAATTCAAGATCATAATCCCGCCGATAAATCTTTGAGTCTTGATTCTGTTGATAAATGGTTTCGAGTTTGTACTGTAGAGCATCAACTGCTGCAGCTTCTGCTTCGAGTGGAACAGCATTTACTACCAAAATTCTCACTTGTTTTTGCACGTTTTCCAGTGTGGCCGGACCAGAAAGCTGTTTACGGCCTAATGCGGCTTTAGTCGGTGTAAAGATGGCTCTTAGTCCGGACCACAAACCAGTTTTACCTTCAGCGTAATACCGCCAGTCACCATAGGAATAACGTGCCAGATTGCCATGTTTATCTTCAATGACCAGGCTCGAGTGTTGGCCATGATCAAGTACAAATACGGCACGTGGTGTTTCAGGGAGTTGCGGTGGGGTAATTCGTCCTGAGCAGCCGCTTAATATCAGTGTAAAAGTCATCACTAATAGCAGGTAAATCGTTTTTATTCTGTTTTTTTTCATCGGCTTAGATTGCACTTCCAATTAAAAATAATCGCTATATTAAAGCCTTTTAATTTGCTGCAACAGGAAGATTCAAACCTCCGTTATGCCAACCTCAATTGCTGCTCTTTGATTTGTTAATCATTGTCGCGTGTCACTCTTTTAATACACTCACTTAAATCAGCTGGAGCATAAAAAATAAAGGCTCGGCCACGTTTACGTTTTTCCAGTAATTCCAAATCAACTAATTTGAGTAAATCCGTTCTGGCTGTTTGAGTGGTAATTTGATGGGATCGTTTATGGCTCTCAACGGTATAAGTATGTCCTGAGTTACGCAGTGCATGACTGATTAACGCTACTTGGCGATGGTTTAACCCTTCCGACAATTTTGGCGCATGCTTCAACAGCTTTTCGGCATTATGCTGCTCTTCCATTTTGCGCGCCAAATACTCATGCAAAGCATTAATAGCATTCTCAATAATGTTCAAATGGTAAAGAATGAAGTAAGTCGCGTCATTATCATCAGTTTCGGTATGCAGATATGCTCGAGCATATTTTGCTGGTGCTTGTTTGATCAATCTAGAAATAGACAGATATTCCATTAACCAATAGCCTGAGCGGGCCATACTCCAATAAAATAATGCTCGAGCTGTTCGCCCGTTGCCATCAACAAATGGATGGTCGTAAGCTAGCATAAAATGTATCAGGATCGCCCTTATTACTGGGTGTACAAAGGGTTGAGCATTTTCATCCTGATTAGCAAAGTCACACAACCTTTGTAATCTTTCCGCTAGAGTCCCAGCATCAGGTGGATTGTGTAATACCGTCGTATGCGTTGCATCCATAATAGAAATCCGTTCATTATCATGACGAAACCGTCCTGCTGCATTGTCATCATCTAATGTTCGATCAGTCACAATACGATGTAATTCGAGAATCCGTTCCGGTGTGAATGGCTCGTTTTTTAATGCACGAACCTCTTCCATCACGTGGTAATTATTGAGGATCATCCACTCACTGCGATCGTGAGGACTTCTACCCGTTCGTAACATTTGCTTGGCATCTTCCCTTGTGGTTGATGCCCCCTCAAGTTGGCTGGATGTAATAGCTTCTTCTATTAACGAGCTAACCAAGTAGCGGTTACGATCTTCCGAAGAGACAGCATGGCCATCCATCGCAATTTCACCGGCCGCTTGCCTATCAATTTCGTGCAGAAGCCGCAGAACAGGATCAGGCATCGAAAACGCTATCGACCGCCCATGTTTATCTATCAAGGGAATTGTTTTCATCATGCCCTTTCGAGCGACTTTAATCCCCAGCCACCACAACTCAGAGGTAAGATTATTTGGCGGTGTTCTATGACGCAATTCATCCCAATGGAGATATCGTTGCCCCTGAATAGGTGAGATACCAAACAATTTCTGAAATTCACCCGCTGGGACTTCTTCCAAAAGTTGCTCCAAGCGTGGGGGAGATAACGGTATTTTCATAATTTCTGAACTCACACAACGAATTGCTAATTTAGTAGAAATTAGTAGTTATTTGTAAGTTACACCCAATTGCTAATTTTTGCAAAATTAGCAATTAATTAGCAGTTGGTTTAAATATGAAAAGCGCATTTAGGGTAATCAAAATAGACTTATAGCACTGAGACAAGCCAAGCGAAAGCTCGAATTCTCCGTTATGTCAACGGCGTTTCACGCAGCCATTAAATTAAAGCTATTTGGTTTTGCTGATCCCGAAACAACGCAGCAAACAGCGTTCGTAGAATGGTTCTGGCAGACCATGTTTCATACGGAACAGAAAGTATTTTTCAAAGGCGACTTTTGCCCACTGAACCCAGCGACCTTTTTTCATCCAGGCCAGGTTACGTGGTGGAATTTGCGGCAAGGCGACAAATGCAGCACCGGTATGTCCCATATCTGCCAGACAGACAGCATTCAAACTGGCTCGCGTTACGATTGGACGATCTTCAATGGCAGCCTGAATATTGGCCACCGCCGCTTTGGCCATGCTTTCAATCATATAGCCGGTTTTAGGAACACCAACTGGTAACGCTGTGGCTTCAACTGGCGGAATTGCCACACAGACTCCAACGCCATAGATATTGGGATAAGCAGGATTACGCTGGAATTCATCAACTTTCAGAAAACCTCTGGGGTTGACCAGCGCTTCGTCAAGATTGGCAATACAATCCACCCCTTTGAACGCAGGGATCAACATGCTGAAATCAAATGCCAGTTGATGCGTTTTGATGGTCTCGGCATTATCGTCCACCTGCTCCACCAGCATTTTGCCTTTGGCGATAGATTTAACCCGAGCATTGGTGATCCACTTGATATCATTTTTGCGAAACTCGGATTCTAACAACCCTTTGGAGTCGCCTACCCCACCTAAGCCCATATGACCGATATAGGGCTCAGGAGTGACAAAAGTCATCGGCACTCTATCCCGCACTTTGGCCTTACGTAATGCCCGATTCATGATCAAGGCAAATTCATAGGCAGGACCAAAACAGGAAGCACCTTGCACGGCCCCAACTACTATCGGCCCCGGATTTTTAAGTAAATCACGCCAGGCATGATAACTGTCTTCGGCATGACCCACGGTGCAGATGGAATGCGTATAAGCCTGTGGACCAAAACCTTCGATTTCATCAAAAGCAAGTTGTGGACCGGTGGCTACAATCAGATAGTCGTAGTTGAGGATGGTGTTATCACCCAATAAAACCTGATTTGTCTCGGGTTTGATTTTGGTAACACCTGAGTCGTAGAAATCGATGTTTTTACTGGATAAAACGCCGGTCAGTTCAAAGCTGATATCGGATCGTTTGCGCCAACCCACTGCTACCCAGGGATTACTGGGCACAAAGTGAAAAATGGGCGTATTGGAAACGACGCTGATATGGTGCGTTTTGTCGAGAGCGGCTCTGCATTCATAAGCAGCGGGTAATCCGCCGGTGCTCGCTCCGATAATGACAATATGCGCCATGATTACTCCTGCTTAATGCAAAGTATCTGAGTCATTTTGAATGTTCAGCGGGTCACTGAATAAACCTGCTACATCCACCGGATCAAATCGATAATGCGTATTGCAGAACTCACAGGCCAATTCGACCAGGCCACGTTCGGCGATAATCTCTTCAGCTTCCTGCCTTCCAAGTAGCTTGATAGTATCAGCCACACGCTGACGCGAACAGGTACAGGCAAATTCCAATACCGTTGTGCTCAATAGCCTCACCATTTCTTCATGAAATAAACGATATAACAACGAGACTGCATCCAGATTCAGCAGTTCTTCATTGGTAACGGTGTCGGCCAGAAAACTGATTCGATTCCAGTTCTCATCATGTTGCTCGGGATCTTGTTCAGGCAATTGCTGCAGCATTAATCCGCCAGCAGTATGTTCATCTGTCGCCAACCAGATGCGGGTTTTTAATTGCTCAGACTGTGCAAAATACATTTCCAGCATTTCCGCGATGGTTTCGCCCTGCACGCTGACAATACCTTGATAAGGTTGTTTGGCTTCGACATTTTCAATAGTGATTGCCAGATTCCCCTCTCCCAGCAATTCTTGCATGGTGGCATCATCGGCGATTTCGCCATTCCAGTTTGCCAGTCCGCGTAAGGTATGGTCACTGGTGCATTCAACCATTAACAATGACACTGGTCCATTGGAACGACATTGCAACACCAGACGGCCAGACATTTTGACGGTTTCGGCCAGTAACGCAGCTGCAGAAAGCATTTGCCCCAATAAAGAGGCTACCGCAGGAGGATATTCGCGTTGAACTTTAACTGTCGTCCAGGTTTGTTTGAGCTGCACCCATTCACCACGAATAGCAGCATTATCGAAAATAAAACGTTGTAAATGATCTGCCTGAATGGCGTCGTCTTGCATGATGGTTCCTCATACTGCATCTAGCGAGTGATGATGGGCAATAGAAAATGCCGTGTGATAAACGGCATTTTAACGTATCTGTCATCAAGTGGGGTTTAAGCGTGTGAAGTTCAAGTCATAAACTTTCAGCTGTTTTTAGCCGCTAAAAACTCCCGTAGAGCTGTTGGCAAATATGCTTGCAGATTTTCACTGATTTGCCGTTCATGTTTCTGCCATAACACGCCGAGATAAATGAGCCCCAAGCCAATAGCCGTCAGTGCAATCGGAAACAACAAACTGTCCTTGAAAATTTCATTGGCAAGATGGCCAAGATAAAATGCCGAGCCAAGTGCGCCAAACACTACAAATACCCGACGGGCAATCAATACACCGACGCCAATCATGAATAAGTTGATGATGAAATAGATGAATTTCGACAGCTCGCTATCTGAGTATTGCGAAGTCATGCCACCCCAAAACGCGATCACCCCAAACAAATACAACCAGAACGCATAATCGCCCGATTTGTATCCCCGCATATCCACCCAGAACGCAAACAGTGTAATCGCCAGGCCAAAATACATTGATACTAACGCCCGCAATTCAAAGTTGGCATAGCCACCAACGATCATGGCTGCAATGTCCATCGACAGATACCACAGCGTCACCGCAATCGGCATCAGCAAAAATGGATAACGGTAGCGATAGAAAATCATTGCCCCAACGATCAGCGTGCCCAATTCCATATACAGCCAATGCCACTGTATATAGCGATGATAATCGCGATAAACAGTATCATCCGGCCACCAGCCCATTGCCTGTTGCAAACCATACAAAGCTAATGGCGTGAGCGCGACAACAAAAGCTGCACAAATCCCGGCGGGAACGGCATAACCTTTTGTCTGAAATCGATTTGCCAGTTTCAGACCCACACCAGCATAGGCCAGACTGATGAAAAATATCCCCCAGCCGCCAAAACTTTCCCAGCCCAGGGTCATAAACAATGTCATCGCCCCAATGGCAATCAAACCGCCCATGTAATAAAGCACATGAGTAAAGTCAAAACTGGGGCCCGTGGTCGGCTGGGACTTAAAGAAATCGAACAGCTTATCCGCCTGATCCTGCGAGATAAGATCTTGCTTTACTGCCAAATCAAGCTGTTTTTTAGTTATGTTCATCGGCGCTATCCTTCGCGATGGTTCAGTGTTGTATATCGAGGGGTTAGATTGTGAGTTGCTGGCAGGGTTTTATCAAGTGGTGTGTGATTTAGATTTAAAGGATCTGTTAAGCTGGTCACCAAAGCGGCCAACTAACCGGCCAATTAAGCAATAAATAAAGCGCTTACCAATACGGTAAGCACATGCTATATTTGAAAAAATTTGAATTACCAACCGGTATAGTAATCGGCCATAATACAGGCAATACAATGGTCAAAGACAACAATGAATCAACAGGCTTATTCGAACCTTTAATGGTCAGCGCCAGCTCACCATATAAAGAGGAACTGAATGATCTTGCAGTTGATTTAGTCGCACAAGCAGCTGCTTTCCAAAGCAGTTTACCCAAGTCGATCGCATCATCGTTGGTAGAACTCATCCGTTCCATGAACTGCTATTACAGCAACTTGATCGAGGGTCATAACACGCATCCCATCGATATCGAACGAGCCTTAAATGATGATTACAGCTCCAATCCAGAAAAACGAGATCTTCAGCTTGAGGCAAAAGCACATATCGCCGTTCAGAAATGGATTGATGAAGACGGTTTAACCGAACCGCCCTTCTCCCCAACAATGACCCAGGAAATTCATCGACGCTTTTGTGAGCAGCTACCACCAGAACTTCTCTTTGTCGAAATGCCAGAAACCAGCGAACGTATTCCTGTTATACCGGGAGCATTCAGAGAAAAGGATGTCAAAGTCGGTCATCATGTGGCTATTTCCCCAGGTGCTATACCTAGGTTTATGGATCGTATGAATGAGGTCTACAGCAACGCTGGACGAATTGAGTCAATCCTCGCGGCTGGATATGCGCATCACCGATTATTATGGATTCACCCTTTTGTTGATGGAAATGGAAGAACCGCACGTCTGATCTCTTATGCCATGCTGCGTAATTCATTAAACACAACAGGATTATGGTCTGTTGCCAGAGGACTCGCTCGCAAGGAAGCAGAGTACAAACGACATCTACAAGCTTGTGATGCGACAAGGCACGGTGACCATGATGGACGGGGAACATTAAGTGAGGCAGCACTGGCCTCTTTTACTAAATTTTTCCTGCAGGTCTGCATCGATCAGATTCAATTCATGATCAATCTGATGAAACCAGAGCGGTTAAAAGATCGCATTGTACTGTGGGCAGAAGAGGAAATACGGGCAGGACGACTTGCACCTAAATCAGATGCTGTTCTACGAGCCATTCTCTATAGAGGAGAACTGGAACGTGGAGAAGTCGCTGAAATATTGGGGGTTAGTGATCGTACGGCAAGACGAGTTACTGCGACTCTTATTGAGTCAGGTGCATTGAAATCTGCAAGTTCACGAGCACCTTTGCGCATAGCTTTTCCCGCTACATTGGCAAGTCGCTGGATGCCTGGTTTATTTCCAGAACAATGACATGAGGAAAAACTAAAAATGAAAAAAGCCCATTACTCTGACTGAAACAGAGTAATGGGCCGGTTTCAGATTAAGCGCGTTGCAATAGCATTGCGTTGAGTTTTTTCACGAAGCTGGCTGGGTCTTCCAGTTGTCCGCCTTCAGCCAGTAAGGCCTGGTCAAACAGGATGGATGTCCAATCACCGAACTGTTCATCGTTCTGTTCGTCTTTCAGTTTGGCGACCATTGGATGTTCCGGATTAAGTTCCAGAATCGGTTTGCTGGCAGATACCTGTTGGCCTGCAGCTTTGAGCATACGTTCCAGATTACCGCTCATATCGTAATTGTCGGCCACCAGACAGGCTGGTGAATCGGTCAGACGATGAGTGATGCGGACATCTTTTACTTTGTCATCCAGCGTTTTCTTGACCCGTTCAATCAGATCTTCGAAGTTTTTCTCAACTTCTTCGTGGGCTTTTTTCTCTGCTTCGTCTTCCAGCTCACCCAGATCCAGATCGCCTTTGGCAACCGATTGCAGATGTTTGCCATCAAAGTCGGTCAGTGAATTGACCAGCCATTCATCGACGCGGTCAGTCAACAGCAGTACTTCAATGCCTTTTTTACGGAACACTTCCAAATGCGGGCTGTTTTTCGCTGCGGCATAGCTTTCGGCAGTGATGTAATAGATTTTGTCCTGCTTGTCTTTCATCCGGCTGACATAGTCTTCCAGTGAGACAGTTTGATCGGCATTACCAGACTCAGTGCTGGCAAAACGCAGCAGTTTGGCTAAGGCTTCTTTGTTAGCAAAGTCTTCGCCCGGACCTTCTTTGATGACCTGACCAAATTCTTTCCAGAACTCGGCATATTGTTCCGGTTCGTTGTTGGCCATTTTGTTCAGTTCAGAAAGGATTTTCTTCACTGAAGCGGCACGAATGGTGTCGATGACTTTGCTGCTTTGTAAAATTTCACGTGATACGTTTAACGGCAAATCGTTGGTATCAATGACACCGCGGATAAAACGCAAATAACGTGGCATCAGCTGTTCGCTGTCTTCCATGATGAATACACGTTTCACATACAGCTTAATGCCATGCATGCGATCGCGATCCCACAGATCAAACGGTGCTTTGGACGGGATATACAGCAATGAAGTGTATTCGGTATTACCTTCGACCTTGTTATGACTCCAGCTCATAGGATCCTGGAAGTCGTGAGCGATTTGCTTGTAGAACTCTTTATATTGTTCTTCGCTGATGTCGTTTTTAGCCAAGGTCCATAATGCGGTGGCTTTATTAACTGTTTCGTCTTCGATGATGCTTTCATCGATTTTGCCTTCTTCGTCAGGCACTGGCTCTTTTTGCATGATGATTGGCATATTGATGTGATCCGAGTATTTACGGATGACATTACGCAGACGCCAGCTATTTAAAAATTCATCTTCA